>CAYNDB010000006.1:0-43552 GCA_964395915.1 uncultured Nitrospinota bacterium | reverse complement strand
ACCTGATATCGAGCGTAAACGATCTTGCCATGGTCTACGACGCCCAGGGGAAATACGCTGACGCGGAGCCATTATATGAACGGGTGCTTGCAGTGTATGACAAGGCGATGGAGCCAAACAACGCATTTATCCCTCTTACGCTTAACAACCTTGCGGGTGTATATGGCGCCCAGGGCAAGTTCGACAAGGCGGAGCCGTTATATAAGAGGGCGCTTAAGATATATGAAAAAAATCATGGGGAAGACCACCCGAACGTTGCCGGAAGCCTGAACAACCTTGCGGCGCTATACTCGGCGCAGGGCAAATATGCCGAGGCGGAGCCGCTGTATAAGAGGGCGCTTGAGATATATGAGAAAACATTAGGTGCGAATCACGCTTTTACGGCGACCGGACTGGAAAACTATGCCACCCTTTTACGTAAGGTGGATCGGGGTGAGGAAGCAGGCAAGCTTGAGAAACGCGTGAAAGCTATTCGCGCTAAACAAGGAAATTGAACCGATAATCAGGTATAATTGGCGACTCGTGTAAAACATCAGAGAACTTACTTGTCATGACTAAAAGAGAAACCGTTATCGCTCCGTCGATATTATCCGCCGATTTCGGCAAGCTGGGCGAGGAGATCGCCGCAGTGGAGAAGGGTGGGGCGGACTGGATTCACGTTGACGTTATGGACGGTCATTTCGTGCCGAACATAACCATCGGACCGCTTGTCGTGGAAGGCGCTCGCAAGTACACTAAACTGCCGCTCGACGTGCATCTCATGATAGAGAACGCCGATAAGTACGTTTACGACTTTGCTAAAGCTGGGGCGGATATTATCACCGTCCACGTTGAGGCGTGTCCTCATTTGCATAGGACCGTGGCTTTGATAAAAGAGTATGGTAAGAAAGCGGGCGTGTCTCTCAACCCATCCACGAGCCTTGCCACGCTGGAGCATATTTTACCTGATGTCGATATGGTATTGATCATGTCGGTGAACCCAGGGTTCGGCGGGCAGAGCTTCATACCAGAAGCGTTGGATAAAACGAGAAAATTAAAAGAGATGATTGATGAACGCGGACTGGATATCGACATAGAGATGGATGGTGGGATAAAGCCGGACAACGCGGCGGATGTGCGCGCCGCTGGAGTGAACGCGCTTGTGGCGGGCTCCGCCATATTCAAAAGTTCCGATTACGCCACCGCTATCGCCGCCATCAGAGGGTGATTTTATTATGAAATTAAAAGTTACCGAGCCGCCAACCTGTTCGCATTGCGGCGTAAAAATGGTAGCCCAGGAGCTGCCGCCCATTAATTTTTCTGACGGGCTGGGGTGGGGAACGTCATTTCTCTGGGTCTGTCCCAGTGATGATTGCCCGATTTTCAGAAAAGGGTTTTACAAGACCATGGAGAACTATGGTCAGACTACTTCCATGCGGGCGATTGTGGAGCCGGATAGCGGCCTGGAGTCGGTCACGCCGGCTTTTACTTTGGACAAAGAGCACCTTAAAGATTTTGTAAAGATCAGAAAAGAATATCTTGAAAGCGTTCACGAGGAAGACCTCCCTCTCGGAGACGATGACGATGACGAGTGGCCGGATGATGATATTTATGATCCAAGCAAGGATTGAGTCCAAGGGCTAAAAATTGTCATTGCGAGCGAAACTTCGTTTCGTGTGGCAATCTCAATGGAAGGGGCATGGCCTGTGTTTACCTTGTTTCTCCCCAGGGAATTGCTTCACTTCGTTCGCAATGATAGGGCGCAAATTACATATGCGTCTTGATGATATCGTGAATACGAAGCATTCCCACCGGTCTATGCTCATCATCCACCACCGGCAGGACTGATATCTGCGTATCGCGGTTTTCCATGATCTCTATCGCTTCCGCCGCTGTCGCCGCAAGGTGAATCACCATAGGGTCCGGTGTCATCGAAAGCTCCACCGGCTGGTCAAACGGCCCGTTATCGCCGCTTACGATAATTCGTTTCAGATCGCCATCGGTAATTAATCCCGCAAGTATCCCGGCTTCGTCCACTACGCTTACAGCTCCAGTGCGGCTCTCCACAAGTTGCGCGACAGCATGGCGCAGGGTCGCTTTTTTATCGATGACAGGATTCTGATCGATGTCTATCATGTCGGCGACTTTCGCCGTCAGCATCCATCCCAGTTTGCCGCCGGGATGAAGCCTTGCAAAATGTTCTGTTTTAAAATCTTTTGCCACGATAAGCGCTCCGGCCAACGCGTCTCCCAGCGCCATTGTGGCTGTGGATGAAGTCATCGGGGCAAGATTCAACGGACACGCCTCTGATATTACTTTCATCAACAGTATGACATCCGCGCCTTTTGCAAGTGTCGAGCTTATCTCGTTGGTGATGGCGATAAAGGCGTTCCCCTGGTTTTTGAGGAACGGGATTATGCCTAAAGTTTCTCTAGTCTCCCCACTTTTTGATATAAGAATGGCAATATCTTCCGGCCTGATGGCGCCGAGGTCGCCATGCAAAGCGTCGCCCGCATGTATGTATATCGCTGTTGTGCCAGTGCTGGTCAACGTTGCGGCGATCTTTTGTCCCACAAGGCCGGACTTACCCATGCCGATGACGTATATCGCGCCCTTGCAATCAAGGCACAGCTCCACGGCATTTTTAAATTCCTGCGAGCGGACGACTTCCTCCAGCCGGGCAAGGGCCGCCGATTCGTTTTGAATCACGTTTACCGCCGATTCCAGCGATGCGTCCAAACGGGTTTTATTATTCATTTATCCTGTCTTTTTATTGTTCACGGCAAGCGTCTAATAATATACCTGCGGCGCATATTCTCCACAATCAAATTGCATCATCAAGGTTTTAGATTACAATCTGTCTGTAGGCGACCCGATAATCCAGTTTGCCATATTTATTTTTATCGAGAATAACGCATGAAAACGTTAAAGCGTATTCGTAATGTTTTTACCATATTAGGCGTTCTAGCTTTCTTTAGCGTAGGCGCCATTATTTTCGGAGCTGCGGACAAGGGCGCGCGTTTTCTTTCCGATGTTCCATATTCGACTGATTCCGATTATATCGTTCTCCTTCCCGCTGGAGCCATCCCAAGCGGAGCGACGTTTACCCGGGCATATGCGGCCGCCGACCAGTATAAAAAAAATCCGACGGCCAAAATCATAATATCGCATATTACTAATCCGCCGATAGAAAACTCGACAATATGGGGTATCAGAAACGAGTTGATATTAAGGGGAGTACCGGAAACCGCCATACTGCTGGAGACAAAGGCGCGGAACACGAGCGAGCATGCGAAATATATAAAAGAAGCGGGTTTCGGCGATCCGGAAAATGATAAATATCTTATCGTCACGTCACCGACACATATTAAAAGATCGGCAATGGTATTTTCCAAAGCCGGGTTCAGGCATGTTTACGCGGCTCCGGCATGGGAAAAGAGCGCTAAAGAAAACCTTGGGTCCATGACGTTTCTCCGTTATGGGATATGGGGCTCGCTAAAATTGGCGGTCGATGTGACTAGAGAGCTTATTGCGATCGCTTATTACAAACTAACCTGGAAAGCATGAAGCGTTTATGACTCCAAAAGTGGCTTTGACAATAGCCGGGTCGGATTCTTCCGGCGGGGCAGGGATATTAGCCGACGTCAATACGTTCGGCGCTTTCGGTGTCCGCGGCGTTTGCGCGATTACAGCGGTCACCGCCCAGAGCACAATAAAAGTGGAAGATATCCATCCGTTGCCTCCACCATTTGTTTCACGCCAGATAGAAACGACGTTGGAAGATATTAAGGTTCACGCCGCAAAAACAGGGATGCTGGTCTCAGCCCCCATAATAAATGCTGTGGCGGAGTCTTTGCGCAGGCTTAATGTGGAAAATATAGTTGTGGATCCTGTGCTGACCGCATCCAGTGGCGGGCGCCTTCTTGCCCCGGACGCGGTTTCGACCCTTAAGGAAAAGATTTTTCCGATGGCTCATGCGGTGACTCCAAATATTCCAGAGGCGGAGGTTTTGTCCCAAGTGAAAATAACCGGCGTCGATTCCATGAAGGGCGCCGCAAAGAAAATATATGAGCTTGGGCCCCAAAACGTGATTGTCACAGGTGGCCATCTTGAAGGGAAGTCAGTTGTCGATGTCCTGTTATCAAAAGGAGAGTTTCATCTTTTTGAACGGAAGAGAATTGATAACCCGAACACGCACGGCTCAGGTTGCGTTTTCTCCGCGGCCATAACCGCGCAGTTAGCCAAAGGGGTGGAGATAGTAAGCGCCGTTGAGAAAGCTGGCGAATTCATCGAAAAAGCAATTTTGCAAGCGGAGCCTATCGGGAAGGGGAGGGGCCCGGTCAACCCTCTCACCGGCTGTTACAAATAGAACGGGGCTTCACAGGTTGGCTCCTGTAAAGCCCCACGTATCAAGGAGGAAAATTCCTCTAAATGCGCCGGTTGGGAGAAACCGGTTACAACAAAACTCCCTCAGAGCCGCAACTCCTGCGACCAGTTTTTATTTAGTTAGCGGCGGCCTGTGAAAATTTTGCGCCATGGAATTGGAATTTTCACAGACCGACCGCATTATCTATTATCGTTTCAGGTTGACAGTTTCCGCCATCATGTCATCAACAGTGGTGATAACCCTGGAGCTTGCTTGATACGCCCGCTGGTTTTGGATCATATCCACAAATTGTTGCCCAAGGTCTACGTTCGAAAGCTCAAGCGACGAGCCGTATATCGTGCCAAATCCGCCAGCCTTGGCTATACCCAAAATAGGTTGGCCGGATTGGGCTGTTTCTGAAAAAAGAGAGTTGCCCTGTCTCGAAAGCCCCCATGGGCTCAGGAAGTCGGCGAGTTGTGTCTGCCATATTTGTTGAGACTGACCGTTGGAGAAGAGGCCGGAAATTATTCCATCCTGATCTACAGACACACCTCGTAACACACCGGTTGAGTATCCATTCTGTACGATAGAGTTTGTAACTGATTGGGCGGCATATCCTGAGATATCGCCGTATGATGTGCCAGCGCCATTTAACAAATCCCAGGTCATCGTAAGGTTTCCCGAGCCTGACGGAAAGGATGATATTGTTATAGTCTGGTCAGTGGCAGGGGCGGTTATCTTGCCTGAGGAGTTGAAGGTTACAGTGCCTGAAGCTCCTGCCGACACCGTTCCTGCGGAAGTGGAAGCAATATAAGTCCAGGTCTGCGCGGTTGACGATTTTGTGAATGTGTAGGTAACTGTTGTTACCTCCCCAAGGGCGTTATACGCGTTAAAGGAGCTGGAAAACGTCGCCCCGGCGGAAGCCACAGCGGAAAGATTGATACCCATCCTGAAAGTGGAAGTGGCTCGCGGGGTGCTCTGTACGTTCGCAAGATCAATATTAGTCGCCGTGCCGGAACGAGTGACTGTTCCAGACGCGTTGGTGGACATGCTGTATCCCTGGACGATTTGTTGGGACGGGTTAACCAGAAAACCATCGTCGTTAATGACGAACTGTCCAGCCCTGGTATAGAAAACAGAACCTGAGTCAGAATCACGGACAACAAAAAACCCGGAGCCCTGAATGCCCATATCTGTAGCGTTTCCAGTAGTTTCGAACGATCCCTGACTGAAAGATTGTGTAACGCTTTGTATAAGGGCGCCACGGCCAAACTGCATGTTGCCTGTGGAGTTCGCCAGAATATCGGCGAAAATGGTTTTGCTCCCCTTGAAGCCTACCGTATTCATGTTTGCGATGTTGTCTCCCGTCACGTTCATGGCGTCCCCATACGCCATAAGCCCGCTGATGCCGGAGAACATTGCGCTAGATAGACTCATTTTTTCCTTACCTCCTTAAGCGTCCAGGTTAAAGACCGTTTCCTGGTCCTGTTGATATTCTTCATCTGCAGGAGTTTCCTTCGGTTCGCTTACTTCCAGAACCTCTCCCAGCATATATTTCACGTTTCCAATATGTAGATATGCGACTCCGTTCTCGAAGGAGACGGCGTTTACGATTCCTTTGGTGAAAGTTTCAACCTCCATAAGGTCGCCTTCAGAGTCTTCGGCATTGACCTGAAAGTTGTACAATCCGTCGGGGATGGGCGATCCGAAATCGTTCACTCCGTCCCATTCCACAGAATGTTCACCGGTGAGCATGGAGCCAAGCTCCAGAGTTTTTACGACATTCCCGTATTGGTCCGCGACGACAATCGTTACATCATCGGCCGAATCCGGCAGAGCGAAAGATATATCCGAGGCTATACCATCTTTTATATGCACACCCTGTCCTTCAGCCGTAACTTCCTTGCCAATCAGGTTCATCGCCTGAGCGCTGTTGGTGGCGGCTGTGGATGTGTTTAAAAGCCCCAGGCTGTCGTTAATATTAAAAAGCTGTTCGAGTGATGAGAACTGAGCCATCTGGGCGGTAAAATCTGCGTTCTCCATCGGGTTCATCGGATCCTGATTTTTTATCTGGGCGATAAGGAGAGTAAGAAACTCGTCCTTGCCTAGCTGGTCCGGCCTTTTGCCCGTATCAACAGACGCGACCGCCGTCGCCGCTCCCGTTACGCCTAGAATAGCCATAATATGCTCCTTTACGCTACAACGTCCAGCAGTCCGTTATGGACTTTTGAGGCCGTTTTGTCTAATACCATTTCGTTGTCGCCAAATTCGGCGCCGCCACTACGCGTGACTCTATTCTGTTTCGACCTGTTTCTCGGCCCGGAGTCTTTAGCCAGATTCTCGTTTCGAAAATTAAACCCTTCTCCCTGAAGGTTGACGGAAATCTGGTCCACTTTAAGTCCGGCGTTGTTCAGGGATGATTTGAGGCTCTCCAGGTTGCTTTCAACCGCCATTTTAACTTCGCGGCTCTCCACCAGCATTACGGCCCTCACAGCGTTCCCCTGGGTCACTATTCTCATGTCGATTTTGCCAAGACTCGGCGGGTCGAGTTTCAGGATAATATTGGATTGGCCGTTTGAGCGAACATGGATTCTAGCCTTGTCCACGATTTGGGTCATCAGCATACGTTCGAAAGCGCTGCTTGATGACCCCGTTCTTTTCGTAGCCGCCTGCGCGACGTCCGCTCTTTTGAGCGAGTCGCCGGAAACATTAACGTCCATAACCTGTGGCGAAGCTTTTGCTCCATTGACGCCGGCTGATTTTGTTTGACCCTGTTGGGAAGAGGGAGCGGAAGCTTCAGCCCCGTTGTTTTGCTTCAACGTCTGGTTAGTCTGGTTGTTTGATTTTGCCTGCTGGTTCTCGTTGTTTGGAGCGTTTTCTCCATTTTTTGCTTTCTGCGCGTTTTTGCTTAAATCGATTTTATTGACGCCGCCACCTTTCAGCGATTCCGCCGTTTCCTTTAGCGCGGCGAATATTTCGTCTAGCAAGGCGTTGTTAGGGCTGATGTTTTTTAAAGCCTGAAGGAAAGCCCCCGGCTTGCCCGCCAACAAAGCTCGCACGGCTTCTTCGGGAAGCTTTTTATCAAGATCGATAATCTTTGAAAGGCTATCCATATCTCCATTGTCCATTCCCAGCGCCGTGAGAAGATCGCGGAATGTCATGGTTTCAATGCCGGCGAGAAGCTCTTCTAAAGCTTTCGGATCGGAAATTAAAAGTTCGTTCACTTTGTCCGCAACTTGCTGGAGCGCGTCAACAAGCTTTTCTTTTTCAGAGCTATCCGTTACGCTTTCCTCCGGTTCCCTGGCGCTTTCGCTAACATTGCGGGCTACGGCTTTTTGTGAATCTTCAGCGCGGTTCATTTCATCGTTGCGATTGTTTTCAGCCCTTGTTTCCATCACTTCGGCGCCTTTATCATTGCCGCTGTTTTCTTTTGACGTGGAGGTTTTATCGCTGTCGACTCGTTCATATCTGACACCGTTGTTTTTACCCGGATCCTTGCTTGTCTTGTCTTTCCGATCGTTTACCGTTTTTTCAAGAGAGTTGAACACTTCCTCAAAGGTCTGATCGATAACGGACCGATTTGTTTCAGCGGTCTGCGCCTGACCGGGCATGGTCTTACTCAAAAGGTCAGCCAGAACAGGTTTTACCACTACCATTTATCCATTTAAGCGACGTGTATTTTTCATTCTGGATAAATGTATAAACAAAGGCTGTGCCAAAATAGCGCTTTACGGTAACTGCTTGAATTTCAAGCTATAAACATTACAGTACTTTGAAGCGCCCTGATATGGGACAAAAGCATGGGCAATAGTTGCCTTGTGATGGGCAGACGAAGACGCAATTTTCGTCCGTAACAGGTTTTTGATCGCTTTGCGCGCCAGCCCGGATTAATGTTGAGAAAGAGCGGTTTGAACAGTTGACACATTGCGGGAAAGCGTCCAGAATAATACTTGACAAAAACGGTCAGCTATTTTAATATTTTTAATCTTGTGGAGCGCAGGACGCCTATCTACATGATTATTTGGAAGATTTTAAGAAAATGAGCTTTGTTTTAGGTCTTAGATGCCGTGAATGTGGGAGGGAATATCCTTCCGAGCCAATACATGTGTGCGAGTTCTGTTTTGGCCCTCTTGAGGTGCGATACGACTATGACGGCATTAAAAGAGTTCTGACAAGGGATGTTATAGAATCGCGTCCGGCGAACATGTGGCGCTACAGGGAGCTTATCCCTATAGATGGCGAACCGACGGTTGGGTTGCACAACGGTTTTACTCCTTTGGTAAGGGCGCGTAACCTTGGCGGTGAGCTTGGCCTTACAAACCTTTATATAAAGAACGATTCTGTATGCCACCCGACGTTGAGTTTCAAGGATAGGGTGGTGGCGGCGGCTGTCAATAAAGCCAAGGAGTTCGGATACGACACTGTGGCCTGCGCGTCGACGGGCAACCTGGCCAATTCCGTGGCGGCCCATGCGGCCAGCGCCGGGATGAAGAGCTATGTTTTTATCCCTCACGATCTTGAGCATAGCAAGGTGTTGGGCACTTCGGTGTATGAGCCGAAGGTGATCGCCATTAAAGGCTCTTATGATGATGTGAACAGATTCTGCTCCGAGGTTGCCGCTGTGTTTCCCTGGGCTTTTGTGAATATAAACATACGACCGTTTTACGGTGACGGGTCGAAGACGTTTGGTTATGAGATAGCCGAGCAGCTTGGATGGCGCGCGCCTGACAACGTTATCACGCCGGTGGCGGGCTCGAGCCTGATTACCAAAATTTACAAAGCGTTTAAAGAGTTTGAAAACCTTGGTCTTATTGGTGAAGTCAAAACAAAAGTTTTTGCCGCCCAGGCGACAGGTTGCAGCCCTGTGACCACGGCTATAAAGGCTGGCAAGACGGATTTTAAACCGGTGAAGCCGAATACCATCGCCAAGTCTATCGCCATAGGCAACCCTGCTGATGGCTATTACGGCATCAAGGTGGTGAACGAGACCGGCGGCTGGGGCGAGGACGCGACGGATGAAGAGATTGTGGAAGGAATGAGGCTGTTGGCCCGGACGGAGGGTATATTCACGGAAACGGCTGGAGGCGTTACCATTGCTGTGACAAAGAAGCTTGTAGAGCAGGGAAGGCTTGGCAAGGATGAGCTTACCGTTATCTCCATAACAGGGCAGGGGCTTAAAACTAGTGAAGCTCTGGAGGGAATTCTGCCCAAGCCGGTTGTGATTGAGCCGAAACTATCAAAATTTAAAGAAATACATGAAACACTTTGAATTGTTTATGGGAGAAATTGACTGATGGCGAATGTTAAAGTTCGAATCCCCACACCGTTGCAGAAACTGACCGGTGGAGTGGGTGAGGTGGAAGGCTCTGGCGCGACTGTTAAAGAGTTGTTTGCCGACCTTGAGGAAAAACACCCCGGCATCAAGGAGCGTATTTACGATGACGAGGGAGTCCTTCGCAGGTTTATCAACATCTATGTCAACGAGGAGGATATACGTTTTCTGGATGGTGAGGAAACCGTGTTGAAAGATGGCGATGATATTTCAGTGATTCCGGCCATCGCGGGAGGAATTAATGGCTGATTTTTCCGAAGAGCAGATTCACAGGTACGCAAGACACATAATCCTTCCTGAAATAGGAGGTGTTGGGCAGGAAAAGCTGTTGAACGCAAGAGTTTTGTGCCTTGGCGCAGGAGGCCTGGGCGCTCCTGCGATCATGTATCTAGCCGCCGCCGGAGTAGGTAATATAGGCATCATCGATTTTGACGTTGTGGAGATGTCGAACCTTCAGAGGCAGGTGATACACAACGCGGACACGGTGGGCATGCTGAAGGTGGATTCCGCCAAAACTTTCGTAGAGAAGCTCAACCCGGACGTAAAAGTAAATGCGATAAACGAGCGGTTAAGCTCCGCCAACGTAATGGATATCCTGGAAGATTATGACATCGTGCTGGACGGGTGTGACAATTTTCCAACGCGATATCTTGTAAACGACGCGTGCGTGATGAAAAACAAGATTAACGTTCACGGCTCCATTTTCCGGTTCGACGGCCAGGTGACGGTTTTCAAGCCGAACGAAGGCCCGTGCTACCGCTGCCTTTATCCAGAGCCGCCGCCGCCCGGTATGACACCGAGCTGCCAGGAGGCGGGAGTGCTGGGAGTGTTGCCTGGTGTGATTGGCTCGTTGCAGGCCGTTGAGGTAATCAAGGCGATTGTAGGCTCTGATGGACTGCTGGTTGGCAAGCTTCTTTTATACAACGCTATAAAAGTGGAGTTTCGTAAATTGAACATCCGGCGGGATAAAGGTTGCCCTGTGTGTGGTGACAATCCCACGGTTACAGAATTAATAGATTACGAACAGTTCTGCAGTATACCTGCGGGCGGAGATTATTAATATCCTGTTAGAGGAATCAGACGAGTGAAACTTGCGATGTTGTTGTACACGGGGCCGGATCATCACAACACCTCAAGTCTTATAGGGTTTGCGAAAGCGGCCAAAGACGTGGGGCATGAAGTGACGGTCTTCGCTATGGCTGATGGTGTGATGAACCTTGTGCGGAAAGATTTTATCGGGCTTGCGTTCGATGGTGTTGACCTTACCGTATGCGAGAACAACAGGCATGAGTTCTCCGCTCCGGAAGGCGTTCAGGGAGTGAAGTATGGAAGCCAGTATGATCTTGCAGGCTACGTGCAGGACTGTGACAAGTTAATAAGCTTTACATAGACGGATATGAAAAAAAAGATAATGGTAACAATCAAGGAACCACCGGGCGGAGCTATGTCGGAAAAGCTCAGAATGTCGGTAGGGCTAACCCTTGATGACAATAACGAGGTGTCTGTTCTGTTGATTGATGATGGCGTTTATACCGGGCTGGGTATGGATGAGGAAAAGGTTGGCTCAAAAAAGATAGACAAGCATCTTGAAATGTTGGAGATGATGAACGTGAAAGTTTTCGCCCACGAAGGCTCAGTAAAAGGCCGTGACGTGTTTCTCAGCAAGTTTGGTGTTGAGAAAGTCGATGATGACGAGGTGGCGCGGCTCCTTTTCGAGTCTGACGTCACTATTTGATTATAACTAAACCAAAAGATTTTACGAGGCTTGATTATGTCGAAGTTAGCGCCGACAGCTATAGTTAACGAAAAGGGTATCAGTGAGGATATTCTCAACCAGATCGGGAATACACCGCTTATCCAGATCAAGAACATAGCGGCCAAAGAGTGTCCTGGAGTTGAGATATGGGGTAAGGCGGAGTGGCAAAACGCCGGTGGCTCGGTTAAAGCGCGGCCTGCGTTGCGGATGATCGAGGAGGGTGAAAAGTCCGGTGAGTTGACGAAAGATAAAACCATACTCGACGCCACATCCGGCAATACAGGCGTGGCATACGCGCTTATTGGGCTTGTAAAGGGCTACAAGGTGAAGCTTGTCATGCCTGGTAACGTATGCAATGCGCGTAAACAGCTGATGGCCTCAGGCTATCATGCGGAGATTGTCTATTCCGACCCGTTGCTAAGCTCGGACGGCTCCATTCTCCTGTGCAAGGAGATATATGAGAAAGACCCTCACAAATATTTCTGGCCGAACCAGTATAACAACCCGGCGAATTGGCGGGCCCACTATGACACGACGGCTCCGGAGATATGGGAGCAGACAAATGGGCGTGTGACCCATTTTATGGCTGGGCTGGGAACAACCGGAACTGTTATGGGGACTTCAAGAGGCCTTAAAGCAAAAAACAAGAATATAAAATGTTATGCGGTAGAGCCTGCGGAATCCTTGCATGGAATCGAAGGGCTCAAGCATATGGAAAGCTCCATTGTGCCGTCTATATACAACGAATCGGAGCTCGACGGGAAGATATCAGTGAAAACAGAAGAAGCGTATGAAATGGTTCGTCGTATGCAGGAAGAGGAAGGTTTTTGCGCCGGAACAAGCTCTGGAGCTGCGCTACATGCGGCGGTCACGCTTGGCAAAACATTGAAAGAGGGAGTGATCGTCATTGTTTTCCCCGACGCGTGTGAATGTGGCGTTACTTTAGGGGATTTTAAAGAAGAACTATGAAAACTCTCGTATTGGTAACAAAGCTGGTAAATTCTTTACCGCAAGACTTTGCGCGGCTAGTGTTAAGCTCCGCCTCTGAAATTGTTTTTATACAGAACGGAGTGTACAACACTGCCGCAAAAATGGAAGAGAGAGGGGTTTTGCGAAGCGACGATAGCATGTGGCGCGTGTTGGATGTCGATATTGAGGCCCGCAGGGTGACAAGCGAATTTGAGCTTGTAAGCTACGCCGATATTATTGACGCGGTAGAGAGAAACGATAAAGTAATCACTTTATAAAAGGCGGTTGTCTGGATATGTCTATACAATATGATGTGGAAGCGGATATAAGGGGAGAGGTTTGCCCTTATACATTTGTTAAGTCGAAACTTAAAATTGAAATGATGGAGCCGGGGCAGGTGCTGCGGGTTGTGACCGATCATGAGCCGGCTACAGTGAATGTAACTAAAAGCATGCAGGACGAGGGGCATGAGCTGTTAGTCTCGCCGCACAAGATTAACGACACTGACTGGGAGTTTCTCGTAAAAAAGAACTGACGATATGGGCGAACGTTATTTTTCGATTTCATTTCCTGAAGACCTGGTTAAAGAGCCGGTGCTCTATTCACTGGTGAAGCGTTACGGCATTGAGCCGAACATTTACAGGGCATCGGTTTCAGGCAATATCGGGTGGATGGTGTTGTCACTTTCAGGCGCGGATGAAAAAATTGACGAGGCCATGGTCGATCTTCGATGCCGTGGAGCGCTTTTGCAGGAAGGGGATAAATCTTTTGTGGATTTGAAATCGGCGCCTGTTGCAAGCTCTATCCGTGTCCGGCTCCGCGCTCCGAAAGAGGAGGCCGGCAAGCCGTTTATGAACGACATGATAAAAAGCCATGATGTGGTGGTAAATATCCGTCAGGCTAGAGTGGATCCGGATGAGGCGGTATTGGAGATGGAAATATCTGGCGCGCTGGAGTCGATAGATAAAGCGGTGGAATTTTTGAAAAGTCGGGATATTGAGGTGGACCCCATAGAAGGAAATGTAATTGAATGAAAATATCCACCAAAGGTCATTACGCCGTTCAGGCTCTTGTGGATATGGCAGAGAGCCATGGCGAAGCCCCTGTGTCGATAAGCGTCATTGCGGTGAGGCAGGAGCTTTCGCAAAACTATCTTGAACAACTGTTCGTCAAGCTTCGCAAGGCTGGCCTTGTAAAGTCCGTCCGCGGGCCGGGCGGAGGATACCTGATGGCAAAATCTCCTTCAACTATCACTATAGGAGATGTGTTTTCCGCCGTGGATGAAAGCTTGATTCTTACTGATTGCGCCGATGAAAACGGATCTTCTGTGACGTCATTTTGCTCTATGGCGGACTGTTGTAAGACTCAGGGGCTCTGGGCGAAACTTGGCAATCATTTTAATGAGTTACTTTATTCAATAACGATAGCCGATGTTTTGAGCGGCGACCTCGATTTATCGAGAATCGGCGCGGGAACAGTTCGAAGTAATCTATAAAAGCGTTAATCTATACGGCATATCCGGCTTTTTACCCCCAAAACAATCAATATCGGCCGACCACTTGACATGGAACGGAACAGATTTTATATAAATTCAGGCGAGAAATCGTCTCTTGAAATATGAATTGTAAAACTTGTAAAACATTGAAATATAGGAAACAGGAGGAGTTATGGGAAAGATAATCGGAATTGACCTCGGGACGACCAACTCTGTTGTAGCTGTAATGGAGGGTGGAGAGCCGAAAATAATAGTTAATGAGGAAGGTTCCAGAACCACTCCTTCTGTTGTCGCATTTGCCAAGGACGGTAAAAAGCTGGTGGGCCAGGCGGCCAAGAACCAGGCGATTACCAACTCGGAAAACACCATATTTTCCATCAAGCGCTTCATGGGCCGCAGGTATAACGAAGTCAGTGAAGAGATGAAGATGGTTCCGTTCAAGGTGGTTGAAGGCCCTAAAGGCAAGGCGATGGTGGAGATTCGCGGCAAACAATATTCGCCTGAAGAGATTTCCGCAGTCATATTGCAGAAGCTAAAGTCGGCCGCGGAGGCTTACCTGGGTGAAAAAGTCGAGGAGGCGGTGATAACCGTCCCGGCGTATTTCAACGACGCCCAACGCCAAGCCACCAAAGACGCTGGCAAAATCGCCGGGCTGAACGTAAAAAGAATTATCAACGAGCCTACCGCCGCCGCTTTGGCTTATGGTCTTGATAAGGAAAAGGACGAAACTGTAGCCGTGTATGACCTTGGCGGCGGAACGTTCGATATTTCAATACTTGAAGTGGGTGACAACGTGGTGGAGGTCAAGTCAACCAATGGTGACACTCATCTTGGTGGTGACAACTTCGACCAGAGGATTATCGACTGGCTTGTAACAGAGTTTAAATCTAATCATGGGATTGACCTTAGCCAGGACGTGATGGCTCTGCAAAGATTGAAAGAGGCCGCGGAAAAAGCGAAAAAAGAGCTTAGCTTAAGCCCTGAAACGGAAATCAACCTGCCGTTCCTTACGGCGGACGCCTCCGGACCTAAACATTTACAGGTGACAATGACCAGGGCGAAGCTCGAAAGCCTGATCGAGGACCTTGTGGTAAAAACAAGCGGTCCTGTGAAGAGCGCAATGGCGGACGCAGGCTTGAAACCCGGAGAAATTCATGAAGCGATACTCGTTGGAGGATCCACCCGGACACCGATAGTGGAAAAGCTTGTTAAAGATTATTTTCAGCGTGATCCGCACAAAGGCGTAAACCCGGACGAGGTTGTCGCTCTTGGCGCCGCTGTTCAGGCTGGCGTGCTTGGAGGCGAAGTTAAGGATATCCTTCTGCTCGACGTCACTCCGCTCTCGCTGGGGATAGAGACCCTTGGCGGTGTCATGACGAAGCTTATCGAACGCAACTCGACTATTCCGACAAAGAAAAGTGAGATATTCTCCACTGCGGCGGATAACCAGACCTCTGTAGAGATTCATGTGCTACAAGGTGAGCGTCAGATGGCTTCCGCAAACCGGACTCTGGGCAAATTTCATCTGGATGGTTTGCCTCCCGCGCCACGAGGTATGCCGCAGATCGAGGTTACCTTTGACATAGACGCGAACGGAATTGTTCACGCTCACGCCAAGGACAAGGGAACCGGCAAGGAACAGAAGATTACAATTACCAGCTCTTCATCATTGTCAGAAGACGAGATTAAGAAAATGGTGGACGAAGCGTCCTCCCACGAGGAGGAGGATAAAAAGATCAAGGAGCTGGCTGAATCCAGAAACCAGGCCGACGCTCTTGTTTACCAGACGGAGAAAACTTTGAAAGAGCATGGAGACAAGCTATCTGAAGATGACCGCAAGGAGATCGAGGTCGCTATCGAAGAGACGAAAAAATCTATCGAATCAGGCGATATCGACGAGATGAAAGGCGCCACGGAAAAACTTCAGGCAGCCACCCATAAACTTGCGGAAGTCATATATCAGCAAACCGCCGGCCAGCAAGGAGCTGATGGCGCGCCTGATGGCGCGGAAGCCGCCGCTGGCGGTGAAGACGCTGGCGCGAAGGAAGAGGTGGTGGACGCTGAGTTCATGGATGTCGACAAGGAATTGGAAGAAGACACTAAAAGCTAAAAGTCAGCCTGATTCAGGTCAGTGTTTTGATAAGAGATCAAAAACTTGCGGCCACACCCCTTGCTGGTTTACCATAGGTTTGGTGATTTGTGAGGCCTGTCTGTAAACTTTAATCAATTTGCGTGGTCGTATGGCTATTCTGAGGTGGGATACTGGTAAAGACGCTATGTTCGTCCAGGACAGGATGAGCAAATTGTTCGAATACGTTTTATCAAACCTAAGTGTCGATTTGAGCGCTCCTTCCCCATGGATTCCTCCCTGTGATGTGTTTGAAAACCAGGACAACTTTATTATTAAAGCTGAGGTTCCAGGATTATCCATGGAGGATGTGGTGCTGGAAATTACCGATAACACCGTTATAATGGTCGGCGTTCGGAAAAGGGAGAGTTCTGTAAGCGACGAAAACTATCTTAGAATTGAACGCAGCTACGGCAGGTTTGCGCGCCGCTTTATACTCCCCTGCGGTGTGGACGAAAATAAAGTATCCGCCACTCTTCACGACGGATTGCTGACTGTGTCAATTCAGAAAGAAGCTGTGGGGCAATCGCCAAAGAAAATACAGGTGGATATACAAAAATAGTTTTGCGGCTGGTTTATCACCAGACAAATTTGTCAGGCTTTAATGGAAATGGATGATCTTCCAGAAGCTCCCTGGGCGACCTGTCTGCCATTGCTTATAAATTTTTGGGTTTGGGAGCGTGCCAGGTTGGTTAGCGCGTTAACAGTTTTTGCCTCTAACAGTTTGGAATTCCCCGTAGCTGGTGTCGCCAGTTTACGTATTGAATTACCGCCACCGGGCATTGCGCCGTATTGACCTGCGCCCCTTACATTTAAACCCATATTTTTTACCCGAGACGAATTTTTACTTATCTTTGGTATCGATAGTATTATAGAATACTTTAAGGGCTTATGTCTATAACATGACGCTTAATAAATATGATGTTTAATATAATTTAATGTGCATTGTGTTACAATTCAGCTAGTTATATGGCAATATGCCAAGTGGTATCCTATTGTGGTAAATTAGCATTTTTTCTTTCTAAAGTTTTTTTTCACGATACCGATACATAGTTGAGAATAATATTTAGGTATTAAGCGCTATGGTTATTAACAAAATTACGGGTGGCAAACCCCAGGAAGTTCAAAAAACCGAACAGGCGGACCGGAAAAACGCGGAGGTTTCAAAAGAATCTTCCGCTAAACCCTCGGACGCAGGGTCAAGCACGGCGCATGTTTCGGAGCGAAGCAAGGCCGCGATCAAGGCGTATCGTATCGCTATGGAGAGCAAGCCGGATATTTCTCGCGTATCCAGAGTGGCGCAGATCAAGGCCCAAATTGTGCAAGGTGGCTACAAGCCAGGTTCTTCTAATGTGGCCGATTCCATCATTAACAGCATTATAAAAGGCGGCTGATACATTCTTCAGCCGCTTTGGCCGCAAACCCGTGGTTTCGAGACACCCTTATAGCAAAAATAGCAAAATCAGGCTGTTTTCTTTTTATCTTTCCAGGAACACAAATCAAAAATAGGGCAAACGTCGCACTTTGGTTTTTTTGCCGCGCATACTTCCCGGCCAAAGAGAATGATTCTGTGGGAAAATCCTGTCCACTCCTTTTTCGGAATCAATTCCATTAAATCACGCTCGATTTTTTCTGGTTTTTTTTCCATGGTGAACCCCAAACGCTGACTGATCCTCACGACATGTGTGTCGACCACGATTCCTGGGATATCGTAAACATTACCAAGGATGACATTAGCTGTTTTCCGTCCGACACCGGCTAAAGTCGTAAGCTCCTCCATAGACGCTGGAACTTTGCCGCCATACTTTTTTGCTATATCCCCGCAACAGCTTCTTATAGATTTTGCCTTGTTTTTATAAAAGCCTGTGGAGCGGATATCTTCCTCCAGTTCACCTTCCGGCGCGTTGGCGAAATCTATGGCTTTACGATATTTTTTAAATAGCGAGGGCGTTACTTTATTCACCCGTTCATCCGTGCATTGGGCGGAAAGGATTGTGGCGACAAGAAGCTCCAGAGCGTTTGAAAAGTTCAAGCTGATCTTGGCTCCTCGATATTTCTTCTTCAGAATTTTGTCGATTTTCCTCGCGATCTCTTTAGCTTTTACACTCATGCTTTTCTCCTTGCGGCAAACTCTTTGGCGATATCGCTCGCGCTTTGTGTGTTGAACACATCTTCTTTTCCAAGTCCGCCTTTCCGCGCAATCATTATGCCGAACATAGTATGTTTCAGTCCGGCCACCCTGTGCGCGTCCGGGTTTATCGAGATTTTTACGCCATCAGCTTTTGCCTTTCGCATCATGCGCCAGTCGATATCGAGCCTGTGCGGGTTTGCGTTTAATTCTATTATCACTGTGTGTTTCGCGCAGGCGTCGATCACCTTGATCATGTCGACGGCATAAGGTTCCCGCGCCAGCAACAGCCTGCCTGTCGGATGTCCCAGCATTGTTGTGTACGGGTTTTTAACAGCCGCGACTATCCTGTCGGTCATCTTTCTCTCATCCATATTGAAACCGGAATGAACGGAGGCAATCACGAAATCGAGCTTTTCTAAAACCTTGTCGGGATAGTCGAGCGCCCCGTTGGTGAGGATGTCGGATTCCACCCCCTTGAACAGGCGAAAGCCGTCGAACTTTTCGTTCAGCTGATCGATCTCGTCAATTTGGCGTTTCAGGTCGTCCTCGGTCAATCCACCGGCGTATGGGGCGGACTGACTATGATCCGACACACCGAGATACTTGTACTTAGTCTCCATGCAGGCGATCGCCATTTCCTCGATACTGTTTTTTCCATCACTGTAAACAGTGTGACAATGAAAAATTCCGGCGATATCAGCCTCGGTTATAAGCGGCGGAAGATCGCCCTTGGCCGCGTCATCTATTTCCGACATCCCTTCTCGAAGCTCCGGTGGAATGTATGACAGCCCCAACGCCTTGAATATTTCCTCTTCGTTTCTACATGGCACAAGCTTGTCGCCCTCAAACAAGCCGTATTCGTTCATCTTCATCCCTTTAGATTTCGCCAGACCGCGCATCAAGGTGTTATGCTCCCTGGAGCCTGTAAAATGATGCAGCGCATATGGGAATTCTCTGTCCGCAACCACGCGCAGGTCAGCCTGAATACCGGATGTGAGACGTACGCTCGATTTTGTCGGCCCTTTGCTGATCGTTTCGATAACGTCCGGCGCCTTTACGAAATGGTCCATTACTTTTTCAGCCTGGCTGGAGCAAGCGACAATATCGATATCTTTGACCGTCTCTTTTGCGCGTCGGACAGAGCCTGCCACCTGCGCCCTGGTTACCGATTTTTCCTTTAGTATCCATGCAAGAGTTTCATCGGCGCTGGCCATCGCTTCTGGAAGAAGGCGGCGCTCCGCGAATTTTGTAACAGTCTCGATTCCCTTTAAGACTTTTTCCTGCGATTTTGCGCCAAACCCGGCAAGCTCCGCCAGTCGATTTTCGTTACAGGCGTATTCCAGTTCACCCAGCGTTGTGGCGCCAAGCTTTTCCCATATTGCTTTTACCTTTTTAGGGCCTAAGCCTGGGATTTTGAGCATCCGCAATACTCCGTCCGGCACTTTGGCATGTAGCTCGGCAAGCTCCGGCAAGGCGCCGGTGGCGAGTATTATCTCTATCTTCTCGGCTATCCCCTTGCCGATACCTTTTATTTTTGTTAGTTCACCAGCGGCTGCCAGCTTTTTTATATCCTGGTCAAACGACTCTATTACCCTTGCGGCGTTCAGATGCGCCCGAACCTTAAAAGGGTTTTCGCCCAGGATTTCGAGGATTTCTCCGGTTTCAGCTAATATCGCCGCGATATCGGATTTGTCCATTTACATAGACGCTAAAATCTCTTTCATCTTTTCTTCGGACGCGGCTCCGACTTCGGTGTGCAAAGAGCCGCCGTGGGAGTCCATCGTAACCACTACCGGAAAATCTTTCACCTCAAATTGCCAGAACGCTTCCGGTACGCCAAACTCCTTAAGCTTATGCACTCCGTTCACCTTGGTAACGGCTCTTGCCAACACTTGCGACGCGCCGCCTATGGCGTGGAAATATACGGCTCCTGTTTTCCGCAGTCCGGCAAGGGTTTTTGGCCCCATACCGCCTTTACCGATGACGCCTCGCACCTGATACTCCTCTATGACATCCGCCTGATATATCTCCTCGCGGATGGATGTCGTCGGCCCGGCGGCCACTACTTCCCAATGCCCGTCGTCATGTTGTTTCATCACAGGCCCGCAATGATATATTACCGAGTTTTTGAGCATATCCCGGATATCATCCGGCTTATTTTCCACCATGTACTTATGCGCCGTGTCTCTTGCAGTGACGATTACTCCAGAGAGCAAAACCTCGTCTCCGACTTGAAGCTTTCTTATTTCCTCTTCCGATGCGGGAAGGTTTATTTTTATCATTATCTATCTCCTGATATTGGTTCAGTCATACTCAACAGCGCCGTTTTTTATCGTCATGGTCCGTCGCCTGAATGCCCAGCACATATATGTGATCGCCACGAAATAAGACGCCGGTATCCTGTCCATAACCGCGGCTTTCGCGCCGAGCAACGTCACCTCGCCTCCGAAACCCATTGGGCCTATGCCAAGCGAGTTCGCTTTCTCCACAACCCATTCTTCAAGATCCGCAAGTTTCGGATCCGGGTTCGTATCCATTATTTTTCTGTGAAGCTGATGTTTGCTCAACAGGTAGCTTTGAGCCCTGTCGCCGCCGATGCCGATGCCAAGCACACCCGGAGCGCAGCCTCTGCCTTGCGCTTTGACCACGGCGTCGAGGCAGACTTTTTTAATGCCGTCCAGGTCACGCCCCGCTTTAAGTGGCGGGTTGGGAAGGGAATATTGCGCCCCCACATTTTCACATCCACCGCCTTTGAGTACCAGTACGATCTTTAGATAATCCTCATCCCACTGGTTATAATATGTCGCAGGATGGCCACGTCCTATGTTGTCCCAATTAGCCATGCCTGTTATAGGGTCCACGACGTTCGGGCGCAGGTAATTATTTTCCGTAGCTTTCCTGACGGCGTTTTTGGCCGCGTTTTCAATATCACTCTGTCTTATGCCGAAAGGATAATAGATATCGAAAGTTACAGTGCCGGTATCCTGGCATATCGGGCGCGACGTTGAGCTGGCCAGGTCGATATTTTCCAGGATCGAATCAAGCGCGTTTTTGGCTCTGCTTCCCGGCTCTTCTTTTTCCCTGAAATGTTTGATCGAATCAATTACATCGTCCGGCAGTATAGTGGATGTTCGTCTTACAAGCTCCATTAGGAGTTCCGTCAATTTTTCCCCTGAAATTCCGATTACATTTTCCATATCATTACCTTTAAAGCGAATATCCCAAACATCTTTGTTTTGAAGTAAACTGTATGGTAACAATTTAAAGCTGTGGCTTACCACATAAACTTGGGTCTTATGGAAAAAACAGACGACGAGGGCTTCTCCCGTAAATATCAGTACGTATTGGACGAGCTGGAGGCGGGAGACGCTTGGCGCATCTTTCGTATAATGGCCGAGTTTGTTGAAGGGTTCGAGCTTTTATCGGAGCAGGAGCCTATGGTATCCGTTTTCGGCTCGTCCAGAGCCATGCCGGACAACCAATATTACCCTTTGGCGGTAGAGCTTGGCGGGAAGCTGGCTGAAGCGGGCATAACGGTCATCACAGGTGGCGGGCCTGGAATAATGGAAGCCGCCAACAAGGGAGCCCTGGAGGCGGGAGGCAAATCGATCGGTATAGAGATAGACTTGCCGCTTGAGCAGAAGGGGAACGAATATACCACCCAGAAGATAAAAGTCCGCCATTTTTTCGTACGCAAGGTCATGCTGATAAAATATTCACAGGCGTTCGTGATTTTCCCCGGCGGTTATGGAACTTTTGACGAAATGTTCGAGGCTTTAACCCTTATGAGAACACGTAAAATACTTCCGTTTCCTATAATCCTTTTTGGTAAAAGCCAGTGGGCAGGCCTGCTCGACTGGCTGCGCGAAACCATTATTCCGGAAGGGTATATTGCGCAGGAGGATTTCGATACCATATATCTTACCGACGATCTTGATGATGTGGTCCATGTTTGTCAAAAATCAATAGTAGAATCAACAAAATCTAAATGGATGAAAAGAGGTCGAAAATAACGGTGGTAAAATGTGAGTTATGCTCACTCGACTTTACTCCGGGTTTTGAAGGGTTGCGCATTAAAGGGGAGCTTTATGAAATTGAGCTTACAGGCCGTTGCTCCAAATGCGCAAAGGTATGGCTTGAGAAATACAGTTCTGTTTGCATGAATTGCGGGAAACTGGTATTACCCAATACACAGGTTGGAGTAATTATTGGCGCCAACGGTGTCCGTAATGTTTGCCATGTTTCATATGGGTGTTCTCCTCCTGGCGGAGCTTTTTACGGGTTTTGGGGAGAGGGGGAGCTTATGTCGTCTTTTGAATGGATCGAACAATGTTAGAAGAGCGCCTTCACGAGTTGAAAGACGTGATCACGTCGCGCAAAGACGAGATACTTGATGAATGGATAGTCTGGATTCGGAAAGACCCCTCCTACGCTTTCCTGGAAAAGGATGAGCTGATCCCGACTGTTGGCGAGGCCTTGGAGGGGTATGTGGAGCTTATCTGCGACAACAAGCCTGGCAGGTTGGATGGGTTTGTCGACTTGATAACCGAGAAAAGAATCGCGCTAGGGTTTCCTCTCCATGCGGTAATGCATGCCTTCGAAGGGTTTAGGCGCGTGATGACGCCTATACTTTTGGATCATGACAATAGCGATCTTGCCGGAGCGCTTCCAAAGATATTCGACGCGTCCTATTATGCGAGCAACATCATTGCAAAGCGATACCATGTTCTCGCCTCAAGAAAACAGGCGGAGTATATGAGGGAGCTTGAAGAATCGGTTCGGCATATGAAAATAGAGATAGACAGGGCGGAGAGGGCCTCGAAGCTTAAAGACAATTTTATGGCTAATGTGAGCCACGAGCTTAGAACGCCTTTAACGGTTATTCTTGGCTTTTCAAAGTTGATCTGCGACCATGCGGTTCCACCGGAAAAAATGTCTGAGCTAGCCGAAATCATCCACTCTTCCGGTTCCACGTTGTTACGCATGGTAAATGAAATCATTATGATGGCCAAGCTTGAAACCGGAGAAGAAAAAATACAAAATCATCACATCTATCTCAATGATCTTTTGCGCGAGTCCGCCGGGAAAGCGCAAACAGAAATAATAAATGAATCACGCAAATGGGAGTTTACCCTTTGCATGCCTGAGCCGGTGTTGATAGGTGATTTCGAAAAACTCCAAACTCTCTTTTTCAACCTTTTCGCAAACGCTATAAAATTTTCGCCAAGCGGATCCAAAATATCCATATGTTCGCGCATCGATATGTTTGACGTATTTATAGATGTGGTCGATGAGGGGATAGGGGTATCGGCGGAAGAAAGAGATTCGGTTTTTGAAAAATTTCGTCAGGTTGAAGGAGATATGGGAAGAAAATATGCCGGAACGGGACTTGGCCTTTCGCTGGCAAGGATGGTTGCTTTATATCATGGCGGCGATATATCTGTAGCTCCGAACTCCGGCCGAAAAGGGAGCGTGTTTACAGCGCGTCTTCCTTTGAGCAGAGAATGGATAGAAAAAGTCAGCCCGCATAACGAATGAACATCGTAAATAAAACCTTCCAGTATCGTCTTACGTTTTTTTACCTGGCTGTTTTGCTATTAGCCTCTTGCACGACGGTTGTGGATAAAAAAGAAACTTTTATCCCAACATGGCCGATGCCGCCGGATAGACCAAGGTTTCAATATGAGCTTGCGTTAAGGTCAAACTTGAGCCTTACAGTGAAAAGCTTTTCGGGTGATTTTAAAAGCGCGGTAACCCCCAAAGCCCGGCCGAGCATCGCTCTTGTAAAACCGTTTGATGTAGCCGCGCATAAAGGAAAAATAATTGTCAGCGATACCGTTGCCAGGGTTATATTCATGTTCGATATCCCCAAACGAGAGGTTTTTATTATTGGAAAGCGTGGAGATGGCAAATTGCGCAAACCAATGGGAGTTGCGATAGATGACGCTTCGAACCTGTATGTCATGGACAGCGGCAAAAAACAGGTGGCCATTTATGATTCAACGGGTCACTTTAAGCGCCACTTGGGAAATCCGAAAGACTTCTCTCATCCCACAGACGTTGCGGTGTCAAAGGACGGAAGCAAAATTTACGTTGTTGACGCTGGTGGCGTTTCGACCACTTCCCATCGTGTAGTCGTATATAGCGCTGAGGGAGAAAAATTATATGTTATCGGAGAGAGGGGAACGGCCGAGGGAAAGTTCAACCTTCCGACCCATGCGGCGGTGGGCCCCGATGGCACACTATACGTACTCGATACAGGTAATTTTCGAGTGCAGGCTTTCAGTGATGATGGAAAATTCTTGCGCTCTTTTGGCAGGGTTGGTCGTTCGTTCGGAAGTTTCGCCAGGCCAAGGGGAATCGCCGTGGACGATGAAGGGAACGTCTATGTTTCCGACGCCAAGTTTGGAAATTTTCAAGTATTCAACCCGGCGGGCCAGCTTCTTTTGGCCATAGGCCGATGGAGTCTTCAAGACAAGCCCGGCAATTACGTGTTGGCGTCCGGAGTGGCGGTGGATGAGACGGGACGAGTATATATTGTTGACCAGAGATATAAAAAGGTGGAAGTGATACGACGTATACCCGACAAAGAAGCGAAAGGCATGTTGCAAAAGTTTAGAGAGGAAACAAAGAAGAGGCTCGGAAAATGACGGGGCTTTTTTGTGTTCTGGGAAAATAAATTATTTGTTGTGGCAAGTCAGGCAAAGAGTTGAGCCGCCATTGTTGTTCACCCTCAAAAATGAAGGTATCAACGCGCCGCCGTTAACTCCTGTTGATGAAACCCCGTGCGGGTCGTGGCATGAGGCGCATTCCACCTCATAGCCTTCACCTGTGTTATAGAATCTTGGCTCGTTGTCGTCGGCGCGACCGTTTCCGTTATTATCAAAAAATTTCATGGCCGCATTTGAGCCAGATGGCGCATTGAAATCCCATACAGTATGGTCAGGCATTTGAACTCCAACAGGATGATCGTTCGTAAGATCTGTCCCTATTACAAATACCTGGAAATCAAACGGTATAAAAATATTGCCGGAGTTATGGCAGGCTTGCGTACACTGCTCTAACGTGCCGTGTGTGCCGTTTGGCCCTGCCCCTGGCCAGGAGTCAAGAAAAGCGCTATTGGAGGCGGTTTGCTGGGCCGCGTTATATAATCCGGAGCCAGGCATGTTTATCACAGAGTCCACCGCCACCGTTCCATCATGGCACGAAAGGCAGGTTAAGGAATTCACGCCAGGCTGAGTCGCGGTTTGCCCTGACGTCAAAGGTATATTGTATGCGGTGTATGTGTTTCCAGCATTAGTGCGGTTCCACAATGGGGCGTTAATAGAGCCGTTGGCCCCATGGGGAGTGTGGCAATATACGCATACCTCACCATAGTTGTTACGCGCAAGATCCATGTTTCCGGTCGTCCCCGCCGCAAGGTAAGACATGGTTAGGTTATGTCGGGTGTTTATTATCCCGCCAATATTAGGAGCGCTGGAATTGGGGTCCCATCCATCTGGAAAAGCGGCGCTTCCAGATACGACAATCGCCAGGAAAACGACTGCGGCTAAAACACGTTTAACGATCAACTGCCCCCCTCTACAATGATAGTATAAACTTTATTGAATATAATTATAAAATCGCGATCATTATATTGAAAAAATTCAGGTTTGGCAATTGTAAAATTACATTACCGTAAGGTTATTTACGTTACATAATGAGTATTTTGTGAATGATAATTTAATTGTCAGCGGGTTTTTAATGGAAAACATTTTGTGGGAAACTGTCACAGCGGTGTTATTGCTACAACCTGAGGGAAGCGTGGCAATCTTGGCTCCCGGGTTGTTATCGACGCAGACAAATGTCATCCTGGACACCGGTCGGAGATCCCGTCTGTTGAATTGAGATGCCGGACTAAATCCGGCATGACAGTTGGAGCAAATAAAAAAACGCCCGCAGGTTATTATCCTACGGGCGGAATATGCAAACGGTGAGACCCCCCATCGCCTCGCCGAAAAATTCTTGTCATCCTGAGTCCATCGAAGGATCTCAACAATAAACTCTACCCTTCTTTCCTAGCCCTCCTGAACAGTCCGAACCCTAACATGCCGGAACCGAGCAGAAGCAGTGTCGCAGGCTCCGGGACATCTTCGCCGCCACGGCTGGTGGCATAGGTGAAATTGTCTAAAAGAATGTAATCAGATCCGTATTTTAAGTTGGGGGAAGCTATTAACGTGGCGTAAGATATGCCGCTTGCGGCGATGCCATAAAACGCACCGTTGTTGTCATACCATGTCTCAGGGAGTGGGGAATATGTCTCCAGCAATGTATCACCTGAATTGTATGCATTTAAGGCCCAATCAAGATTGGAGGCGCCCCAGTTGAAAGCGAGCGCGCTCACCGGATTGGCAAATTCGAAAAGAAACGCGTCGGGAAACACAATGTCGTTACCCGGATTCCCAAGGTATTGTCCTGAGCTACTGAAGTCTCCGGAAAATGTGTTTTCAACAGTGAATGTGCCTTCGGTTCCGGTAATTGTCAGGTCACCGATAACAAGCGTGGTGTAAGTGCCAAGCGCTATACTTTCAAAATCGATAACGGTACTGCCCCCTGCAAACGCGGCGTCGCTGGATGGAGCGCCTAAACCTGATATCGGTAACGCCATCGATGGTCCCGCCATCGCAAGCGCCATTGCAAACGCAACGGCTAAAATAGCTGCTTTTCTCATTCTCATCTACCCTTTGATCAAAAGTTTTTCGTTTCCTTCGTTATTTATTCTTTTACTCGATGAACCGCCATTTCAGACTTATTACTTGAAATGAAAAGTAAAGCATATTCTGTGCCATGTTGACTGTTCTGATGTATCTACATGTATTTAAAGGGGGTATAGGTATAATATTTCTGCCTCAAAACTCTCAACTGTAAAAAGTTTTTACAGTGAAATTCTGGTCATGGCGCCCAATATTAGATAATAATTTGATAAACAATGAGTTAAACGCGTTTAAGCCAAAATGAAAAGTGTAAAGAATTCTGACACCTGTTATTATAAAATTGAGCAAATGAATATAACTGCTATTAATACAGAGTATTAGCTTGTATTTGGAGTGTAAAGAATTACGACAGTTGGAGCGCTAGCTTCACTTCGTTCGTAATGACAGTTTGTGAAACTCAGAAAATCGCTCGTTCAATAACGCGTATAAGATCGAGCGTCGGAGTATATTCTTTGGCAAGCCACTCTGTAAGATCACCCTTAATTACCTTTGATGCGGGAAAGGTCTTTGTGACGTGAAGCCCTTTCATTTTTAGAAGCTCGGAATACTTATGATCCGCCGGAAAACCGGACGGGACTCTTTTCAACTTCTTCCCTTCAAGCGCAAATCCCACCTTTTCAGCTTTTGTGATAGCTTTTGCTATCGTGGCTCCTTTTGCCGCAACGTGTCTTCTATATATGCTTAACGCCTCTGGCTCAAACATGTATATGCCGGAGCCGAGCATTACTTTCTTAGCCTCAAGATGAAAATATATGCCTGGGCATGCGAGCTTTTTTCCTTGGCCAACCCAAAGATACACGCCTGCATTAGTTTTGTATGGCCTTTTGTCTTTTGAAAAACGTGTGTCGCGATTTATGCGGAAAATCGACCCGTTTACTTTCGGTGAAAATTGTAGTTCCGGCAGTTTTCTTAAAAAAACGGAGCCTAACGCTTCGACCAAAGTTTTGAGCGGTTCCAGAAGGTTTTTCTGATAGCTCTCCCTGTTGGCGTCGAACCATTGTTTGTTATTATTTTTTTCGAGACCGGCAAGAAACGTCAGCGCCCCCTTTGGCAGACAGAAAGGTTTAGTTTTTAAATTAGCCACTGTCAAAGAGAGTTAATAATAAAAAAAGTGTAATAATTCCATTCCCGACCTAACCCTCCCCCTTCATCAAAATGATGCCCATGGGGCCGCATGAGGGGGAGGAATTTGCCTTACTGTAAATCGATTGCGCCTTTTGTTCTTTTTCTGCGTGAGCGCTCTTTTGCCTTGTATTCGTCCATACAGGAGTCTTTGTCCACCATGACGCAAGCGAGGTAGTCTGTGATCTCCATGACGCAGGCGCGTATTGCCTTGCCTGTAGGGGTTTTTTCACTTCCGCCCAATGTGCCGCCGAATCCGCCCTTGAATATTCCAAGTGTCAAACCGCCGCTTGTTGAGGAGGCTTCGATGGTTCTCGTATGCTCGACATCACCTGTTGTAGTGTCTACAACTCTAAGGTCAACAGCTATATACGCCTTTTTCTTGTTGCCGCCGATGGAGAAACCACCAAAACTTACGCCCCCACCGCGTGTCGACGTGTCTTCCTCATACGATGTGACCGTTGCCATAACAAGGTACTGAGCGCCTGTAAGCTTTCCTATCTTAGCCGCCGTTCCGGGACGGATGCGACCGGAAGCTCCAAGGTCCTGCTCTTTCAGGACTGAATTTAATTTCTTCCGTTCCACCATTTTAAATGTGCCGACTGCGGCCAGCTCGTTGGTGAGCATCCCGGCAAGGTCTCTGCCGGTGCCTCTTTTCCACCATCCTGCGGATGTGTCGTTTTTAAATTCATCGACAGCCATAACGGGCTTTTTACCCGCTTCGGCGGAGCCTGGAATAACAGCGAGAGCGATAACGGCCATAAAAGCGAGTGAAAGCAATTTTTTCATTTGAATCTCCTTGTTACCTATCTTTTATCAAATGGTTATTATCGCCAAAGGCGATTTAATTATTCAAAAAATAAAGAGGATTATATCATGTGATACCAAGTGTATCTTAAATTTTATACGCCATTATGGACTGAAAAAATCATAATCTTATAACGTATCCGTCAAACGTTCCATATACGTTTTGATCTCGTCGCGCACACGGCGATAGTGGACCAGCGCCTCCTCCTCGGTTTTAGCGTTTGAAGCGAGGCGCGGCGGGTCGTCGAACCTTTTATGCACAATTTTGGCGTCACCGGAAAACATAGGGCAGGCTTCATGAGCGTTATCGCAAACAGTAATTACATAATCGAACTTTACATCTTTTAATTCGTCGACATGTTTTGATTTCCCATTGGATATGTCTACTCCCGCTTCGGCCATCACCTTGACGGCCAAAGGGTTTAATCCCTGCGGGGCCACGCCTGCGGAGTGTGGCTCTATTGTGTCTCCTTTGAGGAGCTTCGCCCACCCCTCCGCCATCTGACTGCGGCATGAGTTGCCTGTGCAAAGGAAAAGTATTTTAACGCGCCGGCTCATACAAGAAGTTTTTTCAGCTTCTTTATGGCCTTCGCCCTGTGGCTTATCCGGTTTTTTACGTCGAGGTGAAGCTGCGCCATGGTTTTGCCGAATTCAGGAAGATAGAAAATCGGATCAAAGCCAAACCCGCCTTCGCCTGTCTGTCTATCGTGAATTATTCCTTCACACGTTCCGTGAACCACCTCTTCCAAGCCGCTCGCAGGGTCTATGTACACCACCGCCACCATATATCGGCAACCCCTGTTCTCTTTTCCTTCGAGACGAGCAAGTATGTCATCATTTACCTCGGAATAGGGCCTGTCCCCGGCATGTCGCGCGGACTTGACAGCAAACTCCCCCGGCAGGGCTTCTATTTCAATGCCTGAATCATCCGCCACGGTTGGCTTACCGGTATACTCGGCTATGGCGCGGGCTTTGAGAAAAGCGTTATCTTCATACGTTTCACCGGTCTCTTCAACTTCCGGGGCGCCCGGAGCTTCATTTAACGATATAAAACGGATATTCGTTCCTTCAAAAGCATGGTTAAACTCCCTGAGTTTCCCCGGGTTGTTAGTCGCAAGCATTATTTCACGCATAGGGCGCATTATAGCGCGTTTCCTAGCTTTATCCATGCCTCTTGGCTCCTGCCCCGGAAAAAATGCTCTATATCGCTATAAATAATTGTGTATAAATTAGCGCTAGGCTCTCCTCCACTAATGTGTTATATTGTCTGCGGTGGTCATTCTATTTTTTACTTAAACCTGTACATTTTCCGCATTTTACAAGGTTTTAACTGTTCGCAAGCGCATGGAAAAAAATAGCATTCTTGTTGTGGGAAAAGCTAAAGATCTTCTTAACGAGGTAGAGTTTCGCCTGCTATCAGAAGGCTTTTCTGTGACCCACGTGGATTCCGGCCTCAAAGCTCTTGAAATAATGCGCAAATCCGCCCCTGGCTTGATAATTTCTGATGTCAGCATGGCAAATTCAGATGGATTTGAGCTTTGCAGAAAAGTCCGGCAAGAGTCTTTATGGATAGACATCCCGTTTATTTTTATTTCCGCGCAAGGCTCCACCGACGACAGGCTCATGGGGTTTGAGCTTGGGTGTGATGACTATTTATCCAGGCCGTTTGAGGTGGATGAGCTTATCGCGCGGATAAATGTAAAGCTCAACTATGTCTCAAGGCTTGAAAGAGGGTCGTCCATAGATCAGTTGACCGGGATTTTGTCCAGGAACGGGTTGGAATCGAGACTTAACAATGAAGTGGACCGGTGCCAGAGATACAAAAGACGGTTTTCTCTGGCCAAGCTTGATATCGGCAACCTGGAAGTCATTAGAGAAGGTCACGGAGATGAAACCTGTGACGAAGTTTTACGTGAATTTTCGGAATATATCTCTTCCAACTTCAGGAAGGTCGATATTCTGGCCCATTATAGCAGGGAACAATTTGTTGTAATAATGCCTGAGGTCGCAAAAAACCATTCCATGGTGCCTCTTGAAAGGGTGCGTCAAGGTTTTGAAAATACCCCTCTTCTTACCAGTCACGGCGTCGATATCAATATACAGACATATGGTGGAGTGGCTGAATTTCCAGGGGATGGCGCTAACGCCGCAGATATCATGTCCGCCACTGATTCCGCCCTTTCGGTTTCAAAAGCCACCGGGAAAAGTCGTGTTGTAATGTTTCAAAAAGGCTGAACCGGTCACTTTATTTTTTCCACTTTCCTGAATACCTCATACGAAATAGGCTCTTTGGGCTTATATCCGATTCTTTTCCTCCTTTGTTCGTCAAGCAAGTGGTAACGCACAGTAGCCTCCAACGTTATCGGAGCGGAATCGTCTGACGTTGTGAACTCAAAAAGATATTCGCGCGGCTTTCCCCGTTGCAGGCGCGTGTCCCACAAATCAACAATAAACGGACGCCACAACACCGTGCGTTTCAAAATATGATTCTGCTCTTTTATTATTTTGCCGTTTTGGCCCAGCAGCCTGAACAAGGCTGTCAAATGACGGTCCGGCGTGCCGGTGGGGAGAAAATGTTCCGCTCCGGTATTGGTCAATGTCAGTTTGTAGATTTGTTTATTCGACGAAGGTTCGCTCATTTTTTCAAGTTTCACGGACAACCCGCTTTTTACCATCGCAGGATCGTGTCCACCACGCCAAAGGTGGCGCCGGACTTTCTGTTTTTCAGCGCCTGCGACCACTTCCTGCATTCCATAAGGCATATGGCAGTTCACGCATTTGAGCGATTTCGTATCAGCGGGCGGGATTTCGTGTTCCGCGCTTTTCCCTTGTGTGATGCGAATTTCGGCTACCGTTCCGCAGGGAGGCATTTTAAGAAATGTGTCCCACCTGTCGCCGCCCACAACATGGCAACGCACACAAATCTGATTACCGTTATCCAACTTTTTAACAGGGTGAGGCGCGTTTCCGCTATCATGCGGTCCCAGTATTTTGCCGTTACGCAGATGGCAACCTGCGCATGTCACCCCTTCAAGTTGAAGGTCGGCGTCGAAATCCGGGTTCGGCTCAAGGATCGGGTCCCATTTAGCGCTGTCATAAAAGCCTGTCACCAGATGTTCTTGCTGACGGTCCAGCGGGATATGACAGTTCTTGCATACCTGCGCAGACCGGTCGAATTTCCAGTCGACCTGAAAATATGGCTCCGTCCACGCCTTACTGTGCATGGATGTGATCCAGTCGTTATAGATTTCTTTGTGGCATTCGCCACATTCTTTTGCGCTAAGTGTCCCGAACATCTCTGGCGCCAACTTGGTGGACACGGGCCGTTCGAACGCTTTTGACACTGTAAAAATATTCATCGGGCGGATGACTCGCCACGTAAAAAACGCCACCAGGCAGGCGATAATCACAGCAGGCAGGATAACTTTTCTACTCATAACAACTTATTATCGACTTTTCCTTCGTCTAGTTCACTGTTATTTTAGAATACCCGCCGATTATAGCCGAGGTTCTTTCTCGCTTAAAGCTCTTCAGAATGACGACCTTATGTCATCCTGAGCGCAGACGAAGGATCTGGACAATAGAAAAATTCGAACTGATCCACCACCATATCGTTATTATTGTTGAGCCTCAGGTCCGCCTTCCATATAATAAGCCACCTGCGCGTCGTTGTTGGAATATCGCGTTGCCCACATTAAGCTATTAGGAGACATCTTTCGATGAAAATATTCATAGATACCGCCGATATAAACGAAATTCGCGAGGCGAACGCCATAGGGATAGTGGATGGAGTGACCACAAACCCGAGCCTGGTCGCAAGGACAGGAAAGGATTTTAAAACCGTTGTAGCGGAAATCGTGGCCGAGGTGGACGGCCCTATAAGTGTTGAAGCGCTTTCGCTCAAAGCCGATGAGATGATAGAAGAAGGCCGTGACCTTGCGAAAATTCATGAAAATGTTGTGGTCAAAATACCGATGACAGTAGACGGCCTTAAGGCTGTAAAGGCCCTTTCATCGGAGGATATAAAGACAAACGTTACGCTATGCTTCTCCGCCACCCAGGCGCTATTGGCGGCTAAAGCCGGCGCTACATATATCTCTCCGTTCGTTGGAAGGCTGGACGATATATCGCACGACGGTATGGAGCTGATATCGCAGATACTGGAAATCTACAACGCGTACGGCTATGGAACAGAGGTTATCGTAGCATCCATAAGGAACCCTTTGCATGTGCTGGAATCCGCCAGAATGGGGGCGGACGTGGCCACAATTCCTTTCAATGTGATAAATCAGCTCGCCAAACATCCGCTTACCGATATCGGTATAGAACGTTTTTTAAAAGATTGGGAGAAGGTGCCGAAGCCGTGACTTGCGAATGGTGAAGACAGATTTGAACACGTCGCAAACCACGCTTGTCGAGGGCGTTCAGGTAGTAAAAAAATATGGCGATTTCACCGCCGTAAACCATGTCGACTTTGCCGTGCGGAGGGGGGAATGTTTCGGGTTTTTGGGGCCGAACGGCGCAGGAAAAACATCGGTGATGAAGATGATCCAGTGTTTTTTGCCGATAACTTCAGGATCTATCACCGTTGATGGTTATCATGTCGGAAAAGACGACAGAAAAATAAAATACATCACAGGCGTCGCTCCACAGGATGAGACACTCGACACCGACCTTACAGTTATAACAAACCTTACGATGTACGCTGAGTATTTCGATATCCAGAAAAGCAAGGCTCTCGACAGGGCTTTGCGTCTGCTCAAGCTTTTTCATCTTGAGGAGAGGCCGGATATATCTGTGCGCGCGCTCTCTGGTGGTATGCGGCGGCGGCTTACTATCGCCCGCGCTTTGATAAACGAGCCGAAGCTTCTAATACTTGATGAGCCGACAACAGGGCTCGACCCTCAGGCGCGCCGTGAAATATGGCGCAAGCTTAAGAGCCTGAAAGAGGAAGGGGTGACCATGATTCTCACTACCCACTATATGGAGGAGGCGACACGCCTCTGTGACAGGGTGGCGATCATGGACGAGGGGGAAATATTGATGACCGGCGCCCCTGCAAAGCTGATAGAGGAAAATATGGGCGGAGAAATGTCCGGCGACGCGGCAAACCTTGAAGACCTTTTTCTCCATGTAACCGGCCACCATCTGGGGGGAGGGCGGTAATGGTTTCATACCGCGCTTTTCATGTATGGCGGCGCAATTTTACCGTCTATTCGACATATTACAAGTCAAGCCTTGTCGGGAATATCGGCGAGCCGATTCTCTATCTTTTCGCGATGGGTTACGGCATTGGCGGATATATAGAGGTCATTGAAGGGATGCCGTATATCAATTTTATTGCGCCAGGGCTTGTGATGACCAGCGTCATGTACTCAGCCGTATTCGAATGTACGTTCGGGTCGTATACACGCATGACTACCCAGCGCACTTACGACTCTATGCTCGCCACACCCGTCTCAATAGCGGATTTGGTATTTGGGGAGATATTGTGGGGCATGACGAAGTCTGTTATTTCAGCGTCTGTGATGCTTGTTGTGATGACACTGTTCGGGTTGTATGTTCCGTCGGTCGGATTTTTCGGCATTGTGGCCACTGTTTTCGCCACAGGATTTTTATTTGCGGCGGCGGCGTTATGTTTTTCCGCAATGTCGCCGAGCTACGATTTTTTCAACTATTTTTTTACGCTTTTCATCGCACCTATGTTTTTTCTATCCGGTGTTTTCTTTCCTTTGGACAGGTTTCCGCCGATTATACAAGGGCTGTCGATGATGTTGCCCGCCACCCATTCGGTTAAGCTTTTACGCTATTTTTTCAACGGCAGCGAGCAGAATGGGCTTATAGTAGCCGCTCTTTTCCTCATTATTATAGACATTGCGTTGGGATTGTTGGCGGTTCGGCTGGTCAAAAAAAGGATGATTGCATAAAATTACGTTCATTCTCTTGCATTTTAAGATACCTGGCGATAGCCTGAACTGTATTATTCACGCCATCTGTGGCTTACTGAATACGGGCGAATAACCTTAATCCGGGAAAATAAATAACAATGAGATCGGGAATATTAGAAAACCCTGTGGCGCTGTTTATCGTCATACCATTTGCAGCGCTCCTGTTCCCCCACGTGTTTCTTTTAACCGGGGGGTATTACCTGTGGATCATGCCGACGCCGAGAGAGATAGGCTATGTGGAGAACGCTACGGCGCTTTTCTTTCTGTTCGGCGGGCTATATGCTTTCTCCCTTGTGAAGATGGAGTCGGCCAAAATCGTAAAATGGTTCAGGCCAGCCATAATTTTCTACGGTCTTGTGGCTATCTGGGTGGCGTTGGAGGAGGTAAGCTATGGCCAGCAATTTCTCCATTTTACTTCGCCGGAATGGTTTTTAGAACACAACTTCAACAAGGAAGTGAATATTCATAACCTGGCTGGCGACGCGATATCCCATTCAATGAAAACCGCCGGATATATTGTGGTGAGCCTTATAGGTATCATCGCGCCTCTTGCGGTCAGGTTCGGAAACATCAGGCTTTCCCGAGAGAATCTCTTTTACTATTTCATTCCCGGAGCATGGCTTATTTTCCCAAGCCTTTTAAGCCTTTTCGCAAATCTGCCGAAAACCATTTTAAAGCTTATGCCGGATGGAGCTAAGCTTATTGAATCATCAAAATATTTCAACGAATCGGGCGAATATGAGGAATATATGCTCGGCGTCTGGATCATCCTTTATGTCGCCATGGTTCATCGAGGGTTGAGGGGGAAGCGTAAAGCCCTGCATCGAATTTAAAATGATATGAAATACACCATCATCGCACCGGCCTACAATGAGGAGGGAAATGTACAGCCGCTGATCGAGAAAATTGAAGCGGCCATGAAACCAACCGGCGCGGAATATGAAATCATGATCGTCGACGACGGCTCCACAGACGGTACTCTTAAGCGTTTAAAGGAATTGACCGAAACTCACACAAACCTCACAGTCCTTTCACTGAAGGAAAACAGCGGCCAGACGGTGGCGTTTCAGGCGGGGTTCGATAACGCCGAGGGCGAACGCGTCATCACCATCGACAGCGACCTTGAAAAGGACCCCGCATATATACCGCAGATGATAGAGAAAATGGAAAAAGACGACCTCGACCTGATATATTTTCGCAAGCTGTATAAAAAGGATATCCCTTTTAAAAGGAGGTTCGGGTCTTATATAGCGAACCGTTTCAGAAATTTTGTTACAGGCGACAAGGCTGTGGATGTAGGCAGCACATTCAAGTTATATAGAAAAAATATTTTCAAAGGCCGAAACTTTGGCTCCGGTTTTCACCGATATTTCATAGGTTTCATGGAGGCCGAAGGGCTTTCCATGGGATATATCGAAGGCGATGTGTTTAACAGGCCTACAGGCGAGACAAAGTATACGAACCTCGGAAGGCTCAAGCAGGGGTTATACGACCTTTTCTATTTCTACCTGTACAAAAACAAATTTGTCGGAGTCCATAAGCTGATATTCGTTATGACCGCTTTATTGATCGTGTTTATTATCTGGCCGGTCAATCCTTATTTGCGAACATTTGTTTTCGTATCATATGCGTTGTTCGCCGCGCTTATCATGTCGTTTTCCATTCATTCGTTGCACCTTATGATTCAGCGGCAAAAAACGCCATACCAGATAAAGGAGATCATTAAGGCGGGAACTGTCGAGCATTGCTGAATAGCCTTGGGTTTTAGTCTGACATGATAAATAATCGAGCCATTTGGGTCTTCTCCATAGGTCTTGCCGCAGTTGTGTTGATCTCCGGCTTCTGGGGACTTGGGGGGAAAAGTTTCTGGGCGTCCCACATGGAGTCGCGCCGGGCGGAGATAGCCAAGCAGATGGTTGTTACGGGCGACTACATTATCCCGAAGGTGAACGGAGAAAAGATTTTCACCAAGCCGCCACTTTTTTACTGGATGATCGCCGCGTCCTACAAAATCACCGGTAAGATAAACGAGTTGTCGTCGCGCCTGCCTGCTATAGTTTTTGGTTTTGCGACTTTGCTTCTGGTGTTCCTTGTCGGCGCCAAGGTGTATGACCGGGAGACCGGGCTTGTTGCTGTCGCGGTTCTCTGCACGTCATATCTGTTCGCCCACTACACGCGTCTTGCGGAGCTGGATATTCCTTTCACCTTTTTCATATCGCTCTCCTTTTATCTGCTCATACTTTTAAGGGCAGGCGATTTCAGCGCAAGGCCTCTCGGTATATTGTTCTGGATAGCGGTGGCGTTGGGATTCATGGTCAAGGGGCCTTTTGCGTTGCTGTTTCCCCTCGCGTCGTATTTGGCGCTTGTCGCCTTTGAAAAAGAAGGAAAGCTGGCTTACGTAAAAAAGCTTTTTTCGCCATGGGGTATCCTGGTGTTTCTCCTGATTGTTTTGCCGTGGTTTATATACGTTATTTTTTTCGACGACGCCTGGGTCATATTTAATGAAGAGACTTTACAACGGGTGACAAGCTCACGCGGGAAAAATCATAGCCTGTTTTTCTACCTTGCCAGCCTTTCAAACTTTTTGCCGTGGGCGTTTCTTCTCCCATTCGCGCTTTTCTGGGCTTTTTACCGTGAACGAAAAAGCGGAGCTATGGTGATTTCCTGGTTCGTATCGTCAATTATCGTAGCGTCGATTATCAGCGCAAAGAACATTCATTACATTCTGCCGTTATATCCCGCCATGGCTATTATTGTCGGGCGATATATCGTGGCGCATATTAAAGAAGACCTGGGGGAAGTCAGGGGGCTGGATGTGGTGACTTCATGGCTTGGAATGCTGATATCTTTCATAGTTACCGCCGCTTTCGTTGCGTTTCCTTTCGCGCCGCTTTTCACAAAAGAAGTTCCGCCGATAAACATGCCTCTAAGCGTTTTACTGATAGCTGTTACCAGCTTTTTAACATGGAAAACGTTTCAGGATATGAGAAGCCATAAAAGGGGGCTGCTTTGGCTAAAAGTGTTTTCTGGACTTTTTATCCTTTTAATGTTTACGTACGCTTTTGCGGTACCAAATCTTAACAGCAGGAACTCTCATAAAAACTTCATAATAAATGTGAAACGGGTGATCTCGCCCGAGACAGAAATTGTAATGTACAATATGGAAAATTTTCAGGTTCCGTTCTATCTCGACAGGAACGCGCCGTCACTGTGGGGACAAAAAGAGCTTGAGTCATTCAGCATAAAAATGAGGAACAGGAATAACGGTTATTTTGTAATCACCCGTGAGCGTGATCTGAATGAGGCGGTTGATATAACCAACGGAAGAATATTCCTTGAAGATGACAATTTTATAGCTCCATCGGAAAAGATGGAGGGCGAGCGGTTTATTTTGATAAAAAGCGGTTCTTCTTGAAGAAAGGGAAAAGATGACGAGCGACCAGATATGGATGGCGGTTGGGTTTCTGGCTCAAGGTATGTTTTCGATGCGGTTTCTTGCGCAATGGATCGCCACAGAACGGGCGAAACGGAGCGTGGTGCCGATGATATTCTGGTATTTGAGCATCGTGGGAGGAGCTCTCCTGCTGACATACGCGATTCACCGCGAGGATCCTGTTTTTATCGTGGGGCAGTCCGCCGGACTATTTGTGTATTTTCGTAATATCTATATCATCAAGTTCAAAGAACGCCCGGAGCTGGCCGAATAATATGTGTTGAAAAAGCTCTTACTTTTCCACAAGCGAATCACGATCAGTAAAAAATCGCGAAGAAGGTTGATTAATTATAAATTATCAGCCCGCTGTTATGACATAATGGCGCAAACCGAAGCAAGTTTGATGCTGCGTTTCCAGCTCTGTCAAAGACGATTTAGGATAGATTGAAAACATGTTTCCCGTTTATTATCAACACTTTTCCGAGGATTTTTCAAGTTTTATCACTCCGTTTAGTATGGATGTTTACCGACCGGAATATCAATAGCGATAGAATCATCGAATATCATTAATTTAGAGCTATCATCCTTCCCAAAGAACATCTTGTCACACGTTCATTTTGTGGTAGAATTAGTCAGTAGGTTACTCTAGTTTTCTACAGTTGTTATGTGGATGGTGTCGCCTGAATTACTTTATTGGGGATAGCTTGGTGGGGATCATTGCTTCTCATAGATTATCGGTGTTGTGGCGCGCGTCGCTTACCACTTATTTTTTTCAAATTCGCGTATTTCTTACGAAAATCTTCCGCCTTATTGAAAACTGTGAGATCGGCTCAGTTTTGCCGAGGCGAGCAAGCTTTGCTTTCCTGTTGTTGATAAACCTTGATTCTCAGAAACGGGAAAATTTGCAGGCGCTTACATCAAAGTTCGGTGATGAGGAAAGGCATAATATTGAAAATATGATGTTTAGGTCAGCGTGACCATCAGCGTGGAGTCAAAAGCCATTATAAAATATGTGGCATGGATATTGCTCCGTTAGTTATGCAAGAACGTAAACAGTTTGGATGTTTGTTTGGATATTCATAAAAGATAGGTTTTTCTTATTTTAGTTATAGGAGGTTTTGAGAAATGAAAGGGATGATGAGAACAAGGCTTGGAGGAAAAAAGGGTTTTACCCTTATTGAAATTATTGGTGTGCTTGCGGTCATCAGCATCCTGGCGGCCATTCTAGCTCCAAAAGTTTTTGAGGTTATAGCGGAAGCGAAATCAACCAGAGCGTCTGCGGAGATTCAGGTTTACTCCGCCGCTGTGGCGAAATGGTATAAGGATGTCGGAAGCTTGGTTCCATTGAATTCTACTTCTGGCGCTCCTAATGCCGTTGATGACGATGCTTGGCATAACCAGCTTATATCTAATGGAGGTGTCACTCTGCTTGGGTGGGGAAAATGGCTTGGACCATACATCGATGGCACGCCTGTGGCTTCAGTGGGGGATGTGGCTACTATTCGTAATCACGACGGCTCAGCCACTGTTCCGGCAGTTAGTAATGACACTTTTGACTTGAACGGTGATGGAGCTAGCAATACCGGGGCTGGCACAAGGGTAATCTACCTGCATCTTACTGGTGTAACCTCGCTGGACTTTAACAGGGTCGAAAATGTTCTGGACTCTGGTGTGGGCGGAACCGCTAACACATCTGGTCGGGTTAAATGGAATACCGGCACAAATGTCATGAGAATCTACCTGGCTCATAATTAAGCTGCCAGAGTACGATTAAGCATCGTAAACAATGGCGGAGACAGGGTAACGCCTGCTCCGCCATTGTTATTTAATGTTGGCATGTGATGTAACGAAATGGGACAATGTTGATTAATGTTAATCGTTGCGAGCGAAGCGAAATAATCCTGTTTTTTGAGGCAAATGATTTACCGTAATAGGGCTGATTTAAGGTAAAATTAACATAGAAGTTATGAATACGCAAAGCTGGTCGGATAGCGCTGTTTCTCAGAGCGCGGAGCCTTGTTCCGGCAAAAACAAGGGAAGGCTTGGAGACAGGCTGATTGCGGCCGGAATTATCACAGAAGAGCAGTTGAGCCTTGCTTTAAGAGAGCATAAAAGGCTTGATATATTCTTGGGCGAGGCGTTGACAGGGCTTGGTTTTCTAACCCAGCATGTGTTGTCGGCGTACCTTGCCGAGGAGACCAGCGCCGAGGTGGTCGATGTTAAAAACATCGTTGTCAGCCCGGAGCTTATCAGCCTTCTTCCATACGACCTTGCCAAGCGTCACAAGGTTCTTCCGCTTCACCGTGAAAACGGCAGGCTTACCATAGCCATGTCGGACACTCTTAATATCATAGGCCTTGATTCTGTCGAGCTTGCCACGGGTCTTTCCGTTGATGTCGTTGCGGCTTCCGAACAAGATATTCTTGACTCCATCGAGATAAATTACGCGCAAGGCGCCTCGATAGAAGAGACCATGGACCAGATTTTAAACAAGGGGTTGGATACGGTCGGCGAAGAAGCTGGAGACGAAGCGCCGATGATACGGCTTGTGGATCAGATAATCGCTATAGCGATAAACCGTGGAGCCACTGATATCCATGTGGAGCCAGACGAAAAAATATTACGTGTTCGTATGCGTGTAGACGGGTTCTTGCAACAGGCGGTACTTATGCCTAAGCCGCTTCAGGCTGGTGTCACCGCTCGTCTTAAGATAATGAGCGGTATGAACGTTACAGAAAAACGTGTTCCGCAAGACGGCAGGATCACCTTTTCGCTGGGCCTGCGCCAGATAGACCTTCGTATATCGTCATTACCGACCAATTTTGGCGAGAGCATCGTTATCAGGATACTGGACAAGGACAGCATGAGGTTCAATCTTGAAGACTTGGGTATGACAGCCGAGAACCGTGAGATGTTTGATCCTATAATTCATATGCCGCATGGCATTGTGCTTGTCACAGGCCCCACCGGAAGCGGGAAAACAAGCACTCTATACGCCGCGCTGGGGATGGTGAACGCAAAAGAAAAAAGCGTGTTTACCCTTGAGGATCCGGTCGAGTATCAGTTATCGCTTATACGACAGACGCAGGTTAGAGCCAATGTCGGGATGACGTTCGCCAAAGGGTTACGATCGCTATTGAGGCAAGACCCGGACATCATCATGGTCGGTGAGATTCGTGACGGAGAGACTGCGGAGCTTGCGGTGCGCGCCGCTTTGACCGGTCATCTTGTTTTCTCAACATTGCATACAAACGACGCTATTGGCGCCATCCCGCGTCTTGTGGATATGGGGATAGAGCCATACCTTATTTCTTCAGCGCTCGAGGCTGTGATGGCGCAGCGCCTTGTGCGCCGCATTTGCGATCATTGCAAGGAAGAGGATAAAAACCCTGAACGTATCCTGGAAGGTCTGAATATCGATATACCATCCGACGTTCCAGTAAAGCTATGGAAAGGCAAGGGGTGTGAGAGCTGTTCGGGAACCGGTTATCGCGGGCGGCAGGCAATATTTGAGGTGTTGCGGGTGACAGAGGATTTTCATGAGGCTATTACAGGCTCTGCGACCATCGGGGAACTGCGAAAAATAGCGATGGAGCGCGGGATGCGCACAATGTTTGATGACGGAATTATCAAAGCCTTTGATGGAGTAACTACCATTGATGAAGTTGTAAGGGTGGTGAAATGACTTCCTGTATGGCAAGGAGAATATAAATGGCTCCGGAATTTCAATATAGCGCGGTGGACAGTTTTGGGAAAAAGGTGTCGGGGAACCTCCAGGCTATAGACACCGGATCACTTGAAGCCAAGCTAATGGAGACAGGGTATTGGCTGCTTGACTTCAAGGAAAGAAAAACTTCCGCTATGAAAGGCGGCGGGCAAAAGGTGAGCAGACGTGACCTTATAGAGTTTTGCGTACAGGTTGAGGCCCTTACCGCGGCTGGAGTTCCCTTGCTGGATGCGCTTAAAACAATCTCCGCAGATACTCCGAACCAGAATATGAGACTGGTTGTCGAGGATCTTGCCCGTAACGTCGAGTCGGGATATTCGCTTCACGAGGTGATGAAAAACCACCCTAAAGCTATCCCTGAGCTTATGGTAAATATGGTAATGGCAGGTGAGCAGAGCGGCGCTTTACCAGAAGCGTTCCAGCAATTACGCGATTACCTGGAATGGTATGACAGGCTGATGAAAGATATTCAACAGGCCACGGTTTACCCGAGTATGGTGATGGTGGCTCTGTCTGTTTTTATGACTCTACTTTACACCGTTGTCGTGCCGGAATTCGTGAAAATATTGGTTGGCCTCAATATCCCCCTTCCATTGCCTACAAAAATAGTGGTGTGGACGAGCGGCTTTTTTGTTTCCTACTGGTGGATGCTCCTGGTCATCCCGGCCATTTGGTTCATAGTGGTGAAAATCGGCAAGAAGCGGTCGGAAAAATTTGCATATAATTTTGACAGAATGAAGCTCAAGATTCCCGCTTTCGGTGAGCTAATCAGGCTTTTCGCCATATCACGATTCTCAAAGAATTTTTGCACCCTGTTTAACGCCGGAATGCCGATTATTCAAAATCTGGAGCTTTGCAGAAAACAGGTCAGAAACAAGGTGATGGAAAAGGCGCTCGAAGACGCCAGCGCCGGTGTGGTTGAAGGGGCTTTAATGAGCGAAAGCCTGGCCGAGCATAAAATTTTTCCACCTATGGCGTTGCGTATGGTGATGGTGGGGGAGTCTACGGGTGATTTAGGCTCCGCAATGCAGAGAGTTTCCGACTATTTGAACGATGAGATACCCCGCAGGATAAAAAAACTTTTCGGCATAATAGAGCCTGCGATTCTGGTTATGCTGATTGTTGTAGTTGGCGTTACTGCTCTCGCGCTGTTTCTGCCTATTTTGAGCCTGGTTGGTAATGTGCATTGAAAAAGGAAAAAGTGTGAAGTTTGACGTTGGAATTGTAGTAATACGTAATGCAAACAGGCTCAGTTTCAAGGATGTTTGCCTTTTGGAAGGGGCTGGGTTATGAGAAGTATAGCTCTTATTTTTATAATCGCTTGCGCTACAGCTTTGGTTGCGGCTCCATTTACTGTTTCCAGCGGGAATGGTGGAAACATAATTATCCGCAATTTTGTCGCTTTCGCGGGAATGGGTGGCGGTATGGGCGGCGGCGGTGGCGGTGGCAGTGGCAGTACTGATTGCGGTGGCACATATACGCACAACCATTCCCAGATGTGTGACAGTGGCGGCGGGATGGGCGGAGGAATGTGCGGCGGCGGGATGGGCGGCGGCGCTACCTATCCCAATTGCGGGACCGGCCACCACAGAATGGTAGCGGGTGG
>CAYNDB010000005.1:5615-44278 GCA_964395915.1 uncultured Nitrospinota bacterium | reverse complement strand
TCGACAACCCGAATTTTGATGTCAGATATTTTCGTTTTTCGCTGAATGATAACCCTCGCCTGTCCAGAGTATAGCCTGTGAATTCATACGCCATCACTAAAGCCAGGAATGCAGGGCTGACCACGACGAATATCATCTGCCCGACACCGGGGATGAAGTTGACCAGGAAAAGCGATCCCTGAACCAAAATTATCACCGCCATTTTACGAATCTCGTTTTTAACGGTATATTTTACAAGCCCCCATATCGACATACCGGTTTCTTTTACCGTTCCGGTCACCTTTTTTTCCACCGCCGCCGCCAGCATATCGTTGAAAGGCGCCGCCACGATGAGGCCGACCACCACAAAACCGAACAGCACGATAAAAATGGAAACAATAAAAAGCGCCACGCCGATCAGCCACGACAGGGCGTACCAATACCACACCTGGGTAGACTCTTCGAACACTCTCGATGAGATTTCATATGAAAAATAGTTGAAAGCGAAAAAGAAACCAACGAAAAGCAGAATGTTCACCAGCATCGGCATGATGGCAAGGCGGAACACTTTCCAGTCGGAAAACACAATCTTAATGCTTCTTATTAGGTAGATAAAGCCTTTTGGGGCTCCCAACGTTTCTTTTATAGCCATGTTTTTCTTCGGGTTGCTTGATAAAATGTTACCGTTATACTAATAGATTAGATCAATTTAAGGAGAACTAAAAGTGACTGTCGCATCGGAAACAGCCGACTACAAGGTAGCGGATATCTCTCTGGCCGACTTTGGCCGTAAGGAAATAAATATAGCCGAACACGAAATGCCGGGCCTTGTGGCCACGCGTGAGAAGTATGGCAAAACAAAGCCGCTAAAAGGCGTAAGGATCATGGGCAGCTTGCACATGACAATACAGACCGCTGTTCTGATAGAAACGCTTGTGGAGCTTGGCGCGGACGTGCGCTGGGTTTCGTGCAACATATTCTCGACGCAAGATCACGCCGCCGCAGCGATAGCGGCCACAGGCGTGCCTGTATTTGCGTGGAAAGGGGAGACGCTGGAAGAATACTGGTGGTGCACCAAACAGGCTCTAACGTTCCCGGGCGGCAAAGGTCCGCAGCTTATTGTGGACGATGGCGGAGACGCAACCCTCGTAATCCATCGCGGCTATGCGGCGGAGAGCGACGCGTCTATTCTCGACGAGCCAACCGATAACGCGGAGCTTAAGATAATCAACAACCTTCTAAAAGACACGCTTAAAAATGAGCCGGGTTTCTGGGGCAACGTTGTCAAAGAATGGAAAGGTGTCTCGGAAGAGACCACCACCGGAGTACACAGGCTGTATCAGATGATGGAAAAGGGAGAGCTTCTGGTTCCAGCCATCAACGTTAACGACTCCGTTACGAAATCAAAGTTCGACAACCTTTATGGTTGCCGCGAATCTCTCGTGGACGGGATCAAACGCGCCACAGACGTTATGATCGCAGGTAAAGTGGCTGTAGTGTGTGGATATGGCGACGTTGGCAAAGGCTGCGCACAATCTTTTGTCGGGCTTGGGGCGCGTGTTATCGTCACAGAGATCGATCCGATCTGCGCGTTGCAGGCGTCTATGGAAGGATATGAGGTGAAACCGATCGAGGACGCCCTTGCCGAAGCTGACATATACGTCACCACAACCGGCAACAAAGATATCATCCGGCTTGAGCATATGCGGAAGATGAAAGATCAGGCGATTGTCTGCAACATCGGCCATTTCGACAACGAGATTGAGATGAGCAAGCTGGAGAATTTCTCTGGCGCAAAAGTTACCAACATCAAGCCGCAGGTCGACATGTATACCTTCGACGAAGACGGCCATTCTATATACATCCTTGCCGAGGGCAGGCTTGTGAATTTAGGTTGCGCCACGGGGCATCCCAGCTTCGTCATGAGCAACTCTTTCACCAACCAGACTTTGGCGCAAATCGATTTGTGGGAAAACGACCATAAGGTCGGCGTCTATACGTTGTCGAAAAAGCTGGACGAAGAAGTTGCCCGGTTGCATCTTGCGAGAATTGGCGTGAAACTCACGACGCTTTCAAAGGATCAGGCGGACTATATCGGCGTCCCTGTCGAAGGCCCATATAAACCGGATCATTATCGGTATTAGGTTTTTGTCATTGCCACGCGCAACTTCGTCACGTGTGGCAATCCCGGCGCCCAAAGTGTCATCGTGAGGGAGTGAAGCGACCGTGACGATCCCAATGGGAGAAAAATGATTTGCGTTTATCTCACTTCACCCAACGGGATTGCTTCACTGCGTTCGCAATGACAATATGAAAACAGCTATTGAGACTTTAGAAGTAAAGGAACTTTATAAGTTCCGGTCTATTCCGCGGGACTCTAATAATGATCTGGTTTTAGATAAACTTCCCAGGGTTGAGCGTATTTTTTCGGCCAATGAGCTACACTTCCCAAGTCCAATTGATTTAAACGATCCACACGAATTCCGACCCAATATGGTGATTGGTGATATCAGTGACGCAGACTATAAAATAAAATATTTAAAACTAATTCGCCTCGCCAACCCAGAAACCACACCAGAAGAAGATGAAGTATGGTTAGCAAATCATACGCAGGAGGAAGCGGAAGAGTTGGCAAGAGAATTCAAAGAACTGTACTGGTCGAACCTTCATGAAAAATATCGTGTCTGTAGTCTTTGCGCGACTGCGACCAATCCTCTTGTCTGGTCTCACTACTCCGATTCACACAAAGGGTTCTGTTTAGTCTTTGACGCTAGCAAAGACATCTTTGGAGGGGCTCTGAAGGTTCACTATCGCGACAAATATCCAACGTTAGATATTACGGAATCAGACGATATGGAGATTTTGTACCATTCGGCGTTAACTAAATTTACGGATTGGAAATACGAGGAAGAGTATCGCCTCTTATCGATGGAGCCAAACGAGCCTATGGCTTTGTCTGTGAAAAATAAAAAGCTCACCTTTCCTGCGGAAATGCTGGTGGCGGTAATATTTGGCTGTCGTATGAGCGAAGATGACAGGAAGTTGATTGAGGGATGGTGTCAGGAACGGGAAAACAAAGTGGAGCTAAGGCAAGCTAAGCTCAGCGATACTGAATATAAACTTGAAATAGAGTCTTTGGGGTCTACCTGATTGTCATCCCGGACTTGGTCCGGGATCTCGCCAATTAGCCAATGAGATGCCGGATCAAGTCCGGCATGACATCCTGAATAGCGGGGCTTACTTCGTGTCTAACCCAGTCAACTCTTTAACCAGCTCCTCGCTTCCCTGCGATTCCAGAATCAAGCCGAGGCGTGAAGTGTTGTCGCCGTTGCGACGCATGAAGTCGACAATACGGGCGATGATTTCCAATACCTTTTCTTGCGAATCAACCACGGCCACTTTTTTCGCCAGCATCGGGCGCATACCGGCCGCGCCGCCGATATGGATTTCGTATCCGCCAGGAGAGGCTATAATCCCGATGTCTTTAGTGGCGGGTTCACTGCAGGATCGCTGGCACCCAGCCACGCCGATCGTTATCTTGGACTCCATCTCCTCGCCGCCGAATCGCTCGTCTATTTTTTTCGCCAAAGATAAAACAGGCAGGTTGAACCGTGGGCAGAATATTTCCGCCGAGCACATGCGCACAGGACGCACCCCTCCTTTTCGGAAATCTATTTTTTTAAAGCCGGCGCGATCTTCGATACCTTCCGGCGGTCTGCCGCCATTCCCCCACACAAAGGTCACCTCCCCGCCGAGTTTGACAACTTCCGCGCCTTCATTTTCCATAACGTCGACCAGTTTTTTAAGCTCCGATATAGGAAGCGAGCCTCCCGATATTACTGGAGTGAAAACGGCCTTACGTTCAATGTTGTCTTTGGACATTTCGTTTTCTTTCATTTCACCAAAGTTTATTCCCGTCTGATTTTCGGGGATGGCTTTCACGGGTCGAGACAAATATAACGGCCCAGTACATTCTTGCACGAAGCGTAAATAGCCCGTATGACTTTAGCTATATTTTACACAATCGTACGGAATACAGGCCTTTGCGCAAGAGGGCCATGCAGGAAATCATGAAAGAGCCCGCCGTGGAATATGTGAAAACCGGAAGCTACAGCCCAGCCGCTTTCCGCAAATCGTCGGCCTTGTCGGTTTTTTCCCATGTGAACTCCGGAAGCTCTCTGCCAAAATGACCGTAGGCCGCTGTTTTGCGGAATATCGGACGGCGCAGGTCGAGCGTTTTCAAGATTCCATATGGACGCATGTCAAAATTATCCCGCACGATCTCGTGAATTTTATCCTGCTCTATTTTACGGGTGCCGAACGAATCGACCAGCACAGACACGGGCTCCGCGACGCCGATGGCGTAGGCGAGCTGGACTTCGCATTTTTCCATGATGCCGGCGGCGACCAGGTTTTTGGCGACATATCGCGCCATGTATGAAGCCGATCTGTCCACCTTGCTCGGGTCTTTGCCGGAGAAAGCTCCGCCGCCGTGTGAGCCTACGCCGCCGTATGTGTCTACGATGATTTTACGTCCTGTAAGCCCCGTGTCTCCGTGCGGCCCACCGATAACGAACCTGCCGGTCGGGTTGATATGGAAATTGACCCTCTTTTCGTCGAAAAGATCTTCAGGCATTATCGGTTTTATGGCTTTTTCTATAACTTCACGCGCCAAATCTTTTTCAGATATGTCTTCGCTGTGTTGAGTTGACAATACAACAGTATCAATTTTGTGCGGTGTTCTGTTGGTATACTCGACCGTTACCTGCGATTTGCTGTCGGGCCGCAAAAAAGGCATCTCGCCGCTTTTCCTAAGCTCCGCAAGCTTAATAAGAACCTTGTGGGCCAATGTGATCGGCAAAGGCATAAGCTCCGGCGTTTCGTTTGTGGCGTAGCCGAACATGATACCCTGATCGCCCGCGCCCTGATCCTCCGCTTTTTCACGGACGACTCCCTGCGCAATATCGGCGGATTGCTCGTGCATGGCGTTTAACACGGCGCACGATTTATAGTCGAACCCTAGTGAAGAGTCGTTATATCCAATATCCTTTACAACACCACGAGCGATTTCCGCTATATCTATTTTGACAGACGGATCGCATGAATATTCCCCACCAACAAGCACGAGGCCAGTTGTGCAAAAGGTCTCACATGCGACTCTCGCCATGTTATCCTGTCCTATAACCGCGTCGAGCACAGCGTCGGAAATCTGGTCACTGATTTTATCGGGGTGTCCTTCGGAGACAGATTCTGATGTAAACAGGTAGTTTATGCGTCCCATAAAAACAATCTTTCTATAATATTGAAAATTAAGAGCTATAATGATAGCTTGGTTGAAATAACCGATCCAGACATAAAAAGCAATTATAGCCAAGGTACATGTTTTGGCAAGTTGTTTTTATCCAAAGCGTAATACGGTTGAATTCAGTCGGTTAATAAGCTAGGCTCTTTGCTTGCCAATACGCAAAATATTTATGAAAAATAGAGGAAAAATTTAAAAGTTATGCCCAGATTCCAGAGCAGGTTCGGACGGCGGAAGAAGAAGAAAAGAAAAGTTCGATCCGTAGATGACGCCACTCCAAAGGGGTCTAGCGAAAAAGCTGTGGAAATGGAAGGGACTGTGGTCGAGGCTCTGCCAAACGCCATGTTCAAGGTGGAGCTTGAAAACGATTTTATGGTATTGGCCCATGTTTCCGGAAAAATGAGAAAGTTTTTTATCCGCATCTTGCCGGGTGACAAGGTTCGTCTTGAGCTTAGCCCCTACGACCTGACCCGCGGTCGAATAACATACAGGTACAAGTAACCTCACCGTTGCCTAAACCCCTTGACATAACAACCCCTCCCTATTATCTTACTTCGCTTACTTTACGTCAGGATTGATAATGAGCGATAATATAGCATTTTTATTTCCGGGGCAGGGTTCTCAGTCTGTTGGTATGGGAGCTTCGCTGATCGAAACCAGTCTTGCGGCGAGACGACGGCTGGAGGAAGCGAATGACGCGCTCGGTTTTGATATAGGCAAGCTTATACTTGAGGGGCCGGAGGATGAACTTCGGCTCACGGCGAATACACAGCCGGCGATTCTTCTGATATCGGTCATAGCCTTTGAGGCGTTGCTTGGTAAAAGAATCATAACTCCCGTGGCGTCGGCGGGGCATAGCCTCGGCGAGTTTTCGGCATGCTGGGCGGCGGGAGCTGTCGGGTTCTACGATGTCATTAAGCTTGTTCGTAAAAGGGGCGAGCTTATGCAGTCCGCAGTTCCGGTGGGGGAGGGCGCTATGGCGGCGGTTATAGGGCTGTCGGCGGAAAACGTTGCGAAAGCATGCGCTGAGGTGGCTGGTTTTGTCGCTCCAGCTAATTTCAATAGCCCTGAACAGACGGTTATTGCGGGGAAGGCGGAAGATGTTGAGAAGGCCATTGAAATAGTGAAACAGAATGGCGCTAAAAAAGTTGTATTATTGCAAGTGAGCGCTCCGTTTCATACAAAGTTGATGGCGCCTGCGAGGGAAGGGCTTGCGGAATATATGAAGACTATTGAGTTTCACGACCCGAAATATCCCGTATTGCGGAATGTGGACGCCGGCGTTTCCAAAACGGCGGAGGAGATAAAAGACGGGCTTATCCGACAGGTTACAGGGTGTGTCAACTGGGTTGGCTCGATGAAAATGCTGGCCGAGATGGGAACGACAAAAGCTTTTGAGATTGGGCCTGGGAAGGCGCTGGCCGGTCTTATGCGTCGTATAAATAAATCAATACCGGTGTTGCCGGTAGGCTCTATAGAGCAGGTGGATTTAGCTGTGGAAGGCTTAAATGGACAGCTTTAAAGGAAAAGTAGTCCTGGTCACGGGGGCCGCAAGAGGTATTGGCCGGGGGATAGCGGAGGCTTTTGCCTCTGAGGGAGCTAATCTTTGTCTTGTGACCTTGAAAAGTCCGCTGGATGATGTGGCGCGATCCTGCCACGCTAAAGGGGCTGAAGTCGTTGAAGAGCGCATGGGAGATGTTTCCAATGTCGAGTTTGTCAAAGAACTGTTTGCCAAGACCAAAGAGACATTCGGGAGAATAGATATTCTGGTCAACAATGCCGGTATCACGCGCGACGGGCTTCTTGTCCGGATGAAAGAGAGCGACTTTGACGAGGTTATGAATGTTAACCTTAAGGGAGCGTTCAACTGTCTGCAGGGGGCGGCAAAAATAATGATGCGACAGCGCTGGGGACGTATAATAAACATTTCGTCTGTGGTGGGGCAGATTGGTAACGCCGGACAGGTAAACTACGCTTCTTCCAAAGCGGCTCTTTTTGGCATGACCAAATCAGCCGCCAGGGAGCTTGCATCGAGGGGGATTACGGTAAACGCTATCGCTCCGGGGTTTATTTCGACGGAAATGACCGAGACCCTTTCAGAGAAGGTAAGAGAAAATATGTTGGAATCTATCCCGCTGGCGCGTTTTGGCGCAATCGGGGATGTTGCCGCCGGAGCTTTATATCTGGCGTCGGAGGGGGCCGGATATGTAACGGGGCAGACTCTTTCGATCAATGGTGGTATGGTAATGTGATTTAGTTCTTGGCATTTTCTGAGTTTCTATTAAAATATTCGGACAGTTTCAAAGGAGATGGGAGAAAAAATATGTCGATTGAAGATAAAGTCAAGTCTATCATTGTCGAACAGCTTGAGGTGGACGCCGATAAAGTGTTATCTGACGCCAAATTCGACACGGACTTGAACGCCGACTCATTGGATGTTGTAGAGCTTGTCATGGCTTTCGAAGAGGCCTTTGACATTGAGATACACGATGAAGACGCGGAAAAGATATTAACGGTCCAGCAGGCTATCGACTACATTTCGGCGACCGCCAAACAGGACTAGAACGGCCTTTGGGTTGTTTTTCTATTTATTAATGGCCATGCCTTGTCCATGGCCGCTACTGTTTTTTGAATCTGCCGGATGAATAAAGTTGTCATCACAGGCCTTGGGGCTATCACTCCTCTGGGCGTAGGCTTGGAGGATACCTGGAGAGGAATTGTCGCTGGTCGCTCCGGCATAGGCCCGATTACCAGGTTCGATGCCTCGCAATACCCTGTCCGCATAGCTGGCGAGGTGAAGGGGTTCGACCCTCGTGATTTTATAGAGGGTAAAGAGATCAAGAAAATGGACTCTTTTATCCACTATGCCATGGCAAGCTCCATGTTTGCCGTAGCCGATTCCGGCATAGAGCCGGATAAACTTTCCACTGCGGAAAAAGAGAGGTTTGGTGTTGTCATTGGCACCGGCATAGGCGGTTTGCCTGAGATAGAGCGCACCTGTAAAACCTTGCTGGAGCGTGGGCCGCGCAGGGTATCACCATTTTTCATTCCGGCTGTGCTGGCCAATCTCGCGGCTGGCCAGGTCTCCATACACTTTGGCTTGATGGGGCCAAGCGCGTGTCCTGTGAACGCTTGCACGACCGGTTCGTCGGCAATAGGCGACGCGGCGAGGATAATAGAAAAAGGCGCCGCGGACGTAATAGTCGCCGGAGGCGCGGAGGCTGCGGTAACCGGGCTTGGCATCGCAGGGTTCGCTTCCGCCAAAGCTCTTTCAAAACGGAACGACGAGCCTGAAAAAGCGAGCCGTCCTTTTGATAATGACCGTGACGGTTTTGTGATGGGGGAAGGGTGCGGAGTCGTAATTCTTGAAAATATAGACCATGCCAAGGCGCGTGGAGCGAAAATATATGCCGAAATTGTCGGGTATGGCATGAGTTCTGACGCATATCATATGACCGCCCCTTCGCCTGGTGGAGAGGGAGCCATTCTTTGTATGAACCATGCGATTGAAGACGCTGGTATTTCGCCGGATCAGGTCGGTTATATCAATGCGCATGCGACTTCCACTATGGCTGATGTAATTGAAACTATCGCCATAAAGAAGGTGTTTGGCGAACATGCGAAAAATCTGGCGATCTCTTCTACAAAGTCGATGACCGGTCATCTTTTAGGAGCCGCGGGGGGGATAGAGGCGATATTCGCTATCAAAGCCCTGGAGACCGGAATAATTCCACCTACAATCAACCTTGATAATCCCGATCCTGGATGCGACCTGTTCTACGTCCCGAACAAGTCGATTGAACGTAAGCTTAATTTCGCTCTTTCCAATTCTTTCGGGTTTGGCGGCATCAACGGCTCCCTTGTGTTTAAAAGGTATGAATCGTGATCCGGATATATTCAGGGCGCTATTTGGCTATACTGGCTATGAATAATGGGGGCTAGAAGGCGTGGAGCTTGATTTACAAAGGATAGAGAAGCTAAAGGAGCTTTCCGGTAAGCTTGGATACGGATTTCGCGACATTAACCTTCTCAACAAAGCTTTGACTCATCGGTCGTACGCAAATGAAATGTCCTCCGCTTCTGTTAAGGATAATGAGCGGTTGGAGTTTCTTGGCGACTCTGTTTTGGATCTTATCGTTTCCCGCTACCTTTTTTTTAAGGGGCCGGATTTCAGGGAGGGTGATCTTTCAAGAATTCGCTCGCATGTGGTTAACGAAAATGCGTTGGCTAGCATAGCGAAAGAGCTTTCACTTGGAGATTACCTGCTTCTGGGCAGAGGTGAGGATAGCACGGGAGGACGTGAAAAAAACTCTCTTCTATCCAACGCTTTCGAGGCTGTGATCGCGGCTGTGTATCTCGATTCGTCCTTTGAAACTTCGTATCATGTTCTGCTGGAGTTATTAAAAGAATCCATGAGCGACGCCTCCAATCCTCGTAGCGTACAGGACTATAAAGGAAACCTGCAGAAATATATTAAAATCGAAAAAGGAACAAACCCTTACTATAAACTTATTGACGAGTCCGGACCGGACCATGCCAAAACGTTTACCGTGCAGGTGTGCGTAAACAACGAGCTGTTCGGGATAGGTGTGGGCAGGACAAAAAAAGAGGCTGAACAGGAAGCTGCGAAGGTTACTTTTGAGGCTCTGAAAAATCTAGAGGAACCCGGCCTGCTTCAATGAGCGAAGTCGATCTTTGGGAAGTTTACCTGTCCATACAGGGAGAGGGCCGCTCCACCGGGCGTCCATGCGTTCTCGTCAGGCTTTCCGGGTGCAACCTGTCTTGCAACTACTGTGACACCACAGACGCCGCCAAGGGAACCGGAGAGCGCGTGTCTGTGGAATCTATCGTAGACCGGGTGAAAAAGTTCGATGTTCGGCTTGTGGAGGTGACCGGAGGTGAACCGTTAATTCGACCTGGAGCCAAAAGTCTTGTAAGCGCGTTGGCTGATGAAGGATTTGAAATACTGGTGGAAACCAACGGAACAGTGGACATTTCTCTTTTTGATCGGAGAGCGTCCTATATCGTTGACATCAAAACTCCCGGCTCCGGAGCCGGCCAGATATTTCTTAAATCAAATTTTTTATGTTTGACCAAACGTGACGAGATAAAATTCGTTATAACGTCCAGAGATGACTTTGACTGGTCTGTTGATTCGTGCCGTAAACAGGGGCTCACGGAAAAAAGTTCTGTGCTTTTTTCTCCGGCATGGGGCGTTGTCGACCCCCGCGATCTTGTCGAATGGCTTTTAGAGTCCGGTCTGGACGCCAGGCTGAGCCTTCAGACACACAAATATATCTGGGGCGCGAACGCTGAAAAGGTCTGAAATCAGCTGCTATTGACAATTCGCATAATATCGTTATAAAACGCCAGCGCCATAAGGCTTAAGAGGAGAAATATGCCTACCTGTTGCGCGATCTCCTGTGCCTTAAGTTGAATCGGTCGCCCAATCAGAGCTTCGATCGAGAAGAAGAATATGTGGCCACCGTCCAGCACTGGAATAGGTAACAGGTTCAGGATGCCAAGGTTTACAGAAATAAGCGCTATAAACATAAGCAAGTTGACTATCCCACTCTCGGCGGCTTTTCCGGCGATCTGCATTATTCCGATTGGGCCGGCGATCTCCTTGGCCGGTATATCACGGGAAAGAAGCTTGGTAAGAGACCAGGCGGTGAGGGACACAAAATCCCAGGTCCACCGGACCCCATTGGAAAGCGCATCAACAGGTGAATACGCGACTACGTGGGGGGAACCTTTTATTATTGATTGTTGTGAGACACCTATCCTTCCAATGAAAGTTTCCTTTCCGTCGGCGGTCGTAGCCTTCACCTTGTTCGGTACTAGCGGTATCTCCAGTATTTCCCCGGACATTCGTTTTACTTTCAGTTTTATTTCTATTCCCGGAGATTTTTGTATAACCTCAACCATTTCCATCCACAGCTTTATGGGGGCTCCATTAATGGCGAGGATGGTGTCGTTGGGTTGTAATCCATATTTTTCGGCGGGCGATTTTTCCATAACCTGGCCGATTTGAGGCGGCATATTTTTCTGGTCGGTTCTTATCATTGCAGCGGCAATGAAGATAGGCTTCTCCTCCCCGGATTCCATGCTTACCACAGGAAGGCCTATCATTGCGGCGGACGCTATAATGAACACGGCAAGTATAATGTTAAAAAGTGGGCCGGCGACAACGATGGACAGACGTTTCCATACCTTCTGCGCAAGAAAGGAGTCTTCCTCGTTTTCAGCGGGAATGCCCGGGTCGTCCCCATAGAACTTTACATACCCGCCCAGTGGAATCAGACAGAGCATATACTCGGTGTCGCCATATTTTCTTCCTATCAGCTTTTTGCCAAAACCGATAGAAAACTTTTCCACCCGCACTCCGACCATGCGAGCTACGATAAAATGACCGAACTCGTGGGCCACGATAAGCATCGCCAGCACTCCGACCGCGGACACACCGAATGTAGCCCAGCCATAAAGCTTCTCGACGCTTAAAACCGGTAATATTGAAAATGTAGTAAGTAACATATCCATTCTTTTATATTAACCTCGATAAATTTATTTTCCAAGTGGTTCTCCAATAGCTCGGACAGGCGAGCCTTCTGGAGGTGTAAACTGAAACAGTTTACGATCCGGGTCTGCGTTACGGTCGATGTTATAAAATTTTATTCTGTTTCTGTTTCCAAGGTGATCGACCATTAAAAGCTCTACAATATCAAGCGAGACGCTATCCAGAACAAGCGCCATTGCTTTAAGGCCTGGCTGCGGCTCCTTCGGCGTTAACCTGAGCTTTATGGTTTTTAGTGTATCCTTTTTCCCAGGTTTGACCAACTCAACCGTGAAAATATCTCGTAGAGCCGCATCGCCGGCAAGAAACAGAGCGGGAGAGTCCGGGCTTAAAAGCCCCGCAAGATCGTCGTAACGTGTCACATTTTCCTTGGGGTCGTAAAACCACAGGCGCTTGCCATCTACAACCATCAATCTTCCTTTGGGATTGGCATACTCCCACCTCATTTTGGAAGGTTTTACCATATACATTTTACCGCTCAATTTTTCAATAACTTGCCCCAAGCCTTTGCTCTCCATAACCTGGGTGAAGGAGGCGGTCATGGCCCTTGTATTACGAAAAGACGCTTCTATTTTATCGATTACGCTGTCTGTTTCTGAGGCTATTGAGACAAGCGGAAATAGACATAATGAGGCCAGTAAAGCCGGGATAACGTATTGTCTGCGTGAAAAATTCATTTTTATACGATTTTCATAAAAGCGGCTTGGATAAATATCTTTAATTTTTCTTAAGTGGAATGGACTTTTTTTGCCATGGGCGGGCTAATTTTACCGGAAGCTATAAGTGTAATGGCTTCGGGGTAAATGATGTGCTCCTGTTCCAGAATCCGCGCGCTGAGGCTTTCCACTGTGTCGTCCTTCGCTACGGGAACCGCGGCCTGAAGGATTATCGGCCCTGTATCGACCCCCTCGTCAACGAAATGAACTGTAGCCCCGGTAATTTTTACTCCATGCTCCAGCGCCTGCTTTTGCGCGTCAAGACCAGGGAACGAGGGTAACAGGGCAGGATGTATGTTTATCACCCGGTCAGGAAATCTTGAGAGGAAACGGCCGGAGAGAATACGCATGAAACCCGCCAACGCCACAAGTTTTGCGCCACTCTTTTGTATAGCGTCCGCCAGCGCGTCGTCGAATTCAGCTCGGGAGCCAAAATTTTTCCGCTCTACCACACAGGTGGGTATGTCATGCTTTTTTGCCCGCTCCAGCGCCTTGGCGCCTGGATTGTCACTCAATACCAGGACAATTTCCACGTTTTTATCGCCACCGCGGAAAGCGTCGATCAGGGCCTGTAAGTTTGTGCCTCTGCCGGACGCTAAAACCGCCAGCTTAATCTTTTCAGGAGACGGCATGTTTTTCAGCCACTTTCGATTCAGACTCCGTCACATAGTCGAGAATTTTCTGTGTAAGCTCAATGTTCTGCGTATGTCCGCTTTTCATTGCGGTAAAATGACCCCGTATAGGCTTGCCGAGAAGATGCAGGTCACCTATAAGATCCAGTATTTTATGCCGGGCCATTTCGTTTGAAAACCGCAATGGTGTGTTTACCACCCTTTCGTCATCTATCAACACAACGTTAGATAATTTCCCGCCGCTGGCAAGCCCCGCCTCTTCCAGCTTTTTTATGTCGCGTAAAAAACCGAAGGTGCGGGCCGGAGCTATGGTCTCTTTATATTTTTCGCCCGATTCATAAACATATTTATATTCCTGTTTGCCGATAGGCGAGGGGTAATCGAGAAAGTAGTGTATGGAGAATCGATCGGAAGGCTCCACGGTAAGCGAAGGTCCATTTTCCGTGTCGCCAACAGAGATCTTTTTATCGATAATGACTTCTTCTATGAAATCATCCTGTTCCTTAACGCCGCTATTTTCGATAATCTGGCAAAAATCGAGGGCCGAGCCGTCCATGATTGGCGCCTCGTCGCCGATTTTAATCAGCAGGTTGGTGACCCCGTAACTATGCAGGGCGGACATTATATGCTCGATGGTTTTAATCGTTACCCGTCCGTTGGAAAGTGTCGTGGCGTATTCTGTGCTTCGCACGTTCTTCAAAAGAGCCGGCACCCTGTCCCCCGTGCTGATCTCTCCAAACACAATTCCGGAATTCGGCGGCAGCGGGGAGAGGATCATTCCAGTTTTGATGCCGGAGTGAAGACCCTGTCCGCATAACACCACGGAGTCTTTAAGCGTTTTTTGTGGAAGCCCTTTTCCTTTTCGTTTTTCTGTCTGTTTTCCACTATGACCAGGCGATAGAGGAAGGTCTTTAAGCCGGGTAAAATATATGTCGTCAAAAGCGTTTGCAGCGCTTTTTTCATAGGCTATATCCAGCTCGGACAGCGGCAGGTGATTTTTTAACAACGTCGGCCCGTCACAAGCCAGGACAGCGTATTCGACCACCTGTTTAAGTTGTCGAACATTTCCGGGCCACGGAGCTTGCATCAAAGTTTTCAGGGCTTCCTTGTTTACCGAACCTATATCCTTTTCATGTTCATCGCAAAGGTCATCGACAAATTGTTCTATGAACTTTGGAAGGTCGTCTCTCCGCTCTCTTAATGGCGTAAGTTTTATCAGATTTTGGCCCAAAAACTTTTGCAAATCCTCGTTAAGATCGCCAATTTCAACGCCGCTCCGATCTGAAGTGACAGAAGCGATTGCTCTTATGTTAAAAGTTTTGTTTGAGTCTTCCCCGGGAATTCTGAATCGACGGTTTTTTAATATTTGAAAAAGCTTCTCCTGCATTCTTGATGAAAGCTTGTCGATTCGATCGAAAAAAATAACGCCGCCGGAAGAAAGTCCAAGATCAGATATATCAATATCCTGGTCGGCGCTTTCATTTCCCAAGAGGGTGGACGCCAGAATGGCTTCAGTCAATGTGGCGCACGACAGCTCCACAAAAGGCTTGCCACGTCGAGCGGATAAATTGTGAATTACCCTTGCGGCAAACTTTTTTCCCAACCCCGGCTCCCCCACGATCAGCGTAGGGTTATCGTTACCGGCGGCCTGCCGTATAAGCTTTCTTGTATTTTTTGCGCTTTGTGATGAGCCGAGGAATCTTCGCTCCATATTTTCCGCGCTCTGCCCTCCAGACTGTTTTTTGGAAAGACGGATATGACGGCTTCTAAGCGCCTTTGCCACGATACGAAGGATAGACTCCAGCGAGAAAGGTTTCTCGATAAAATCATAAGCTCCAAGCTTTGTGGCCTTTACGGCCGTGTCTATGCTGCCGTGGCCGCTCATCATGATGATTTCTGTCTCGGGGTCGATATTTTTCAGCATTTTGAGCGTCTGCATTCCGTCGATGCCGGGGATCCAGACATCCAGCAATACGACATCTGGAGCTTCTTTTTGGAAAACTCGCAGGGCCGTTTCTCCATCTTTGGCGCAGGTGACCTCATACCCTTCGTCGGAAAGGATTTCCTGAAGGGTTCCTCTAATATTATCCTCGTCGTCTACGACGATAATCTTGCCTTTTTTCATACAACAACGTTTATGACTAACGCTCCATGCGTAGACAGGTGTTCTTCAAATAAATTATGCGTTTTTCATTTTTATGCGGCGGTTCCGCATGATTTCCACTATTCGCCGTAAAGTATAGCATTATTCAATGGGCAGTTCGATTTTAAACACTGTGCCTTTCGGTTCGTTTTCCTTTGCCACGATACTTCCTCCATGGTCCTCTACAACTCTGTTTACTATAGCCAGTCCAAGCCCCGCTCCATCCGGCTTTGTGGAAAAATATGGAGTGAAAAGGCTTTTTCTCACTTCTTCTGAAACTCCACGACCTGTGTCCGCAACCTCAATCTGAACTTTTTCCTGTTGCGCCAACTTTTTTGTTCGAATGGTTATTTCCCCGCCACCGTTAATTGCGTCTATAGCGTTTTCCACCAGGTTGATGAAGACTCGCTTAATCTGGCCAGCGTCAATATTGACCAGCTGCACTGAAGGATCAAGGTCTGTCAACAGGCTTATTCCCGGGCGCGTTCCCTTATACAACCGCAGGACCTCATAAATTATATCGTGCAGCATGTTTGGCTCCGGGGACAGCTCCAGCATTTTTACATCCTTCAACTGTGTGTCGGGCTGTCCGCCATCGGCAAGATGCGCCGCTTTTGTAAATTTGTCCACAAGCTTTTTCAATTCATCCACTTCCTGAATTATCGTGTTGGTGGCGTCGTCGAAGACTTTTGGGAAATCGGGCGTTTTTTTTGCGTATTTCAGGCGCATACGCTGAGCGTTAAGTTGGATTGGGGTGAGCGGGTTTTTTATTTCATGAGCCATAACGCGGGCCATTTCCCTCCATGCGATAGAGCGTTGCGCCGCAATAACTTCCGTTAGATCGTCGAAGACAAAAACGGTTCCCATATATTGACCGTCATGGTCTTGCAACACAGAGATATTCACCTTCAGGGTTCTAAGCTCCCCTCCAAGTTTTACATTAAATTCACGCTCCATAGTATCGGTTCCCATCTTATGTATTTCACGCACCATACGCTTTATGGGGTCGAGAAGAATTGTGTCAAACAGTTTTCTGTAATTTTTCCCCCTGGCGTCATCAGGCTTCAGGCCAAACATGCGCGCCGCGGAATCGTTGATGGTGGTCACAGAGCCACTTTTATCTATCGAAATCACTCCGCCAGCGACATTATCCAGCACAGCTTCTATATATTGGCCCCAGTGATGCAACTCAATATTTGACTCTGTCAGGTCTCTGTTTGCCTGCTTAAACCGCTTTTGGGTGGTTTTAAGATCATCTGTCATTGTATTGAAGGCGCTCACAAGCTGCCCCACCTCATCACTTCCCGCTGGCAGGTCGATTTTTACATCCAGGTCTCCTTTGGAAATTTTTTCAGTCGCTTCAGAAAGTGTTTTTAGTGGAACGGTAATACTTTTGGCAAGGTAGAAGCCGATCCATATGGCTGAGAAGAGGAGGACAAGAGCCACGATCGCCAAGGTTACCTGATAGGAGGATTTTATAAGCTCCTTTTTTAACGTAAGCTGCTTGTAATCCTCGAAAGCATTTGTGATGGATTGGGCCTTTTCGATGAGCCGCTTGGTCACCTGTTTTGCCACTAGCATGACTCCCTTTGCCTGTCCCGAACTGCGATCTGTTTTTACCGGAGCCAGAGACACCACCATTTTTCCTTCTTGCAGGTCATGAAAATCCGTTATGGTTTCTCCAAAAGCGACTCTGGCAAGAATATCGGGTTTGTCGTCCAGGTTATAGCTTGCCTCCGTTTTCGGTCTGGCCGCTACGGCTATAAGCTCAAAGTCCTCGTTATAGGCTTGTATAAGGTCTACATTGTATTCTCTTAGCTTTTGACGGAGAACTCTGTTGAGGTCGCTTATTGACTCTGGTTTCAAAAGCCCGCGCCTTCCCGCCAGGCCCGAAAGATATGCGGCGTTGGCCCGTACTTTTTCTTCAGACTGTCTGTAAAGGCTGTCGGCCACTTCCAGCGATTCACGTAAAGTGCTCTCGACTTTGGTGTTGATCCAGTTGTCCACCGTAGCTCCGATAAGCTCTGATGCGACGAAGAACAGAAGCGCGGTGGGTATAAGGGTCATCAGCAGGAAGGAGATGACAAGCTTGGTCTGGAACATGGAGCCTGCTATCTTTCCACGTCTTTCGATATAAAGCTTTGCCAGGTTGCGCGCGACCAGCAACGCCAAAGCGATAAGCAGTATAACACCCAGATTTAATATTAACGCGACAGCCAGATCGTTTACCAGAGGGGTAGAGCCGCCAGAGTTCTCCCATAGAAGAACAAAGATGGTCATTGAGATGAATATGACCGTTGTTATGAATATTACAGCGCGAGTCTTGCGCTTCCGGCTTGCCACAACGTCGTTTGGCTCTACACCGCTATAGTCGCCTGGCACCACCAGCCACTTAATAAAGTTTAAAGCCCTGCGGGATTGGTTTTTTATGCTCATGGCTCTAAATCGTAAAGCCCCCTATTCAGCTTTTCCCAGTTCTTTTTTCTTTTTGTCGCCATGTGTCGCCGATGTCCCGCTTGCGTTATTGATCGTAAACATTGCCGAGACGCTCCAGTCCGTATCGAAGTCCATTGGATAGACGAACGCAAGAATGTAGCTGAAAGGAGGTATGAGTTTAACGGATTTCATCTCGCATTTTACTCGAGCGTAATACGGAGTCGACTGGGCAAGGTCTTCAACAGGCCCAAGGTCTATTCTATCAAGCTTCGTCATCCATAGTTTCACTTGTTCCAGATTCTCTATAATATCCGGCTCCATAGCGGGAGGCCCAGTCGCTCGATCTTTTTGCTCGCCCGGTTTTTCATCAAGCGCCTCATGCCCGTTGTCTTTTTTAAACCCTGCGGCCACAAGCTCAGCTTCGAAATCTATGTCATTCTCCATAGATTTTTTCACCCAGGTAAGATACTTGTTGCGCAACGTGTCGAACTTCACCATTCGCTTGATAACCAGAGTGCGAATAGTTTCGTTCCAGATGATGGCTCTTGGGCGTTTTAGTTGCAGGTAATAGGTGAAAGTAATCGGGACTCCGCTTTTTATTGTTTCCTCGATTTCAGGTGTGAAAGCGCCTTTTATTTCACCGGAAATTACAATGCGATTTACCGGGTTTTCACGCGCCACATTTATGATAAAAGGTTCGTCGGCCAAGGCAGGTCTGGATAAGGACAAAATGATACATAAGCCCAATACGGTGTAAAACGTTACGCCGCGCAGAGCCAAGAGCCACAATGGTGGCGGATCAGTCTTGAATTTTGATTTCAATTTGTCGCCTGTTCCCCAGAGTCAATTATAAAGCTATTGATCGGCTTAAAGCCAATATTCAATTAGCCATTCTGAACGAAGTGGGGAAGAGCAACAACTTTTTTAATGATTCAGGTGAGGGCAAGCCTAAGCGGCGGGTAATCAACGCCCAATTGCAGAGCCGTGTTTTAGAGTCTTCCAACAGATAATGTGAGTCGGTTGGTTTATTATAAATAATTGAAATTCTAGGCGTTATCTGGTAAATCAGCAAGAGAGGTGATGGTGGCTTTGGCGCTTTTGTTTGGTTTTTTTATCTGTTATTCCGCTTATGCCGGGTTTGATTATTCCTCCTGGTTATTTTCCACTACGTTAGAAATAGTCGTGAGGTCTGTTGTGGAAAGCACCTTGTTTATATCGAGCAGTATTTTTACTTTACCTTTAATTTTTCCCATACCCAATATGAACTCTGTGTTTATACTGGAGCCGAACGAGGGTGGCGGCTCAATACTTTCCTGAGGAATGTCCAAAACTTCGGATACAGTGTCCACCAATATACCCATCGACGATGCGGCTATGTCTACCACGATGATGCAAGTCTCTTCCGTATATTCCGCTGTCTCCATGCCGAACTTACGCCGAAGATCAACCACTGGTATTACTTTCCCTCGCAGGTTTATCACACCTTTTATAAACTCCGGGGTTTGCGGGACGCTGGTTATTTCCATGATTCCGATGATTTCACGCACTTTGAGTATCTCAAGGCCATACTCTTCCTCCCCCAGAACAAACGTAAGGTATTTGCTCGTATGCTCGCTCAAAATCTGTTTCTGCACAGTCTCTTCTTTCACTTCCTCGGCTACGTTCATCTCAACTTCCTTTTGTGTCTCGGTTATCGACAACGGCAAGGAAGCCCGACGAATGCGGATATTCTACAGGCGCCGGGCTTCCGTTACCGATTAAAAGGTAAAACTCCTAAAACTCCTTGAAATCGTCGTCAAACGGTATCTCGCTGGTGTCAGCCTTTGGTTTGCCAAAAGACCCCAACTTTTTTAGCGGAGCGGTCGAAATCCCCAGGCGTTGAGACGATGGCGATGATTGTCGCACAAGTCCGTTGCCGCCGTTTCCTTCGTTGGACGCTCCTCCCTGGATCACGCTCTGCATGTTAATAATCATGCCTCGCAGTGAATCCGCTTGCGCGGAAAGCTGTTCACTGGCGGCGGCTGACTCTTCCGCAGCGGAAGCGTTCTGTTGCGTCACCTTGTCGATCTGGGCGAGCGCCTCACTTACCTGATCGACTCCCTGAGACTGGTCCATGGACGCTTCGGCGATCTCACTTACGAGGTCGCCCACTTTTTTGGAGCTTTCCGTAATAGCGTTCAAGGCCTTCACCGCCTCATTCACTATCGCCACACCTTCGTCCGATTTCGAGGAGGAGTCCGCTATAAGGCCCGCTGTATCCCTTGCCGCGGTTGCGGAGCGCTGGGCGAGGTTGCGCACTTCTTCAGCGACTACAGCGAAACCCTTGCCATGTTCGCCGGCTCGCGCCGCCTCCACCGCCGCGTTTAACGCCAGCAGGTTTGTCTGGAACGCTATCTCCTCGATCACCTTGATGATCTTGGATACCTCGTTACTGCTGTCCTTTATGGAGTTAATGGCTTTGACCATTTTATCCATAGATGTACTGCCGTTGTTCACAAGTTTGCCCATTTCCCCCATCAGGCTTGTGGCGATGTTGGAGCTTTCGGCGTTTTGCTTTGCCCTGTCCGCAATATCCTTGACGGACGCGGCCGTCTCTTCAAGCGACGCGGCTTGCTCTGTAGCGCCTTCGGCAAGGCTTTGAGAAGCTCCAGACACCTGCCCCGACGCGTCGGTCACCTGGTTGGCTCCGTCTCCCATATTGCTCGTGATACCGGTTATAGGGCCAATAACCGAGCGTCTTATGAAAAGGACCACGGCGATACATGCGACAAGCACGATCGCCGCTGACGTTCCGAGCGCCATTCGTTCCATTGAGGCAACGGATTTGTCGAGTGGAGCCATATCCATAACCACCTGGAACGCGCCGTGCATATCTCCAGCTCGTTTTCCCTCCTTGCGAAAACCGATAGGATCCACCATGGTATCAGGATGGGAAGCGTCGTCATTAGCGGTACCGTGGCATACGAGGCACTCACTTGTAAGCTTGACTGCGCGCATATATCGCAAAACGTTTTTTTCTTTATCAATACCCTGGATTTCAAGCTTGCCCGATTGCTTGAGTTCTCTTAAAAGATCCTTTTCTGTGGATGTTACCGGTTCATATTCCGGGTTTCTGGCGTCGAACCTCGTCGGCTTGAAAGCGAAATGGCTTCTCTCCGCGCCGTTCAAAGCCGCTTTAAACGCCCACACAACCGGTATCGCCGTGTTGTAATATCGCGACTTGCGTAATGCGCTAAAATAAGCTTCCGATCCAACTGTCAGGCCTTTTAAAGCTTCCCTGGCTTCGGCCAGCATCTCGTCAGACTTTATCGCTTTGTAATCGGAAACCGCTTGTCCTGCGGCTACTCTCGCATTTTCGGCCATCTGACCGATAGCTTTGGCCTTGAAATGCATCCCCTCTAACGCGTTGGCTTTGTATTCACGTATGTAAAAAACGGAAAGTACTATGGCCGATACAATCAGCGCCATCGCAATGGAGACAGCTATTTTGTTTTGCAGACTTAATCCCTTCATGTGTTACAACCTTCCAAATATTTCAAACCGTATTAACCATTTCAGACCATCGTTTCCAAATCGTCATTTTTTTTCGAGCGCAATAGCAATATGAAATGTCGCCTGACATTGCTCCTTGCCGGAGATAGACCACTAACTTAGGCATTAAATTAAAGTAATAATATTATTAGTTTCAACGGTATGCGGCAAACAGTCAAGGCAAATATCGAAAAAACATCAAGACTGCTTTATTTTGAATGACTTTCTTTTTCTATTGGGGCTTGATAGAAATTGATGTATTGACGAAGCTATAACGCTTGCGCCGGACAGTCTTAATGTCCCGCGCTTAAATCCAGTTAATACAATATGTTATATGGGTTATTCTGTTTTATATTTTGTGGTTTTTAGTGCGCTTTTAAGGGGTTCCCCGATAGTGGTAAACGGGTTTACAGAAAAAGTGGTTACAGGGAACCTGACGACAAAATAGGGCGCTGGAGAAATATTGTGTTAATAAAAATAGCGCTCTATCATTTTGATCTAACCTAAAAAGAAATAAAATACTTGTGCGTAACATCGTTTATAAATACTTAAAGCGGGTTATTTCACTCTCTGATGATCTGAACGAAAAAGAGCCTGAATAGGTTTTACGCTTTTTTACAAGCCCTCGGAAAAAGCCGGATATGGCTTTTTCATCCGTAACGATGTACAAAGGATGCATGAAAAAAATTACGATTTCCGACGTTGGACATGGCCCGATACTTGTTATGGTTCATGGATGGGGGCAGACAAAAAAAGCTTTCGAGCCGTTAGCGGAATCGTTAAAAGAAAAGTTCCGCGTGATTTCGTTCGATCTGCCAGGACACGGCTCGGCTAAAGAAGATGGTGGGCCATATACGTTTATGCGATATTGTGATGTTCTGACCGGAGTCATTAATACATTAGGCGATCCGCCATACCATCTTTTGGGATGGTCGATGGGAGGGGCTATCGCGGCGCTTTACAGTCTGGAAAATTTTGGACGGGCTCCGGAGTCGTTGACTCTTCTGGGCGCCACGCCTAAGTTTGTAACGACAACACATAACCTTGGGCTGGGCCAGCATCCCGCCGCTGTAAAGAAGATGGCGCGGTTGATAATACGGGACGCCGACTCTGGTTTACGCGACTTTACAGACCGTTTTTTTGAATCTGGCGAGAAAATATCGGAAGGGGAACGGGCGCGGATAGAAAAGCTTTTTTATCCGTCGGAGTTTCCCCCCAATAAAGAAGCGTTGTTATCAACATTGGACGAACTTGCCAGAACTGATCTTACACAACAAGGTGGACGTTACGATGGGCAGGTGTTGCTAATTTACGGAAGGCTGGATAAAATATGCCCCGTTGGCGGTCAGCGGCTCTGGAAAGGCCTGTTCGATAATTTACAAGAGGTTTGCCTGGAGTCCGCCGGACACGCGCCTCATCTCACCTGTCTGCCGGAGGTGGACGAATCAATAACGGATTTCATTTTGAAAGATGGATAAACCAGCAACGTCGCCTGCGAGGCGAAAGTCGATAATACGTATGGCGTTTGACAAAAGCGCCGCTACATATGATTCATCCGCCACATTTCAGCGTGAGATGGCGAAAACGCTTTTCGAAAGAATCGTCTCGCAAAAGCTAACGGGTTCTGTTGCGATGGAGATTGGATGTGGAACCGGGGAGCTTGCGGCCATGGTCGCGCAGTCTGGAATGTTCCGCGCCACGCTCGCGCTAGATATCTCGCAGGGAATGACGCAGGCTGCAATGGCGCGGCGAAACGGGTATGACGGTTCCCTGCATGTGGCGCAGGCGGATGCGGAATATGCGCCTGTAAAAAACGGGTCTGTAGACCTTTGCTTTTCCAACCTTGCGCTCCAATGGATAGAAGACCTGCCAGCCATATTCTCAGAAGCGGCTTTATCGTTGAAAAATGGTGGGCGGCTGATCGCCACAGTACTGGGAGAGTCTACCTTTCACGAGTTAAGGGAATCTGTAACATATGCGTTTGAACAATCGGGGAAAGAGGTCGACCAGTCGATGTTCCATAAGTTCCCCGATGAACGCGCCATTGTGGCGGCGGCTGAAAGCGCGGGTTTAACCGTGAAAATAGAAAAAGAAATTTTTATCCGCGAGTTTAAAGACGCCACAACTTTTATGCGTTCATTAAAAAATATCGGGGTGCAGAGTAATCCGGGGTTGGCGAGCCTTGGCCTTGGAAGACGCGCTGTTATGGACAACTTTGTGAAAGAATACAGATCGCGTTTCGCTTTAAACGGCGGAATCGCGGTGACATATGAAGTCGTGTACATTGACGCTATTGCAGGCGAGTTGATGTGACCAAGGGGCTCTTCATATCAGGCGTCGACACAGGCGTCGGTAAAACTGTCGTAGCAGGCGGGATCGCCGCTGTTTTACGCAAGCGGGGGATGAGTGTTGGAGTGATGAAACCTGCGGAGTCCGGCGCAAAACCTGTTGGCGGCAAGCTTGTTCCTCAAGACGCCCTGTTTCTTAAAAAGATGGCTCAATGCGACGATCCCATCGAGCTTATCAACCCTTACTGTTTTAAAAAACCTCTCTCGCCATACCACGCCGCAATAAAGGAAGGTGTGGAAATCGACATTGATAAAATTCTTGCCGCATACAGGGAGCTTGCCGCCAGGCATGACATAGTAATAGTGGAAGGGGCCGGAGGGCTCTTCGCGCCGTTGACAAAAGACATCCATATGGGCGATCTGGCCAGCCTTCTGAACATACCGTTGATAATTGTCTCGCATCCTTACCTGGGTACCATTAACCACACGTTACTAACAGCGGAGGCCGCCGATACGCTGGGGCTCAAGATCGCTGGAATCGTATTCAATCAGTTTAAGAAAAATAAATTCCCGGAGCCTGATTTTGATTTTATCCACGAAAAAAGTGGAAGCCATGTATTGGGGTTGATTGAGTATCTGGAAAATATGGCGGACTCCAAAAAACTTATTTCGCACATAAAATCGAGCATTGATATCGACCTTCTGCTGGAGCGATTAAAAAGCTTTTCCCCTGAAAGCAAACATGATGATTACGAGAAGCGGGACAAGGAATTTGTATGGCATCCTTTTACGCAGATGAAAGAGTGGCTGGCGGGGCCGGTTGTAACGATTGACTCCGGGCGTGGCGCGCTAGTGCGGGATATTGAGGGGAAAGAATATCTGGACGCATTTTCCAGCTACTGGTGTAATGTCCATGGACATCGAGACTTGCGTATGAACAAGAGCATGCGAAAGCAGCTGAATAAAATAGCGCACTCCACTTTCCTGGGGCTATCCAACACTGTCGCTGTAGACCTTGCGGAGAAACTTGTTTCGATTACTCCAGCAGGACTGGAGAAAGTTTTTTATTCCGATGACGGGTCGACGGCGATAGAGGTCGGGCTCAAAATGGCGTTTCAGTATTGGCGTAACATCGATCCGAAATCAAAAAGGACGAAGTTTCTGGCGGTGGATAACGCATATCACGGGGATACGGTAGGCTCCATGTCTGTAGGAGGCAGTAATGTTTTCTTCGGCAAATTCCGTGACATGTTTATGGACGTGGAATTTACACCGGCGCCATATTGCTATCGCTGTCCGATCGGCAAAACATATCCGCAATGCTCCATCGCATGCGCGGATATCATCGACGAAAAGCTGAAAGCGAACGAAGGGCAGGTGGCGGCTATGATAATTGAGCCGTTGGTACAATGTCCGGCGGGGATTATAACGGCGCCGCACGGATATTTGAAACGAGCCTCCGAACTGTGCGCCAAACATGATGTTTTGCTGATAGCGGATGAGGTGGCGGTTGGCTTTGGCAGGACTGGCAAGATGTTCGCCTGCGATCACGAGGGCGTGACTCCCGATATCATGGCCGTGTCGAAGTCGATAACAGGTGGTATGCTGCCTTTGGCCGCGACATTGGCTACGCAAAAGGTTTTCGACGCGTTTCTGGGAGAGCGTCATGAGGGGAAGACTTTCTACCACGGCCATACCTATACCGCCAACCAGCTTGGTTGCGCGGTGGCGGTGGAAAATCTGAAGCTGTATGAAGAACGAAATATTATAGGGCAGATTCAGGAAAAAGGCGCCGCGCTATCCGACATGCTTGTTCGATATGAGGATCTGGAAAATGTAGGGAATATTCGCCAGCGCGGTCTTATCGCCGGGGTCGAACTGGTGAAAAACAGAGACACGAAAGAACCTTATGCAAGCGCTAGCAGGGTTGGGGCAAAAGTCGCCTCGGAGGCTATGAGCAAGGGGCTTCTGATTCGCCCGCTGGGGGATATTCTTGTTCTGTTTCTCGCCCCGGCGGCTAGCGTTGAACAAATTGGCAAGATGACCGATATTCTATATGAATCGATAAACGCGGTAACGGAGCGGGCGTAAAATTCAAAACCGGAATGCTGGAGTAGCCGAAAAATCGGATAAGCTCGTGAGGTGTCCTAGGCGGTGACTTCTTCTATTTGCTCAAGCTTTGTTCCCTGTGGCACCACCACAACGCCGGAGTCTGTTACGTGAAAACGTTTGCGATCCTCGTCCAGGTCATAGCCTATATGTGTGCCCGGAGGGATGATAACTTTCTTGTCTATGATGGCGCGCTTTATTTTTGAATGTCGTCCCACTTCCACTCCCTCCATCAGGAATGACTCGCTTACGGACGAGTAGCTGTTGATCCTGCATCGCGGCGAGAGTATTGACCTGTTTATCTTGCCGCCAGAGATTATGCATCCTTCGGAGACAAGTGAATCCGTAGCCATACCGACACGTTTTTCCATGTCGGCGAATACGAATTTTGCGGGAGGAAACGGCGGATAGTAACAGCGTATAGGCCACTGGTCGTTATACAGGTTAAAAGTTGGGGAGACGCTTACAAGATCCATCGACGCTTCCCAATATTGATCGATGTCTCCAACATCACGCCAATATCCGCGCCCTTCCGGCCTCATACCGGGCACTTCGTTTGTGGAAAAATCGTATGCGCATACCTTGTAGTCGTCGAGCATGGCGGTGATAATATTTTTTCCAAAATCGTGTTCGGTGTTTTTATGCGCGTCTTCCTCTATAGAGCGGACAAGAGCCTCCCTTGAGAAAATATAATTTCCCATGGAAACCAGAGCCATCTCTGGATTGCCAGGCATTGGGCTGGGGCATTCAGGCTTTTCCGTAAACCCTGTGATTTCCCAGTTGCCATTGGCTTCCACTATTCCGAACTGACTGGATTTTTCAAGCGGGTAAGGAACAGTGGATACGGTCAAATCAGCTTTAGTATCGATATGTTGCTGCAGCATCTGGCGGACATCCATCTTATATATGTGGTCTCCTCCAAATACGCATATATAGTCCGGGTGTTCCTTCTCTATAAGGTGCATGTTCTGGTATATAGCGTCCGCAGTGCCCTTAAACCAGTCTTTACCGGTGCGCATCTGCGCGGGAACAGGGTCTATATACTGATCCAGCACAGGCGAAAGCTGCCAGCCTCGCGAAAGGTGCAGGTTGAGTGAGTCTGATTTAAACTGGGTGAGAACCTTTATTTTAGAAAGTCCGGAATTAACGAAATTGCTGAGAACAAAGTCGATGATTCGATACCGTCCTCCAAAAGGAACGGCTGGCTTGGAACGGTCTCTTGTAAGCGGATATAGCCTCCGGCCTTCCCCACCGGCCAGTATCATCGTCAGGACTTGCATGAATTTATACTAAAACAAATGATGTCAGATAAAAAGAAATCTGTATCGCTATAGATTTGGTAATCCCAAGGCGACCAGACCACAGACATTATACGACAAGATTCTCATTATGAGTAGAGTATAAATAATATGATTTGGACTGATTTGCGAAACCATGGCCGGTTACTATGAAGGGTAAAATCAAATTTATTTAGGTTAGACAATTTTTTGTACATTTCTCGCCCGCTTGACAAAAAATGTCAATACTCAAGAATTAGCCAGCCCCACAAAAAATAAACCAGCCCAACCTATTGTTTCATAGGGTATTATTTTTCAGGGAAAAGCTCAATATTATGGCCTGTCGTTTGCATTGAAAAGGGGTAAAAGTTGTATAAGTTTTGTGGAGGGTTTACTCATGTTCGTAAAAAGCGCAAATATTAGAAATAGCAGGTCAGGGTTTACGTTGATAGAGCTTCTGGCGGTTGTTGCGATAATAGGCACTCTATCCGCCATAGCGTTGCCTCAGTTACAAGAGTATCGCCAGAGGGGTTATGATACAGCCGCGTTGCAGAATATAGATAATTTCAAAATAGCGGTCATGGACGATAACTATCAATATTCTGGAGGAAACTTTGCTTCAATCACTAATGGGCCGCACCCGAAATTTGCGGAAGTGATGATCGGTGAAAATGTGTTGGTGGAGAGTGGCGAGTATACCAACAACGGCGTTCAGGGATTTTATGCGTATTCCTGCAACACGAGGGGTAACGTTAATTCCGGATATATGATTGTTGTCCCGTACACAAGCGGGGATATTGGCGCCGCCACAACCAATGTTGTAATCAAAAGCCCGGTGTATAGAATCCTAGCTGGTTGCGTGTGAGAAGAAAAATATAATTCTTCTATGAAGCCTTTTCCCCGACGATAGTGGTTTTGTTTTACTTTCCGTTTTTATCGGCAAGGACTAGCGCTATCACCTTGTCGAAATAAGCCATATCCCTCGCGCCGCTAACCCGGACCCCATTGACGAAAAATGTCGGTGTTCCATTGATTTTTAGCGACCGGGCCAGCTTCATATCCTCATCTATGAGTTTTTCAAATTTTTTATCTTTAATATCTTTATTGAAAGCCTTGATGTTCAGCCCAAGTTTTTTGGCGTATTTAACGAACAGCTTATTCTCGTCACCAGATCCCCATTCGTTCTGGTTTTTCATGAGGATATCGCGGTATTCCCAGAATTTGTTCTGCTTGTTTGCCGCCATGGAGGCCATCGAAGCGGCCCTTGCTTTACTGTGTATGGCCAACGGCAAATGCTTGAATACCATGCGTATCCTGCCATCATATTTTTTCCGTATATTGTCTAAAGTTCCGGTAACGCGCGCGCAGAAGGGGCATTGGAAATCGCTGAATTCCACAATCGTAATAGGCGCTTTTTTAGGGCCATAAACCGGAGCGTCTCCTTCAGATACCTTTACACGATCTTTAAGAGAATCTTGGAACTGCGACTTCTCTTGGCTCTTCCTTTGTTTATTATAATATTTCTGTAGGGATGATGTTATTTCGCCAGGATTATTTTGTATATATTCCTTGATTATCGCTTCAATCTCTTTTTTATCTATGTCATGCGCCATGGAAGGAACGGCTCCAAATATCATTCCAGCCACTATGAATACAGTGAATAGCCTTTGCATATAATTCTCCACATTAAGAGTCATTTAAAAGAAATACTTTAGCACGCAACAACCTAGTTAAAAAGGACAAACCCCGGAATGAGCCACACTATGTCTATTTGGTTTTACTCCTAACCTGATATACTAAGCCGCTGTATACGTTGGAAATTGGCGATATCACATGGAGGCCCGCGATGCGAAAATCTTTTTTATGGCTCTTGGTTCCTGTTTTGGCGACATCGTTTTTCGGCGATGTGGCGTTCGCCGCAAAAAGACGATATGTCACTATCGGAGCAGGTAGCGTCACCGGGATATATTTTCCAGCAGCCGGGGCCATAGCAAAAATCGTCAGCTCCAAAAGAAAAGAACATGGCATTCGCGCCACTGTGGAAAGCACAGGCGGCTCAACTTATAACGTAAACTCCATGTCGCAAGGAGAGGTAGATATGGGGCTTGTGCAGTCCGATGTCGGATTTCGGGCATATAATGGTATTGGCGATTTCAAAGGTCGGAAGGTATCAAAACTTCGAGCGGTTCTCTCGCTCCATGAAGAGCCATTCCATATTATTGCGAGCAAAAGCATAAAAAAATTCGCCGATCTTAAAGGTAAACGGGTAAATATAGGTAATCCCGGCTCCGGCCAGCGTTCCTCTGCGGAAGCCCTTTTCAAGGTAACTCCTTTCGGGTTCAAGGATATGACCGTTGAAGGGTTGAAAGCCTCCGAGGCTCCGGATTATTTGAGCGATGGACGTATCGACGCTTACTTTTATACGGTTGGCGTAGGCTCGGCGAACATCGTTGACGTTGCCACTTCGCACGGGATCAATATCATATCAGTGCCCGACGATCTTATCGCCAAGCTTTTGAAAGGGCGGCCATATTACGTTAAAACAGAAATACCGGGCGGGGTTTACCCTGGCGTCAAGGAGCCTGTCACGACTTTTGCTGTAAAAGCGACCTTGCTTACCACCACGGACCTGCCGGACAAAGTTGTCTATGATGTGGTGAAGACCTTGTTCGAAAATTTCGATAAGTTCAAGAAAACCCACCCGGTGTTAACACGCCTTACTCCGGAAAAGATGCTGGAAGGCTTGCCCGCCCCGCTCCACCCAGGAGCCGCAAAATATTATAAAGAACGAGGATGGGTGAAATAGAGAACCATCCTTCCAATTGTCGCGGCAATAATAATTACAGTATGTCACTCCGGTAGCTCCGTATTATTCCGAACCCGATGTTGAGTGACGGGCTTTTACTAATTATTATTAATTATTTATTAAGATTTGTAGCGTCCGGCAAAATTATAATATTCACTACCGTAATTTGGAGTAATTCCCAAAATTTATTTTTTCTCCAATTCTGATACTAATTTCGATATAACACATTGAAAATATAGCTATGAATTCATTAAGTTAAAATAAGCTCATAGCGTATTTTAACTATGTTTGGTTAAAATATTTGCTAAATAAAGTTGAGTTTACTATAATTTTGCAGTATCGATTTAGATAATATTCTTATCGATCGTCGTGTGGTGTGGCCCGCATGCAAGCTGGATTGTCTCGCTAAAATCAATAAGTTGGTTTTATGAAGTTTGTGTACGACGACAAAAAATATCTTGTCGTTTTTATCAGTGTATTGGTCACTTCTATTTTTGCGGGCGATTTGCTATTACCCTTGGGAGTAGCCGGTGGCGTCCCATACATAGCCCCGGTCTTCTTGTCGTATTGGTTAAAAAAGCGTCAGAGCATTATAATCGTTGCCACAATTTGCTCCAGCCTAACACTCCTTGGTTTTTTCCATTCGCCTCCCGGTAACGAGATGTGGATGGTTTATGTAAATCGCTCTCTTGCTCTTTTCGCGATCTGGATTACCGCGATATCGTTGGCAAAGCATAAACTAAGTGAGGGGGAACTGAGAAAGACAAAGGAGTTTCTGGATACGACGTTTACCAGTCTGGACGACGCTGTGCTTGTCGTAAACCTTTCCTCGAGAAAAATAATTTCCTGCAACCGGGCGATGGAAAATATCTTTGGTTACAGCTCAGAAGAGCTTATCGGGAAAAGTACCGAATTTCTACACGTCAGTCACGATATGTTCGTGAAGTTCGGAATGGAGATGGATTCCTCCCTGAACAAAAAAGGAGTGTATAAAGCCGAATTTCCGCTAAAGAAAAAAAATGGCGGGGTTTTCTGGACGGAGCACACCGTGTCTAAAGTAAAAGACAATTTGAACCAGCGGATCAATGTTGTAAGCGTGATTCGCGATATCAGCGAACGTAAAAAAGCCGAGTATCTTCTCAAAATACGGACCGCTGAGCTGGAAAGCGCCAATAAGGAACTTGAAGAATTCAATTACATTGTCACGCATGACTTAAAAGAACCTTTGCGCACATTATCCAACTATACGGAAATATTAAGAAGAAGCTACAGGCAAAATCTCGATCAAAAAGCTCTTCAGTCGATGCAGTTTATTAATGACGCGGCAAAACGGATGCGGCAGATGGTCAACGACCTACTTCAGCTTTCCAATGTAGGAAGGTTGGAGATGGATATGCAGGCCGTTGATCTTACGGAATGCGTGTTTAAGGTGGCCAGTGATTTGGAAGCGCTTGTAAGGGAGGTCGATGGAAAGCTTAAGTGGAAAACACTTCCCACAGTTACCGGCGACGCTACCATGCTTTCCATGGTACTGCAGAATCTCATCCAAAACGCCATTAAGTTCCGGTCTGACAGGACGCCTGAAGTAACGGTGTCCGGCAGGATCATAAACGGGAAATGTGAGGTGACCGTGGCCGATAACGGTATCGGTATTGACAAAGAATATTATTATTATATTTTCGAGCCGTTCAAGCGTCTTCACAGCCGCGGGAAATATGATGGATCCGGCATAGGGCTTTCCATCTGCCGCAAGATCATCGACCTTCATGGCGGCAACATAATAGTCGAATCAGAAAAAGGAATGGGAAGCAAATTTACACTTGTTTTAAATCAAAGCACAACCATATGTAGAAAGGACCTGGAAGATGGTACCTCCAGCAAAAAGCGAAACTTTTACGATTCTTTTGGCGGAAGACGAACTAGCGGATCAAAAGCTTATACAAATGGCGTTTGATGATTTTGAGGAATTAAATGAATACACATGTATAAAAACTGTTGAAACCGGGCTGGACGCCATGAACTACCTGCAACGGCAAGGCATATACAGTGATAAGAAAAACAGCCCGAAGCCGGACATTATCATATTGGACATCAATATGCCGATTATGGATGGAAAGAGTGTGCTCAAAGAGATCAGGAATGATGATGATTTGATTGGTATCCCGGTTTTGATGCTCTCCACTTCCCAAAGTGAAAGAGATATCGCTGAATGCTATAGCATGGGAGCCAACATCTATATAAACAAACCTGATAAATTTGAAGATTTTATCTGGATGATTCAGAGCACATGTTTTTACTGGCTGCGAATGGCGAAACTTCCGGCAAAAAGTGATTATGTCATGTGAAAAGCCCGTTTCAGAATAACTGATAACGTTTTTCAGTTGAAACGCTAACTAACCTTTCCCCTCCCTTGTCAGGGAGGGGATGACCTTATTTGCCCCCACCCATAACGCACAGGCGCCTTTAAAGGATAGGTTTGTAAAAACAAAATATCACATCAGCGATTATTCCAGTTTTTCCACTCAAAAATCTACTTTGCCAGCGATATATAATTACAATTTTATTATACTTGTAGCATAATAATACTATGCTATTTTTAAAAACTTAAAAACTTTCCCCGTATCGTCGCGCTATAAGTCGTTTGTGTTGTATGTGCCAATCTCTGGTTTTGTTGTAATCCATGAAACGCTTCTATCATAAAATTAACGGCGACCAGAAAAACAGATACAAGACGTTCAACATTACGTTCAAATACCTGTTGGCTTTGGGTCTGATAGCCATATTCTTTTTCGCAGGTTATCTTGTTTTGTACAAGATCATCGCTCACGCGAAGGGAGATGCGGCTGTGCTTAACATAAGCGGCCGCCAGCGTATGTTGGCTCAACGCGCCGCGACGTTTTCCCTGATCCTTGTTAACAGCAAGGATATAAACGAGCGAAATAAAATACGGGAAAAACTGTCCGCAATCGCAGATACCATTTCAAAAAATCATAACCGGCTGACCGGTGGCAATCTATACTTTAGTTATCAAGGGAAGGTTCCTCCGGCTGTTAGGGCTCTTTACTTTGAACCACCGACACTTCTGGTTTCGCAGATAAAGGAATTCGTAGCGGAAATCAAGAAACTTGTGGATGAGCAAGACACGGCTCTCACGCATGACAACCCTCATTTTCAGCGCATCATGGCTGTCACTAATGGTGAGCTACTCGATTCTTTGGACATTGTAGTGAATGCTTATCAGAAAGATAGCGAGGAGGAAAGCGAGACCATTCTGAAAATTAGCTCCGGCGTGTTGGGCTTTATCATGCTTGTTCTTTTCATTGAAGGGCTCTTCATCTTTCGGCCCATGACCGAACGTATTCGGGAGGAAACGGAACAACTGCTTGAAAGCGAGAACAAGCTGGGTCAGTTCAAATCCACACTCGACCAGACCCTTGACTGTGTTTTTATGTTCGATTCTGTTTCCTTGAAATTCTTTTATGTTAACCAGGGCGCGATAAATCAAATAGGCTACACCATGGAGGAGCTTTGTGAAATGACTCCCATGGACATTAAGCCTGAATATACCGAGACGCAATTCAAGGAAGCGATAGCGCCATTGCTGGGCGGATCCAAACCTTCTATCAGGTTCGAAACCATTCACAAACATAAAAACGGAAAGTTGATACCGGTCGAGATATTCCTGCAATATATCACTTCCCCAAACGAGACAAGCCGTTTTGTGGCTATTGTACGCGACATAACAGAACGCAAAAGGAATGAGGCAGAGCTTCAAAAAGCGCACGCCGATCTGGAAATAAAAGTTGCGGAGCGCACAGCCACACTTTCTGAAGCGAACAAAACTCTAAGAAAAGAGATCACAGAAAGAAAAAAAGCGGAAGAAGAGGTTCATCAGAGCAAGAAAAAACTTCAGCAAATCACCACATCGGTAAACGAAGCGATCATCATGGCCGACGAAGAGGGAAAAGTATTGTTTTGCAATCCTGCGGCGGAAAGGATGTTTGGCTATTCCTGCAAGGAGCTTAGCGGTAAAAAATTATCCGAGTATATCATTCCGGAGCATTACAGGGGCGAGCATAATAATGGATTTGCCAGGTTCAAGACAACGGGACAAGGGGGAGTTATAGGCAAGACCGTTGAATTGGAGGGTTTGAGGAAGAACGGGGAAATATTTCCAATCGAGCTTGCGCTTTCTTCAATAAAACATGGTGAGTATTGGCATGCGATCGGGACTATTCGTGATATTACCACGCGTAAAAAGGCTGAAAACGAACTGCGGGAATCGGAAAACAGATATCGGAATATGCTGGAAAACATGCAGCTTGTAGCCGTGATTCTCGATCCTGACGGGCATATAACTTTCGCCAATGATTTTCTGCTCGAACTGACCGGCTGGACCAGGGAAGAAACCATTGGCAAGGATTGGTTTGAAACATTTATCCCGCTTGAGACGAGAGATACATTTAGACAAGCTTTCATGGAAACAATCACCTTGTCCGAGATCCCCACTCATTATGAAAACGAGATCATTTCCCGTGACGGAGAAGGATACATGATCTGGTGGAACTCCACGCTCCTGCGTGATGCCGAAGGTGGTGTAAGCGGTGTGGTCAACATCGGCAAGGATATAACGGAGCGTCGAAAAGCGGAGGTGGAATTGCGGCAGGCGCACGAGGAAACGGAGCAGTTGCTGGCGGCTATCCCCATGATACTGATAGGCTTGGACCCTGATGACCATATTACGATGTGGAACAAAGAGGCTGTAAAAACGTTTGGAACCAGATCGATAGACGTTCTTGGCGGGAATTTCAAAGATTGTGGTGTCAAATGGGAATGGGATGACGTTTGCGAAATGATGATAGCGTGCAGGAAGAGTGATCGGTCTACGGCGACGAAAGAGATTGCATATACACAGATAGACGGGAAAGAAGGCTATCTGAACTTGAATGTGACCACTATTATCAGCGACTTTACCGACAAAGATGGAATTCTGATACTGGGAAGTGACATAACCGAGCATAAGATTCTGGAATCCCAGCTAGGCCAGGCTCAGAAACTGGAGTCGATAGGACAGTTGGCGGCGGGTATCGCCCACGAAATTAATACTCCTACACAGTTTGTCGGCGACAATATCCGTTTTATTCAGGACGCGTTCGGAGATATAAGCGTTGTTATAGATAAAAATATGGAGCTGTTGAACGCGTGCAACGGGGATAAATCACCGCTTGGTAAACTCGTCCTGGAAGTGAAGAAAGCTGTGGAAGAGGTGGACATGGAGTATCTGCGCGAGGAGGTTCCGAAGGCTATCCAGGCTTCCTTGAGGGGCATAGAGCGCGTAACCACAATTGTGCTGGCGATGAAGGATTTCTCGCATCCGGGAGCCAAGGAGAAAACCCTGATAGATATCAATAAAGCGATTGAAAGCACAATTACCGTGGCCAGGAACGAGTGGAAATATGTGGCGGAATTAAAAACAGATTTCGACCCTTCATTACCCCTGGTTCCATGTATCCCTGGTGAATTTAACCAGGTAATACTCAACCTGATTACCAATGCGTCTCACGCGATATCCGACGTTGTCCAAAACTCTGCGGAGAGCAAGGGAAAGATAACTGTGAAAACACACAATGACGGCGACTTCGCCTTGATTTCCATCTCAGACACAGGCACAGGAATTCCCGCCGCTGTCAGGGATAAAATTTTCGATCCGTTTTTCACAACCAAGGAAGTAGGAAAAGGAACCGGGCAGGGGCTTAATTTGTCTCATTCAGTAATAGTTGACAAGCATGGCGGGACGATAACAGTTGAAACGGAAGAAGGCATGGGAACAACATTTATCATTCGTCTGCCTCTAAATGAAAAGAGAGACAATGAGTGAATCAATAAAAAGGCGCATTTTGTTTGTGGACGATGAGCAGGACGTACTGGACGGGCTCAGACGAATGTTGCGGGGCATGCGCCGGGAATGGGAGATAAATTTTGCCCTGAGCGGAAAGAAGGCCTTGGAAATTCTTTCCACAACACCTGTTGACGTCGTTGTTTCCGATATGCGGATGCCAGGTATGGACGGAGCCCAACTTTTATCAGAAGTTTTAAAAAGACATCCCAACGTTGTCCGTATTGTGCTTTCGGGACACTCGGAAAGAGAAATGGTAATGAAGTCTGTTGGCCCCGCGCATCAATATCTTGCGAAACCATGCGACGCGGAAACGCTTAAATCCGTTGTTGGGCGCGCATGCGCTTTGCGCGATCTGCTCGCGGAGGGGGCGCTCAAAAAAGTAGTGTCACAGCTTGAGTCTCTGCCAAGTTTCCCGGAATTGTATTTTGAATTAATCGAAGAGTTAAAGTCGCCTGAAAGCTCAATGGACAGGGTTGGCAAAATCATATCAAAAGATATGGCCATGACAGCGAAAATTTTACAGCTTGTAAACTCCGCTTTTTTTGGGATCCCTCAACATGTCTCAAACCCGGCTCATGCGGCCAAGCTTATTGGTCTGGATATAATCAGGGCGTTAGTATTGTCGATGCGAGTATTTTCCCATTTCGAGAAGATTCCCATGATTGGCCTTCAAATAAGTGAGCTCTGGGACCACAGCGCCGTCAGCGCCGTTTGCGCAAAAGAGATAGCGATAGCTGAAACACAAGATAAAAAGGTCGTAGACGACGCTTTTATATCAGGGATGCTCCACGATATAGGAATCCTCATTTTGTCCGCTAATTTTCCTGGAAAATATAAAGAAGCAATTGAATTGACAAATAAGGGGAATATCCCCTTTTTTGAAGCGGAAATACAGGTTTTCGGGGCTTCGCACGCTGAGGTGGGAGGATACTTGCTTGCGCTATGGGGCTTACCGAATGTGATTGCGGAAGCTGTTTTCTTTCATCACAAGCCTGAAAAATGTCATTTTAACCAATTCACTCCGCTTACCGCCGTGCATGTGGCAAGCGCTTTGGAAGCTAAGAACAGGCGCCTTGAAACAATGAAAAGCCTGACAGAAATTAGTGACGGCTATCTCAAAACCATAGGTATGGCCGATCATCTGCCTAAATGGATTGAAACCTGTGAACAAGTTTTTGCGCGAGGCGAATCTGATGGGTGAGAAAATTCTCCTGGTCGATGACGAACCAGACATCCTCGAAACATTCAAGCGGAACCTAAGGAAAAAATTCCATATTGAAACAGCGCTAGGCCCCATGGAAGGGCTCAAGGCGGTGTCGTCCAAGGGGCCTTTTGCCGTCATTGTCTCCGACATGCGTATGCCCGGCATGGACGGGATTCAGTTCCTTTCCAAAGTCAAAGAAACAGCCCCCGAAAGCGTGCGCATGATGCTTACAGGTAATACCGATATAGACACTGCCATGGGAGCTGTTAACGAAGGTAATATTTTCCATTTTTTTACCAAGCCATGTCCACCTGAAGTGTTCGAGAAGGCGCTTAAGTCGGGGATCCGGCAATACCAGCTTGTCATCGCCGAGCGGGAGCTATTGGAAAAAACATTGAGCCGAAGTGTCAAGGCTCTCATTGATATTTTATCAATTGTAAATCCGCTTGCATTTAGCAGGGCCATACGTTTACGCAACTATGCCAGGCATATAGTGAGCCAACTTCGGCTTTCAGACCGTTGGCAATATGAGCTTGCCGCCATGCTTTCACAAATAGGCTGCGTGAAACTTTCGCCAGAAACTCTTGAGAAAATATATGTGGGGCAGGAGCTTACAGAGGAAGAAGAGGAATCTTTTTCCTCCCATCCATTTTTTGGGGCCAATTTATTGCGCAATATTCCACGCCTGGAGAAAGTGGCTGGCATGATCGAAAAACAAATGGAGCCGTTCAACAGTTTCAACAGCGTCCAAACGTTAGCCAAAACCGATCCTGTTGAAATCGGAGCTCAAATATTAAAAGTCTCTCTTGATTTTGATCGATTTATTTCTGGGGGCGTGTTGGGTGACGAGGCGATAAATAACTTGCTGAAATATCCCGATAAGTATAATCCGCTTATTGTTTTGACGATGCGTGAGTTAAAAACCGACAACAAAAAAATGCAAATAAAACTGCTGAGAATAAGGGACATCACAATAGATATGGTTATTGATGAGGATGTTCGGACTAAAACAGGTCTTTTGATATTACCCAAAGGACAGGAAATATCCCACCTTTTACTTGAGCGCTTGAAGAACTTCCAGCGCCAAGGCCTTGTTGCGAACAAGATTCGAGTTTCTGTTCCCACCTATGACATGGTGGATAACGTCGTGACGTAAATATTACAGGAGAATTATACAGTGAAACACAAGGTTCTTTTTGTTGATGATGAGCCACTTGTTGTCGAAGGGCTGAAAAGAGCGCTTTATAAAGAGCCATATGAAATGCTGTGCGCTAATTCGGCCGAAGAGGCTTATGGCATTCTTGAACGGGAACATGTCGATGTGGTTGTATCCGATGACCAGATGCCGGGGGTATCCGGAGTTGACTTTTTAGTAGCCATACGGCGCAAATATCCGGAAGTTATCCGTATAATGCTAACCGGGCGAGCCACTATCGACACCGCCATTCGCGCGATTAACAAAGGTGAAGTCTACCGGTTCCTTAGTAAACCATGCGACGAGGTGGAAGTGGCTACAACTATATTGCAAGCGTTGCGTCAGAGGGAATTGGTAGATGAGACCAAGAAATTATTAATGATGTTCAACAAACAACAAACATTGATAAATAGACTGGAAACGACATTACCCCAGATACATGGCTCCGAGCTGGATGAGGAAGAAATAATGATAACAGATGACTTGCCAAGTGACATGGATATGAACAAACTCATTGACGAGATAAAGAAACATACCCGTAAATCGGTTGATTGAGTTGATTGACAGGTAAC
>CAYNDB010000005.1:0-5515 GCA_964395915.1 uncultured Nitrospinota bacterium | reverse complement strand
CTTGTCGCCAAAGGCAAGGCGCTGTGGAACGATGAAAGCCTTGGTGGAAGCGGGATATCCTGCATGACATGTCATGCGGATTACGAATTATTGAATCTGGACAAGCACAACGGTGTATGGCCCCATCCTGTGGCGATGACAAAAGATATTCTCACGTTCGACCAGATGATAAATTTTTGTATGATGAACCCGATGGAGGCAAAGCCGCTCCCGCGTAACAGTATTGAAATGACGGCGATCGCGGCATATTACCAGGAATATATTAAATCGTTCAAACCTGGTAACCCCTGCGGCATGAAGATGAAACACCCGTGCAACCCGTGTGGTATGAAAATGAAGCACCCATGCAACCCGTGCGGAATGAAAATGAAAAACCCTTGTAACCCATGCGGCAGGTAGAAATACGACCCTTTAGTGTAAACATGGCGCTAAAATCTTTTTAGATATTGGTGATGGAGTGTAAACCTGCGAGGTATTTGCTTATAGTTATTTCGGCGGTTTTGGCCTGTCAGGTTGAGGCCGCCGGTTTTTCTTTCGAGAAACATTGGGCGCAACCGATCCCTTTGCAGGGATCGCCCCCTGAGGGGTTTTCCGACCTTGAGGCTTCGCTCGACCCTGAAGATTGTGGTCAATGCCATGAGACGCAATATAGAGACTGGTCTGAAAGTCGGCATTCTCTTTCGATGAGCGCAGGTATTGTCGGCCAGTTAAAAGAACCATGGATCGACAAGGAAACCGCTGAGTCTTGCCTCGATTGCCATGCCCCGTTAAGCGAGCAGAGGGTTTCCAGGATATCTGAAAATGGCCAAATAATTCCCAATAAATATCAGATAAAAAAATTAACGGGCAAAGGGCTGGTGTGCGCGGCGTGTCATGTCCGGCGGCATAAACGCTACGGCCCTATATCCAGAAAACCGAAAATGGACGATCCGCCTCATGGAGGGTTTGTGGAGGTTAAGTCGTTTGGCGCGTCAGAGTTCTGCAAGCCGTGCCACCAGTTTGAACCTTTCGGCAGCAGGGTTGAAGGCAAGCTGTTGGAAGACACTTACAACCAGTGGAAAAACAGTCGCTATGCAAAAACAGGGGTGCGATGCGCCGATTGTCATATGGAAGAGCGCCGTCACCTGTGGAAAGGCATTCATAATAAGGAGATGGTGGCGAAAGGTGTGAAAATCGTGGCCAATAAAACCGGGCGGAAAATAAAGATCACTATCGCCAACACCGGGGTTGGCCATTATTTCCCCACATACGTAACTCCCCAGGTTGTTGTGGAGGGGATAGTGTCGCTTGATGGAAAAGAGACGGTCGTCGCGAAAGAAGCGGTAGGCTGGTATATTGAGCTTGATCTATCCGGGGAAAGGTACGACACACGTATCCCGCCGGGGAAACAGTGGGAAACAGTCGCGTCCATTCCGCAGGACGCCAAAGAAGGCAAATACAAGGTGAGGATAACGGTTTATCCAGACGAGTTTTATAACAGGTTTTACAATGCGTTACTGAAAAATCCTCCGGAAGGAGTAGACACTGGCTTGATAAAAAAAGCGTACGGGCAAACCAATGAGTCGCCCTTCATATTATTTGAAAAGTCGTGGCCGCTTTCCGGAGAAAAGCTTTCTCACGGCGGTGGTAAGTAAACAACAGGCGCCCTCCCTCCCTTCCGTCAGAGGCCGACCTTATTAAACCTGATAGTGGACAAACATGCGAAAAGAGATTATTCTGACAATATGCGTAGTTTACGAAAACGATCATCAATGGCGCTGTTTGCCACGTTCGTGTCTCTCCTTATGGGGCTAAGCCTTGCGGAAGGGACTGTTCTGTGTATAGAAGAGGATGGTCATGTGGCGGTGGAAGCGGCTCATAACGGCCTGTGTGGAGTTCCTTATGAACCAACTATAACCGACGCCCATTGCGGTTCATGTGTCGACATTCAAGTCAGCACAGTTGGTTATGATGAAGTCACCGTCGATTCACAGCGACTCTTCCAACAGGTCAATGCACAGGAGCTTTTGGCGATTTTTCCAGCCATGTATTCGTTTGGTAAAAGCGCCACTCCCATATTCTCAAAACATATTCCAATAAGCGCCGTCGCCACTTTCACATCACTGCGCACCACAATTCTTCTGATTTAAATCTTTAGAAATACCTGTTCGTTCCTTATAGGAGCGAGGTTTGCGCCAGTTGCGCGTTTTTTCATCGGCTCTTTTTGAAGCCGATCACATTATTAATACAAGTTTCGGAGGAGTTATATGCGCCTTGAACATATTTCGTCAATTGTGACGTTTGTTGTTATGACAGGGATTGCCTGTGTGTCTTCTCAAGTTAACGCCGCCACGCCGGAAAAGCTTCCACTGGGTAAAGACCTGGATAGTTACGAGGCTTCCGGCAGACCGCCTGGTGAAAACGATATGGAACCACCCTCGTTGGAGGAGCCGACAGGCGTTCTTAACCTGAGGAAGGTTCTCGCGTTGGCGTTGATGAGAAATCCACGGCTTAAGGCTTTTGCCTGGGGAGTTCGCGCCAAAGAGGCCCGGACATTACAAGCGGGGCTTTTGCCAAACCCGGAGATTATAGTTGAATTTGAGAATTTTGAAGGCTCCGGGGATTTCAAAGGAAATAATGTAACGGAAAGCACACTTCAATTGAGTCAGTTGATCGAGCTTGGCGGCAAACGTATGAAACGCGTGAAAGTGGCTGGGTTTGAGCAGAAACTGGCGGCCTGGGATTACGAGAAAGTTCGCATTGAAACTTTAACCAAAGTGACAAAAGCTTTTGTTAGCGTTTTGTCCTCGCAGGAGCGCGTGGCTCTTACCGGGAAGCTGGTAGGGCTTGCCATCGATGCGTTGACAGTCGCATCAGAACGGGTCGCGGCGGGTAAAACCGCTCCGATCGACGAGATCAGGGCCAAGGTGGAGCTATCTGTAAGTAAAATTGATCTCGAAGTCGCGAAACGAGGGCTCACGGCCGCGCGCAAACGTCTCTCCTCATTGTGGGGGAGCGATAAAACCTTGTTCGAAAAAGCTGAAGGGAGCCTGGATGATTTAAAACCGGTGCCTTCCGCAAAGGCGGTTGAAAGGCTTATACCTTACAGCCCGGACGTTGCAAGATGGGACGCTGAACTTAAGCGATACAAATCCGCTGTAGCCCTGGAGTGGGCGGGAAGGATTCCGAACCTGACTCTTCAAGGAGGCATGAGAAATTTTCGTGATACGAATGACAACGCTTTTGTGTTTGGTATGTCCATGCCCCTGCCAGTTTTCAACCGTAACCAGGGAGCGTATCTTGAAGCGCGTTTCAATCTTGCCCGCGCAAAAGAAGAGAGAAGAGGAGTGGTGGCGCGTGTTCGCTCCGCGCTGGTAGACAGTTACAGAGACCTGTCGTCGTCGTACGAGGAGGCGTCCGCCTTGAAGGGCGATGTTTTGCCTGGCGCCAGAATAGCGTTTGAAACAGCGAAAGAGGGATACCTGCTGGGCAAGTTCGGTTATCTGGAAGTATTGGACGCTCAACGGGTTCTTTTTGAAACACGAGGGAGATATATCGACGTCTTGGCAAAATATCACAAGGCGGCGGCGGAAATTGAACAATTGACTGGTTCCCCGCTTGAAATAGCGCGGAGAGAAATAAAAGCAGGAAACGGAGATAAATAGTATGCGGATCAAAATTTTATCAATCATCTTTACTGGGGTGATTATTGTATCTGGACTTGGAGTCTGCAATGCCGCGGAAGAAGGCGAGAAAGGCCATGAAGTCCATGATGATCATAAGGATGAAGGACATGAAGACCATGGGGATCATAAGGATGAAGGAGATAAAGGCCATGATGAACATGGCGGAGAAGAAGTTGTTCGCCTGACAAAAGAAGAGTTAAAAGAGTTTGGCATTGAAACCGCCATCGTCGGCCCGGGTCAGCTGGAAAGGCGCATCACCCTTCCAGGCGAGATAGTGGTGAACACGGACAGGATGGCCCATATCGTCCCCCGTGTGCCTGGTGTCGTTCGCGAAGTCAGGAAAAAACTTGGCGACAGGGTGAGGATAGGCGAGGTGTTGGCGATTCTTGAAAGCCGGGAACTTTCCGACGCTAAAGCCGAATATCTTGCGGCGCACGAGCGGCTTGCGCTGGCCAGGGCGAACTTCGAAAGGGAGGGAAGACTGCGAAGGAAAAAAATCTCATCGGAGCAGGATTATTTGAACGCCAAACAGGCTCTTGCCGAGGTTCGAATCGACATTCGCTCTGCTGAACAGAAACTTCATGCCCTGGGATTTTCTGAAAAATATCTGAAACAACTGCCAGCTCATTCAGACACAACGTACACACGTTACGAGATCAAGGCTCCCTTTAACGGAACGGTGATAAAAAAACATATAACTTTGGGTGAAATGGTCAAGGACGATACAACTATTTTCATCATTGCGAACTTAAGCACGGTATGGGTGAACCTGAGCGTATACCAGAAGGATCTTCCGTTTGTGCATGAGGGAGCGAAAGTATCTGTAATAACCGGGCATGGCGCCCCGGACGTGGAAGGTGTGGTCTCTTACCTGGGGCCTATTGTTGGAGAGAAGACACGTACGGCCCTGGCGCGTGTCGTGTTGCCAAACAAAAAAGGGGTTTTAAGGCCCGGCCTGTTTATCAGCGGAAAGGTCACGGTTGAGGAAATAAAGGTTCCCATCATTATTCCTAAAACCGCGCTTCAAACGTTTGAAGGCAAAACAGTTGTTTTTACTAAGGATGAAGACGGTTTTGAACCCGCGCCTGTAATGATAGGCCGTTCCGACGATATGAACGTTGAAATCGTGTCAGGTCTGATTCCCGGCCAGAAATATGCATCCAAAGGCGCGTTCACGCTGAAGGCGCAGTTGTCCAAGGGCGGCTTTGCCTCTGGACATCACCATTAAGGGGGCGGATGATGCAACGAATAATAAATTTTGTTTTAAGCAATAGACTGCTTGTTACCGTTTTGACGCTCATGGTGATGGTAGCGGGTTACTATGGTTACACGAAGCTGCCGATAGACGCCTTTCCGGATGTTTCTCCCAACCTTGTTCAGATATTCACTGAGACCGAAGGCTTGGCTCCTGAAGAAGTTGAAAAATATGTGACTTATCCGGTGGAAACGGCCATGAACGGGCTTCCCGGGGTGGCGAAAATCCGCTCCGTCTCCAATTTCGGTCTGTCCGTGGTGAACGTTTATTTTGAGGACGGGATGGATATCTACTTCGCTCGCCAGTTGGTGAACGAACGGCTACAGGAAGCCAGAGGGGCGATCCCGCCAGGTTTTGGCGACCCTGGCATGGGGCCGATATCCACCGGCATGGGGCTTGTTCTTTTCTACTATCTAGAGGACGAGACTGGAAAACATTCCTTGACGGAGCTTCGAACTATACAAGACTGGGTGGTCAAGTTTCATCTTCAGACCGTGCCCGGCGTAACAGAGATTTTGGGTATAGGCGGGTGGGAGAAGCAATTTCACGCGGTGGTAAATCCCGATGCGCTCCTTCGCTATGGCGTGACACTGGA
>CAYNDB010000004.1:20574-54279 GCA_964395915.1 uncultured Nitrospinota bacterium | reverse complement strand
TCTATAGATTTCGGAGTTTTATAAAAATCACTGTCTTTTGCCATTTATACATGCCCCTTGCGGTATGTTAAGTCCCATATAGTATCACTAACGAGTTCTCAACATCATGTAGTACAGATATGGAGAGCCTTATTAATAGCACGTAAAGTGTATTTCATCCCGTTTAAAGCACGACAAATCGCCTTTTCTAGCCGTTTGGATCATTGGAAAGTGTAATAGGCTCGATTCGGTTTTGTGGATGCGTTAATTAACAAACCAACAAACTCAAAAAACTTGTAACAAACATTTGCCCACATCGCTATCCTGCCATGCGCTCATCAACATCTGCCTACATCTGCTTTCGTCACTCTAGCGGAGGCGCAAAGTGTGTAAGCGATGCGGACGGCATTAAGGCGCTATTTGGACAAAATAATAGCAACGGCCATATTCTGCGCTTTCCAATGCCGGGAGCGAGCGAAAAAATCAGCGCCGAAGCGTAGAGTGACGAAAGAAATAAACAGTACAAATGAAAGATTTATTTAACATTAACTCACACTCGCGTTCGTGACGGACGTTTGCGCTCAAACAAACAAAAATACATTCGCAAAAAACAGTCTTCACGCTTGCAATATCACATCAACGGCTGTAGATTTGAAACACTAATTAAGCTATGTATTAGCGGTCTTAGGGTTTTAGCCCCGTGTGTCTGAGGCCGACTGGCGGGTTGGCGTATTCGTATATTGCGGAGGAATGCCTTCGCCTAAATCCTTTTGTCCTGTGATGGTTTGACTGGCGGCATTTTTGCGCCCTCGTAAACCTTTCATAAGCTCCTGATCTCAAGCAAAAAATCTTGAAAATTCTCGCTGATTATTGAACACTTTTAAGAATATCTTCAACATAGGCCATGCATCTCGGCTCAAGGGTATGGCTCAACGAACCTACGTCCCCAATCATTTTAATAATAATGGGGAAAAGCCAGGGTAATTTCATGTGAAAATTTTTCCTCTTTTTTCCGGCCTCGGGGGCAAGCGGGGGGCAAAAATAGAGCAGGAAAAGGATATGGTGTGCCTAATGTGGCATGAGGTTTACTGTAATAGATGCCAAAGGATGAAATTCAGGGATTATGCTAACAATCTGCGTTCCATTGAAAAAGTGATGAGCAACTTCCGCAGGAAAGATGTCGGGGTTAAGTGGATTTATAGCATTGGGATTATGAAAAATATCAACTCCTTGCGCCCATGTCTCGCGGTAGGAAGAATCGTGTACTTCGTGCGCAAACTCTTTGGGGGATGAAGCATTTGGATTTTTATCATAGTAAAAACCCTTGCGGAATATTTTCACATCACGAGAGCCGAATCCTGCGATATAACCCATCCGATTGAATTTTGAAATTGTCCCACTATTTGAGAAAAGTACGGCGCTAATATGTTCAGCATCATCCTGAAAAAAGAAACCGGAAGGAATTTCCTTGTCCCCAAATTTATGATGAGTGACTTTCTCAGGGATAATAATCAAAGTCCCTGATTCATCACGTTTCCAAGTATGGCAAACTCCATATAAGTAGGTTTCAAGAGCGCTCCTTGTGTACGTCATAGAAAATGGACCTTGAAAATTATGGATGGCTAGAAGAAACGGTTTCCCTGTAACATGGGGTAGTTCCCAATATCTTTTATTTTGATGGAGTTTTGTTAACTTCGAATAGAGGCTGCTACCATATTTGATGGGTATATAGTCTCGAAGCAAAGTTTCGATTTCATCTTGCGACATCGATGAGATATCTTTTTCATCCTCCCCATCGGTCTTGTTAACAGTTGTTGCTTCGATACAGAACGGATAACCAAATTTCGAGCAAGTAAAGTCAGGAGCAGTGTAATTGCGCTCTATTATAAAGCCCGACTCATTAAGAACTCCAAAGAGGTAGAGCTCGAAAATCCTTTGGTCAAAACCGGTAGTCTGGAATTGTTGAACAAAATTCCCATCAGGGTCATCAAAATGGAATGACATCTCTCGTAGGATTTCAAGGGCAGGAGTCCACCCTTCGAGTTCGGTAATTTTCCTGAAACCATCGTGGAGTTTTCCTGTTGGAGAAACAGGAGAGAATAAGTCGTTTCGTCTTCTACCTTCGTCACCTTGAGGAAAATCTGAGTTACCACTTTCTTCGAATTCTATAAGCGCGCTTCGCAAGGCATCAATCGCTGTGTCCATGGCAGGGAAGAAAGAGTTGCTAATATCTATGCACCGGAAACGTCTGTTACTGTCTCTTCCAAGAATGATAAAAAGGAAATCTTTATCTTGAACATCTTTGATGACAACTCCAATGACACGTTCATTGGTATCGGAAAACCAAGCAATTTCCTTACCATCCAGCTTTGCATTGGGTGAGCGTGTGTATCCTGCTAACGCATCGAATCTTGGCTTATGCAAAGGTATTACGCTCATGGCAATATTGTAATCGAGTATTCAGCTTCAGCAAAATCTATCAATATCTCATTTGGAAAAAAACTAGGCGTTTTTGGATACAAATTAACAGCATGCTAGGAAATAAGTGAATGGAGAGCCATTTGAAGCATCAATGCAAAAAACTTCTCTTCGGGGGCAAGCGGGGGGCAAAATCTTGAGGCTCTATAATGTCATGAATATAAAGGGGTTGAAATTGAAAACTGCGAATAGCCGCGCTATCATTGACTATCATAACTAGTTGAATGTAATATAGTTATGGCGGAGAGGGAGGGATTCGAACCCTCGATACCTTTCGATATACTCCCTTAGCAGGGGAGCGCCTTCAGCCGCTCGGCCACCTCTCCGGAAACTGCGATAAATATTGAAAAAAGATTATAGCATCGTAGCCGGACGGCGCAACGATAGTATTGAATTATCCCTCAATAGAGACCTTTTTTGCGCCAGCGCGGAAAACCGTTTCCCAAAACAATACTATGAATATGGCCACATATTCCAAAGCTCGAACCCAGGCTATGTCATTGTGCCCGTAATAGAACGTGTAGCTTAAAAACGAAAGCCCCATCCATAAAAGAAGCGCAGGCGAGGGGAAGACACAGAGGAAAGGTATCAGGCAAACCAGATACCAGGGGTCCACTGTAGGCGCCAGAAAAAGCAGGATGGCCAACGTCCACATAACAGATTTTATCAGCCCGGAAATTCCGCTCTCCTGCCGAACCATGCGCCATGCCACAAACGCGATCACCGCTATCATGGATATGATTTTCGCCATAGCGGCTCCATCGCTCACAAACGTTGATAATGTTTTGCGTAAAAGATCGAAAACTCCAGGATTGAAAACCCAATACTGCCCATATGCCAAAAACCCGCTAAAAATCTTTTCAAACGGTTCAGACAGAAAAGGAACATACGCCAGAGCGACTACAAACGGAACTAAAATCAAGCTCCACCGCAAACGGCTTACAAGCAGGGGGAGTAAAACTATCGGATACAGTTTCGCCGCAATGGCGGCCCCTAATGATATGGAGGCAAGATATGGTCGTTTACCGGCCAGCCATACTGTGAAAACGATCAGCAATACGGCCAGCGAATCCATATGACCCGACCCTGCGATTTCCTTTATAACAAGCGGACACCATGCGTATATTATGACCCTGACTGGCTTCATGCCAACCGCTTTTAACAACCCTATGGATGCAAAAATAGTGGCGATGTCGAAAATGGTGAACATGAGCTTCATCCCGACAAGGCTGTCGCCAAAAACGCTGAACGATGTGGCGAATACGAATTGCGCCATCGGAGGATATATTGTGGGTATGTACGGAAAGTTAATATATGGATGTATATTAGCGTCGCGGTACTCTGAAAGAGAAGCGCTTGACGGCGCGAAGCTGTATGGATTGACTCCGGAGAGCCAAATCTTTCCATCCCATATATAGCGGTAAAGGTCGTCGTCGAGAATCGATTCCTGCGGCAGGACAATGGCCCGGAACAGTATGGCGAATCCTATGATTATCCATATTGTCCTGGAGCTTATTTCGTCTTCAGAATATATAATTTTCCATACAGCAAAACCCCACGCCACAAAAGCGCAGAAGTATATAAGGAGAAAAGGTGTGACGGCGTGCGGATAGTCTGGGATTCCGTATGGAATTGCGAACAGTATGGCAAGCGCGGCTCCCATATAAACCAGGAGCGTGTCTGTTGATATTTTATCAGTCAAGGAAGGCATCAAAGCTGTCTATTCGTAAAACGTAATTTTAGTATTGTAGATATTATTTTCCAACCGGCCAGAATCGTGCCTTTTACGGTGCCTGATATTTTTGATTTCCCCTCCCGTTTTCGGTACGGAACAGGAATTTCCATTATTTTCACTCCTTTAATAATCGCTTTGACCTGCATCTCGACTGTCCAGCCAAAATCCTTGTCTTTCATGCAAAGGGCTTCTAAGGAAGAAAAACGAATCGCCCTGAAAGGCCCGAGGTCTGTATATGTATATCCAAAAAATAAACGGATCAGAGCAACCGCCAGCCTGTTGCCCCAAAAAGCCTGGGGAGTCATAGATCCGGGGTCCCTTTCGCCAAGCGCGCGTGAGCCTATTACAAGGTCAGCAAAACCGTCTTCAATCGGTTTTATAAGACTTTGGATATATGACGGATCGTCCGCCCTGTCGGCGTCCATGAAAAGAATCACATCCACAGGGTTTTTCCTGTGCCACTCAATGCCGACAAGGCAGGCGCTTCCGTATCCACGCTTAGGTTCGGAAACCACTACCACACCGCAAGCTCTGGCTATATCGGCTGTTTTATCATCGCTCCCATTGTCTACCACCACGATTTGGTCTACAACACCGTCAGGAATGTCGTCAAGCGCGCCCTTGATGGCTTTTTCTTCGTTGTATGCAGGAATAACAACCCCGACCGACAGTTTTTTAAAACGGCTCATTATTCGCGCCGCAGGGCGTCAACCGGGTTTAGGCGAGCGGCTTTCCATGCCGGATACCATCCGAAGAAAACTCCGATAAATAGAGCGACCATGTATGCCGTTAAAATGGAATTGGTTGAAACGTACGTGTCCCAGTCTGAAAATTTCCCGATCACATCAGCCGCCAAAACGCCAAGCCCCACGCCGAGAATGCCTCCCAACCCGGCAAGAGTTGTCGACTCCATTAAAAACTGCTTTAAAATATCGATTTTCTTCGCTCCCAGCGCCTTGCGGAGGCCAATCTCCCTTGTCCGCTCAGTTACGGTGACAAGCATTATATTCATGATACCGATTCCGCCAACCACCAGCGATATCGCGGCAATACTGGCCAGCAAGGTTTTAAAAGTTCCGATCATCCTTTCCATCGACTTCATGATGTCGGACTGGCTTCGCACATGAAAGTCCGACACTTCGCCATTTTTTATTTTATGCGCCCTGCGAAGAAGTGATGTAATGCGCAAATCTGCGGCGTCCATAAATTCCTCGTTCTCAACCTCGACCCATATGGAGCCTATAGCGGAACCACCAAAAAGCCGTTTCTGAAATGTGGAAATAGGGATTAATATCTGATCGTCCGCGTCCCACCAGCCAGACTGGCCTTTCTCCGCCAGCACAGCCGTGACGATAAAGTTGATACCGTTAATTTTTATATGCTTGCCGATGGGGGGACGGTTATCGAAAAGAGTTTCAGCCACAGATTTCCCCAAAGCGGCCACGCGGTGCGCCCCTGCCACATCCCTCATTCCAAAAAATCTGCCACGCTCAACGGTGATGGAACGGGCCGAAAGAAAATCCGGAGTGACACCAACAACGTTTGTGTTCGTATTGGCGCTCAAATATTTCACCTGTGCGGACTGGACAATTGATGGGGCCACTGATTTTATATGTGCGACCTTTTTTCGTATCAGATCGGCGTCAGCCAGCGACATGGTCTTCGCTGTGGCTCTTTTCACATGACGATTGTTAAGCAACCCGGGACGAATGATTAGCAGATTTGTGCCAAGGTTTCTTATATTGGCCGCAATATCCCTTTTCGCCCCTTCGCCAAGCGCCACCATAGCCACAACCGCCGCCACACCGATAACCACGCCCAGCATGGTAAGGAGCGACCGCAGCAAAGCTCCGCGAAGCTCACGAAACGCCACACGCATTATTATCCAGAACATTCCCTATCTTCCCCGCGTATCAAAAGCCATTTTTGCCGCTCCTGCGATCCCGGCGTTATCCCCAAGGCTGGACTGGACTGTTATGAGCTTGTCTTCATCGAGTGTATATGAGTGTTTCAAAACCGAATCGCGCATGGGCCTCACCAAATGTGGAAACGCAGGGGCCATGCCTCCTCCTATGACAAATTTCGATACGTCCAGAATCAGGGAAGTTGCGGCGATAGCTTTCCCAAGATACATCCCTGCCTCTTCGAGAATTCGAATGCATAGAATATCACCCGACTCCGCGCCACGGGTCACCATTTCCGCATCGATTTTCCTTTCATCACCGCCAATTTCGTTTCGCAACCAGCCTGCCTCGTCCCCACTCATCATTTCCCTTGCGGTACGGGCCACTCCCGTCGCCGATGAATACGTCTCGACACAACCGCGAGAGCCGCATCCGCATAACCTGCCGTCTGGAACAACGTTTATGTGGCCAACCTCCCCGGCCATTCCCGATATCCCGCGCCAGACCTTGCCCTCGAGGATAATGCCACCCCCAATACCGGTGCCCAGGGTGAGCATTATAAAGTCGCTCCAGCCTTTTGCCGCTCCACTCCACCGTTCGCCCAAGGCCGCAGCGGCTCCGTCATTGTCCAGAGCCACCGGTATTTTTAACCTTTTTTCTATATCTTTTCCAAAAGGTTTCTCTATCCAGTCAGGGAAATTAGGCGAGCTTGTTACCACTCCTCTTTTAACATCGATGGCTCCGGGGGACGCTACGCCTATAGCAAAAGGATTTTTATCCGAAAAGCTTTTTACCCGCTCTATGGCCGATATGGTTGTATCAAGCACAGCCTTATAGCCACTTGCGGCCCCGCTTTCAAGCTTAAAAGCTTGAAGTATTCTCCCGTCAGGAGAGACGATAGCGACGCGCACGTTTGTCCCGCCCAGGTCGACACCGATCACATAATCTTCAGAATCCATGCCTATTATCATAGCAGCTTGAGAAGTGAGTATTGTCGCTTAGGTTAGATTGTGGTAAAAACCTTACTAGAACCTACGAATACCCGCTTAAGGAGTGCGCTATGCTAAAAAATTGCCAGCCTGTCACATACGGAATATTACTCGGTGTCCTGACCCTTATTATCGCAGAATTCATGGCCAGCAGTTTTGGCATGTATGAAAAGGATATTAAAACCGCCTTGTTTCAAGAGGCGTTGGAACACACCAAGGGAGTCGTCGTCAAGGGGCATGAAGATGAGTCTGATCTGCCGAATGTGGTTTTCAAGGATCGAAAGGAGGCAAAAAAGGTCGCGGCCAAGGCATGGGAATACTTGAAACGCGCGCATTTCCACGGGGAAGGAATGGGTGTCATCGCCATCGCATTGTGCCTTGTTATCGCACACACCCTGTTAAAAGATATATTCAAGAAACTTTTATCCATAATGATCGGTTTGGGAGCTTTAGGATATCCTTTCTCCTGGTTTTACGCTGGCACATATATGGTGGATAAAGGTAAACATGCGGCCAAAGCCGAGATTCATCCGTTAGCGGTTTCGAGTGTCTCGCTGTATCTTGGAGGTCTGATATTGATCTTCTGCTTGTTGCTGTTGAGTCATTGGTGTAAAGACAATAAGCTTAAACGTTTCTTTTTTAACGAATAAAAATCTGACCTGAAAATAAGGGAAAAACAACACAATGGCTGGTAGCGACTATGGCGATGACGAATTCGAAAAATTTGACGAATTCGATGAAAATCTTTTAGAGGACTTTGAAAATGAACTCGCCGAAGAAGAAAGCTCCAGAAAAAGAAAACTGTTCGCGATAATAGGTGGGCTTATGGTGGGAGCCGTCGTTACGCTCATCGTTGTGGGAACCGGAACTAAAGAAGAAGTGATATCGGAGCCCGTCACGCAACCACAGTCCGAAATGACAGAAACCACCACTTCACCAGAGCCGGAAAAAACAGAAGACGTTGCGGCGCGGGAAAAGGAGACGTCTCAGGAAATCGCCGCTCCACAAGAGGCTACAGATGAAACCGTTACAAAAGAACCCGTAAAAGAAGAGGCAGAAAAAGAAGTGGCGGAAGTTATCGAACCTGTGGATGCCAAAGAAGACATTGAAAGCCAGATCGCAAAGCTTCAGGAAGGAAACCTGATCGGAAAAGATGTGGACGCCCCCGGTATGATATCTGAAAACCAGCTGGTAAGCGCTGGAGCCGACGCTGTGAAACCTGACGAAAGCGCCCAGCCGATAGAGCCGGCTAAAGAAAATACTATTGAACCGACTGCGGAACAGCAAAACGCCCCGGTAAAAACGGAACAGGTAACAGCCTCGCCTAAACCGGACAAACCAACCGAAGTTATAGCAAAAAAGCCGATCCATACCTACTCGATCCATGTGTTATCCACAACGGACTTGAGCAAGGCTCGCGCCGCTCGAAGCGACCTTTTGCAACGCGGATATGATTCAGGGATACTTACAGGCAAAATCATGCAAGACGTTTTCAGGGTTCAATCCGGCAAGTTCAAGTCTGTCAGGGAAGCGTCCAGGCTTCTGGGCTTACTGGCAAACGATGGGTTTCACTCCCGCACTTCATATCTTAAAGGGGGCGCCGGAGTGACAATCGAAGTTGGCGTATTCAGCTCCAGGAGCCAGGCTGAAAAGCTTGTCCGCAAGCTCAAGGCGTCAGGGTATGAGTCGAAAATTGAAGAAAGTGAAACGCCGATAAATCTTTATCATTTACGATTGGGAAAGTATAAGTCTAATGCCGCGGCAAATAGAGTTAACAGAAAAATGATTGACCTGGGTTATCAGCCGCTAAAAATTATCGAGCATAAATAATGAGTTTTATATAGCAGGTCATTTTACCCAACCAAATCATATTCCCGCACACGGAACTTCACCTTCAGCTCATCTTCGGCAAATTTTCGGCACGCCTCGATATCGACTTTTTCCGGTATGGCGACGACTGTGGCGGTCACATCCATCCCCTGCGCTTTCGCTGAGCGTATGAACTCGACGGTTTTCTCCCATGCGTCCGGAATTTGCGGGCTGCATATTTCATTGTAAGTATCCGCGTCAGCCGCGTTGAGGCTCACAGATACATGGTCGATAAGCCCCACGAGTTCAGGCGTTATATCATGCCCTGCGATATACGACCCATGCCCGTTACTGTTCAGCCTTGTAACACCCCCTTTTTCCTTAACCGTTTTCGCCACTTGCTCAACCTCTTTTAACCGTAATGTAGGCTCTCCATATCCACAAAAAACTATCTCGTCGTAAATTTTCGGGTCGCCAATCGCTTCAATCATCTGTTCCGCCGCTGGGTCACTTTTGAGCCGCAGGTTATGACCTTGCACGGTATCGGAATAGTATCGGGCGCAGAAATGACATTCGTTTGTGCAACGCATGGTCACATTGAGATAAAGCGAGTTTCGTATTTTATAGGCGACCTCCCCCGCCGCAGCGCCGCTCAATCCGAAAAGCTCTTCAAAGTTGGTTACGGCTATACGCTCCATATCGTCTCTCGTCACGTTCCGGGTTTTCACAGCCTGGTCGATGACATATGTGAGGAAGGTCGGGTCGTTGCGCTTGCCGCGTTTTTTCTGAGGCGCCAGATATGGAGAATCTGTCTCCACAAGCAGTCTGTGTCCTGGAACAACGGCCAGAGATTCCCGCAGCATCGTAGCTTTCGGGTATGTAACATTGCCAGCGAATGATATATACAGGTTCAGGTCGAGACAGCGGCGCACATCTTGCGGCGTACCGGCAAAACAATGCATAACGCCACCAGTTTCGCCAACATTTTCCTCCTTCAACACTTGCAGAGTTCTCTCCATCGCGTCCCGGCAATGGATAATGACCGGTTTACCCATCTCTTTGGCAAGGGCAAGGTGCCTTCTGAATGACACTTCCTGCAAATCACGCGGAGAGCGATCCCTGTAATAGTCCAGCCCGGTTTCACCAATGGCGACGACTTTCGGATGTTTGGCCATTTCACGTAATTGGGCCAAGGCGTCATCATCCGCTGAAGCGGCGTTGTGCGGATGTATGCCTACAGCGGCGACCATATATTCGTATTTCTCCGCAAGTTCAATCGCCCTTTTACTTGTCGCAAGATCACACCCCACATTTAGTATATGGACAATCCCGGCTTCTTCGATTCTGGCTACGACCTCCTCAAGGTCGCTATCGAACGCAGGGTCGTTAAGATGACAATGTGAATCCGCTGGCATAAACTACCGCTCCTTGTTAATCATGGTTACACGCAAGGAACCCATTATACATTCCCCTTCTGTTTTTTCCCCGGAACATGTCAACAAGGCTCCATAATGATGTAAAATTAAGAGTATATGAGCGGAAAAATCAGAGTCCGGCAGACATGGACATACAAGCATGTTCGCCCGGTGGAATCGTTTAGCATAGCGGACGCAAGGGGCAAAACTTTGATGTGGACGCGCTCGCCAAAGCGTCGGATGGCTATTCCGGCGCGGAGATTGAAATGGCTGTTGTAGAAGGCATGTATAAAGGGTTTAGCGATAACCGTGAATTCAACACGGAAGATATCAAGGAAGCCGTCAGCGCTTCGGTTCCGTTATCGACCACTATGGCCGAGGAGATCGGCGCTCTTCGCAGCTGGGCGCAAGAACGCGCCCGCATGGCGACAGAGTAGGCTCTAGACCTTCCGTATATCAAGAGTTGGATCCTCATATTCAGGCGTAATATCCTTCAACGCCCTGCCCTCACCCGGCACGATCATATCCTGCGCGATATCGCTCATCGGGAAATAAACAAACTGCTGGGTTAAAAGCTGAGGATGAGGTAATGTTCCCCCTTCGTCTTTTGTAACAAAATCGTCATATATCAAAAGGTCGATATCGAGCGTCCTTGGCGATAACTTGTCGAGCGTCCTTTTCCGCCCCATAAGCTCCTCGATCCACCGAAGTTCCGAGCGGACAGCGAAAAGGTCTTTATCCGTACGCGCTTTCACGGCAAGGTTCAGGTAGTCCGGCTGTTTCTCTTTCACACCCCACGCGGGTGACCTGTATGTGGATGAAACATCCAAAATATCAAACCGCTCACGTAGAAGCTTGAACCCTTCCTTAATATTTTTTTCGGGATCGATATTTCCACCCACGCCGAGATACACAACGTGGCTTGTATACGGTCTGGTGATCCTTACCGATATGTTTTTGGAGCCGCGAATAGCCCCCGGTTTCGATATCGTGACAGTGGCGTTTTTTACCCCTGCATGTGATAGGCACACTTTCGCCACTTCATCCGCCATTTTTTCGATAAGCTGGTATGAAGAAGGTTCGACAAGCGCAATGATATCTTTTGCGATCTTTTTATAGTCGACAGTGTCTTTTATATCATCGCTTATAGCGGCCATAGACATGTCACACTGAAGCTCAAGATCGATAAGCACGCTTTGCTTTATTTTGCGTTCCCACTCGAATATGCCGATTATGCATTCGACCTCGAGACTGTCGAGAATTATCGTGTCTTCCATATAAATATTTCTAAAATAATTCGGTCTGTGATCAGTTTGACAACAATATTTGCTGGAGAGATTCTTCGTCGCATAAGCTCCTCAGAATGACAACTTTATGTCATCCTGAACCGAAGGTGAAGGATCTCTACAATTAGTAAAATAAATTGAGCCTTTACCACAAAAAATACAATCAGATGAGCGTATCATAACCGCAAATGATAAAATAGTCGCTACCACAAAGGAACCATAAGAGATGGAAATTAACGGAGTTAAGGTCGACGATACCCACGCCGAGGCTTTCCCGATGAAATACGCCCGGCTCCTTGTCACGACAATGGACGATCATTGGCTCGACGCAGGGATAGTGGCCGCCACAGGTTTTGCGACATCCATTATCGGTTGTGGAGTTGAGGCCGGACTGGAAAGAAAAACCACGGACACCCCAGATAACCGTCCCGGCGCATATCTATTGTTCTTTGCAAAAAATCAGAAAACTCTTGAAAAACAATTGCTCGACCGGATCGGGCAAACGCTTCTGACATGTCCCACCACAACGGTTTTCAATGGATCAACTGGAGGAACGTTGGTCGACACTGGAGCCAAGCTTCGATATTTCGGAGACGGTCACGAAAAATCCTTAACTGAGAACGGTAGAATCATGTGGCAAATACCTGTAAGCGATGGCGCCTTCCTTGTCGAGGAGAGTTTTTCCATCCACGATGGTATAGGAGGCGGGGCTTTCATTATTGCGGCGAGAAGCGCTGAAGCTTGCATCAACGCCGCCAAACATGCTTCAGAAACCATTGCGCCACTGCCAGGAGTCATACTTCCATTTCCAGGCGGCGTATGCCGCTCCGCTTCCAAGATTGGGTCTACATATAAATTCTTAAAAGCCTCCACCAATACGCAATTCCTGCCACACACAAGAGGCGCAGACGAGTCGAAACTTCCGAAAGACGCCGTATGCGCTTATGAAATCGTAATAGACGGGGTGGACGAATCGTCTGTGACCGAGGCTATGAAAACAGGTATAGCGGCGGCGTGTGAGGAACCGGGCGTGGTCATGATCTCCGCTCCAAACTTCGGCGGATCGCTAGGGGAAATAGAGCTTCACCTCCTGGATATTATGAATCGCAGGCGTATCAGGCTAAAATAAAAAGGCGCGGGCCTTAAGCAATATAGCCTATGACCCGCGCCCTCAGAAACAGACGTAATAGCGAAGGGGGAATTATTTGTCCCGCCACTCCATTCCAGCCGGTTGTTTGGTCACCTGCTGCGCCACAAGATTGGCGGACCCTGTATTCTCAAGGTCGTGCCAGACATTTGCCGGAGCAAGAAAAGCGGAGCCTGGTTTCACATCGACTCTCTCACCGTCAAGCTCGAATGCCCCTGTTCCTTCAATAACTGTAAAAATCTGGTCTCCTTGAGGATGACGATGAACACCCAGTTTCTGGCCTGGTTTCATATAGTAAATGTCGATCGCCAGTTGCTCGGTTTTAATCAAAGTAATTTTAGGAACACTTTCGTCATTCCACTCTGCCGAAGTGTTGATATCTCCACACTGAATTGTTTCCGCGGCCATTGTTAACTCCTCCAAAAAATAATTAAATAACAAACATTAAACCTGCTGTCGACAGCCCGCTCCCAATGGCCCCCTGCTAAACGAACTGCGATGAGTCTAAGTCATTGATTTTCACCCACCACCTATACCCGTGTCAATTTTTTTTGTGACTAATTATTATTTATTTCAGCCAGACTACGTTCCGGTCACTATAATAGGTTTCTGTCGCCATGTTACTAAACCATACTACAAACAAAATTCGTAAACAGGCCATGCCGCTGACCATTTTCCCCACACGGCAAAGGCTCCTTGAGGCGATAAACCGGCTTTTCGGAACATCTGACAACTGTGGGGTGGTAATCCATGGCATGATGACCTTCGGCCAATTCGAGTCGAGGTTGCAAAGTGAAATTCTGGGCCAACGCAAAGCCATTCCACCGTTGGGCAAGTCACTTCTTGCCGCAAAAGTTATTAATCGACACTATAAAAACGGTAGAAGAGGCGCATTTTCAGAAGCGTTGAAGTTTCGAGGATTCGGAACCGCCCTGGTTTCATTTTTCGACGAATTGAGCGCCGGCCTTATCGGCCCTGAGGAGCTTAAAAAAATCAGGGGCTACGCTCAGGCTAAGGAAGTGGAGATTTTAACGCTATATGAAGCGTATCACCAGGAGCTTGAAAAACACGGTTATTTGGACGAAGGCGCGGTTCGTAAAACGCTGGTAGAAGCTCTGGAAAACCCCGCCACATTTAATAACTCTCCCACTTTAGCGCGGTTTGACACTATCCGTCTTGTGGATATATACCAATTCACCCCATACAGGTTTGAGCTGTTTCGCAGGATCGCAAAAGTGAAACCTGTTGTAATAGTGGCCCCCACCCCGGACGAGCGCCGCAGGGCTTTTGGATATCTGGTGACAAATCTTGAGAAATTCGAAAGCTTGGCGGATCAGGCAGGCAAGCTTGAAATAGAGTTTCAGGAGCCGGACGAAGGCCCGATCGCCGCCATTAGCTCAAGGCTTTTCGACCTTTCAACGATAGCGCCTAAGCCATTTCCTGAACTCGAAAATAAAATCGAGGTTTTGAAATGCGCCAGCCGCTATAGAGAGATAGAAGAAGTTGGGTCGTCTATCGCCACTTTGAGAGATGAAATGGGACTTGAATGGAAAGAGTTCTGTCTTATTTTCAGGGACATCAATCCATACGGCCCGATAATAGAGGATGTCTTTCACCGTTACTCTATCCCCTTTCATTTTAAGAAAGGAATCAAGCTAAGCCACAATCCGTTTATAAAATCGATCCTTGCGCTGTTTGAAACTATCGACTCCGGTTTTTCCAGGGATAACGTTATCAGAATCTTAAGCTCTCCTTACTTCTCCCGATTTAAGGGAATAAATATCGATGACGCGCAAAGGCTTTTTCTTGACGCAGGGGTGATCGACGGGCCTATTTCCTACTGGCGCCGCAAGATTTCCAAAAAAACCGCCACGCTTAAAAAGTCTGAACAACGCAAAATGAGGAAAATCATAAAAGAGACTTTAAGCTTGATAGAGCTACTTGAAAAGCTTGGCGGACAGCTCAGGCCAAATGGATTTCTTGACGCCTTGCGAAAAGTGATACGCTATCTGAGACCGGACCCGGAGCCATACGGTGAAGGGGCAAGAGTGGAAACCATACGCTATCGCGACCATCACGCCTATTTTCAGTTCAAGGAAATAATGAGCGACCTTGGCTCATCGATTGAAACGTTAAAAATGGCGTCTTCCCCCTTAGGGTTCGAAAAAGTCAAGAACCTCCTCCTCTCATATATAGACTTGCAAGAAGCGCCGGAGCCTCACGTTGCGGACAGAAACATAGTTTCCGTACTCAACGCGCATGACGCCATCGGGTTATCATTTCCAGTGGTTTACATTTGCGGCATGCATGAAAAAGAGTTCCCGCGATATCTGGAAACTTCGTCATTCCTGCACGAAACAGAAAAGAAAAAATTTAACGCAATCCACGCCAAGGAAGTATTGGGAAAAAACCCTCTGCTCGTGAAGGGCCGCACAGTTTTCGATACGGCGCAAGACAAGTGGCGGGAGGAGTCACTTCTTTTTTATCAGGCTGTTAGATCGGCGAAACAAAGGCTGACACTTACTTTCAGCGCTCAGGAGCTTGACGGGCGGCGGCTGGCCCGCTCACAGTTCATAGACGATACTCTGGAAGCGATCGCGCCCGGTATGTCATCAAGCGAGATGGAGGAGCGGATTAAGGAAACAGCCTATCTTGCCATGCAGAAGGAGCCTGATTCCCTGACGGACCCGGAGGAGCGTATCACAAGGCTGATTAAGGATATTTTCCGGCCTGCAGAGGAGTGTGACGATGGCGACCTTGAAGAAAGGATATCCAAAAACGTTCGAGGCTCCGCTCAGAAGCGCAGGTTTTGCAGGCTTGTGGATTTAACCGCGATCGAGCGGACAAGAGACGAATATTTTTTTGAAAATGACTTCACTGTCAGGGCGAACCTGATAAACCGGCATAACGGTCTTCTCTCTTACGAAACTAAAAAGTTAAATAACGTCCTCGTGGATACTGGCTATGGACGGTATGCCCCGACCGATCTTGAGAAATACGGGCAATGCCCTTTCCGCTATTTTGCAGGGAAACTGCTTGGGCTTGAAGCTTTGGAGGAACCGCTTATGGAGCTTGACGCGCGACGCAGGGGAACACTTCTGCATAAGGCTCTGGAGCTTTTTTACGAAAAGCTTATCAAAGCCGACAAAGTGAAGCTTCAAGGAACATCTGAAGAGGAGAAGACGCTCGAAAACGCCGCCGTAGAAGCATTCGCTGAATGTGAACGGCAAGGGGGGCAAGGCGATCCATTACTATGGAAAATAGAGAAGGAAAAGATATTGAGCGAGCTTAGCCTGTGGCTCAGGCTTGAAACGGCGGATCAGAGCCGGAACGGTTTCATCCCTATCGCCGTGGAGCCCAAGTTTGATATCAAGAAAAAAGATAAAAAAGCTTTCCCCCCGCTCATCATCGATATAAAAGGCGATGGGAAACGATATCTTATAGGACGCATCGACAGGATAGATATTAACAGGGAAACGAAGTCGGTGCGCGTTGTTGATTACAAAAGCGGGAAGAGCCCCGGTAAATACAAAAAAATGATCAAGCGCCAAAGCATGGGCGATTTCTCGTTCCAGCCACCGATCTATACGATTCTCGCAAAAGATTATGTGAAACGCGAAAAACTTCTCGACGAAGTGACCCACGCCTATGGAGGGTATCGCCTTATTCGCGCAAACAGGCAAAGTGAAGCGTATATCATCACAGACTCCGGGAAGGACGCTCAACAACCTGTGGATGATGGCGTGTTCCTTGATCCTGCTAGCGATGCGGAAACTTCCTTTGTAAATATCGCCGCGGGAGTCATCAATAAAATTGAAAGCGGCGTTTTCCCTGTCGCCCCGAAAGATTGCGACTATTGTGATTTTGCGGGACTGTGCAGATATATCCCAGCCATATCAGAAGAAAAAAAAGACAATGAATGACAACTCCAAAAATGATGTTTTAGACGACATCATCGCTTGCGACACGGATATTTTCGTACGCGCCGGAGCGGGCTCTGGGAAAACCTATGCGCTGGTGGAGAAATATCTTGATGAGCTTCAGAAAAAAAGGGATGGAGCCTATACAAGGGTCGAACGGCTGGTGGCGCTCACATTTACAGAAAAAGCCGCCGCCGAGATGAAAAAGCGCATTCGTGACGGGCTGACCAAATTGATTGAAAAGCTGCGCGCAGAGATCGACGACAACGAGGACCCAGGGCTTGAAGGCTCCTCCGCCAATCTTCCCGAAGAGCCTTTTGAAATGAGTGAAAAAAAGAAACTCGTTCTAAACCTTATCCAGAAACGCCAGGCGTTAGAAGGAGCGTATATCTCCACCATCCATTCGTTCTGCGCAAGGATATTGCGGGAAAATCCGTTGTCCGCCGGTGTAGACCCCGCCTTTACCGTCATGGGTGAGGAAGAAGCGTCCTCGCTTCTCGATAACACTGCGCGTAAGGTTATCATGGATAGATTGCGCGCTGGAGACACAGGTGTGGCAAGCCTCATAAAAGATGAAAAATTTGAAAGCGGCGGACCATGGTATCCGGGGCTAAAGGGGCATATAACAAATCTCATCCCGCTCATGCGAGCCGCCAGCCATTTACCTATGAAAATGTTGTCTAAATATAACGCCACCCTGAAAAAATCGAACGAAAACTCGGAAAACGCTAAAAAGGAGCTTGAGCTTCTTTTGCCCCGCCTGAGAATATCGAAAACTAAAAAGGAACACAGTGTAGTGGAACGGATTGAAGCGATGCGGGGGTTTTTTACTTCAAAGAATATCGAACTTTCCGACGCTATCGAACTGCTAAAGCTTGCCAAGGGGCTTGCAGAGGCTGTGAAAAAACGTAAAACTTCATCAGAAGAAGATAACGCCCCGGCCTTACTTGCGGCGGACATGATGCGCCGTATAGGCTCCCCTGCGTTGGAAAAGATGATCGCGCCAAACACACGCTCATTATTAAACCTGCTCGACAGCGCGTTAAAGGAATATTCGAAAGAAAAAGAGAAACGCAGCGCGCTGGACTATGACGACCTTGAAGAAAAAACGTTAAGCCTGTTACGCAACAATCAGGCGGTGCGAAAGGTTTACACAGAGCGGTTTGTCCGCGTGCTGGTAGACGAGTTTCAGGACATAAACAATCTTCAGTGTGAAATCATATCTCTGTTTGCCCCCCTGGGAGAAGGAAAGCTTTTTATTGTTGGGGACTTCAAACAATCGATCTACGGGTTTCGCGGCGCTGAAGTGGAAGTGTTTGAACAAATGGCGGACGCCATAAAAGAGAATGGCGGCAAAGGTTTCTCGCTCCAGACAAACAGACGATCCACACCGAAGCTGATCGATTTTACAAACGATTTTTTCGAACAGGTCATGAGCGGCGAGGATAAATCGTTCCGGTTCAACCGATCTATAGACGGGCTTGAAGCGCGGCGTGGCGGCGCTGGTGTCTCCTGCAGTGTGAAAAGGATAACATACGGAACAGGCGTTGAGAAAGCCGATGAGCTTCGTATGATTGAAGCGGCTATGCTTGCGAAGACGATCGGCGATGAAGTCAAATCCGACAAATTAAAAGTGGAAGGCGAAAAAGGTCTCAAACCGATGGGTTATAGGGATGTCGCAATTCTCCTTAGAACATTTTCCAACCTCAATGTGTATGAAAACGCGTTGCGACGATCCGGCGTGCCGTTTACCGTGGTGCGCGGACGCGGGTTTTATAATTCGCCGGAGATTATGGATTTTTTAAGCCTGCTTTCGTTCATAGACTATTCTGCGGACAAGCTGGGGCTTGTATCAATATTGAGATCGCCTCTTGCAGGTATAAGCGACTCAGGCCTTCTCATGCTCTGCCGCTATTCCGGCTCGGAAAAGGCTGATGACCCCGCTCCTTTTATTTTAAATGATATACCGCTCCCAAAAGGCTTGAGCAAAGATGACGCGAATAAAATCGTAACTTTTAGAAAACGTGTGCGGGAATGGAAAAACTTTAAAGACAGAATGACTATATCCGAACTGCTGGAAACTATCCTTTCCGAAACAGGATATGGAGCGGTAATGATTGGGAGAAGCCAGGGTGAGCAGAAACTGGCGAATTTATTCAAACTGATTGAGCTTGCAAGGTCCTATGAGTCTAACGGAGCCTTTGGACTGAAAAACTTTGTCTCGCTTCTTAAAAAGCATAAGGAACAAGCCCCCAGAGAAGCTCAAGCCGATGTGACCGGCGGAGCGGACGATGCTGTGAAAATCATGACTGTACACCAGAGCAAAGGCCTGGAATTCCCAGTAGTGATATTGGCTGATATCGGCTCCCGTGAAAATAAAAATACAGGCTCAATAGCATTTCACCCAAGAATCGGAGCCGGCCTTAAATATACAGACCACAACGTTGGCGAAAAGGCTGAAGGATTAATGTTTGGCAAAGCCAGGGAAGCGCGGGAGAAAGCCGAAACAGAAGAGATGAAGCGCCTCCTGTATGTTGGCATGACACGGGCGCGGGACAGGCTGATTATAAGCGGAGGAGGCTCCAAGACGGCAAAAGGAAAGTGGTCCAAATGGATAAATGACGCTCTTGCCAAGGCCGGTTCAGAAGTGGAATTATTGCATCATGAGACAGCTCCTGAAAATTTAAAGCGACAAAACAGCGAGTCGGCTCCAAATATAGTCGAACGGATTCTGAAATGCGAGATACCGAAAACCGTTAGGGCGGCTCCCAAAATAACGAAGCGGCGAAAGCCGGACTTTATGATTCCTGTGACATCGCTTACCACCCTGCGCCAATGCCCAAGGCGGTATTATTATAAGAGTGTGATGGAGCGGCATGCGGGGGGGCCTCAGGATGACTTTTCCAGGAAACAGGAAAAAAAACGCGCAGCCGCAAGGTTAGGCTCCAGAGTTCATTCGCTGCTGGAAAAAATCCCGTTGGGTACAGAAGCTCCAAACAATTCCTTATCGAAATTAGTGGCAAAAGAGCTTTCCGATTTTCCGGCAAAACTTGTCCAGGAAGTCAGCGGGAATATCAAAAGATCGTTTGCCGCAAAGCCTTTATGCGACCTCGCCACAATAGCGAGCGAAATGATATTCAGGGAAACCCCGTTGCTGTGCAAAATATCTAAAAGAAATCTTACAGTGATCTTGACCGGAGCGGCCGATCTTTTATGGCGAGAGGGAAACAGCTTGTATCTTGTAGATTACAAATACTCTAAAAAACCGCATGATGAATTACGATACATTTTCCAGCTCAAGCTATACGCCTATATTCTGATGACGGCAATGGATGAAATCGACAATGTGGAAGCCTCTATAATTTATTTGAAAGAGCGGCGGAAACAGGTGTCTTCCTTGCGCATTCTAAAGCGGGATATGACCGATATCCAAAAACAAATTGTCACCAGCGCAAAATATCTTGAGAGACTTTCCGGTAAACCTGAACAGGAGTGGCCAATCAAAAACAAAAACTTCTGCGAAGATTGGCGTTGCGTTTTTCAGGGAAGATGCCATCAGTAATGCTGGTCGAGGCTTTCGTCTATTTTCCTAAAGTTATCCAGGTGGCCGGCTCTCACAAAGATTTCCGCCCTGATACCCCTTTTTTTACAAACGCTTCGCCAAAATATTGGCGGATAGCATAAGATGATAATACCGTGCGATCTTCTAACCTTTGAGTTATCATAGTATTAGCTCGCTATACAACATTTACGTTTTGTAATGTCCAGTGGCACAACTATTGCTTTATTTATGTTCGGGATATAACGTCAAAATGAGAAAATGAACAAAGCCAAGCCTTTTTATCGTCTGTTTGCGCTTATTGCGGTTACGCTTTTGTTTGGCGTGACGCCACGATACGCCACTGGGGCCGTCACGCCTGTGAAGGATATTATTTTATCTCAGACCGAAAACTCGTCGCGTCTCATGGCGCTCATGGACAGAAAACCGAAAATAAAAATTTCCCAGGACAAAAACAAGAATGAAATCACTCTGCTGTTTTTGGACACATCGGTGGACGATATTCTCAAATTTATTCGGTATAGCGATGATGTTATCAGCTCAGTGTCTGTCCAAACGGATCCAGGCGGAGGCGCGGTTGTCATTACGCTAAAATTCAAGGCGAAAAACATTACGTTTTTCAGAACAACCCCAGAGAATGGTAAGGGAGTGATATTTGATTTCAAACCGACAGATAAACCCATTCGAATAACGGGAGTAACCCCGGAGCAGATACTCGCAAAAAAACCAGCCGCCGCCAAAACAAAACTAGCCATTGCTGAAATGGATACAGTAAACCTTCAGGAAGTTGAAAAGCGTTTTGCCTCCATAGACAAGTATTACGCCAAGATTGATAAAATGTCCGGACGTAAGCGTTTTTTAGAAATAATGAAATCGTTTCAGAAACAGCAGTTCGCGAAAACAGTGAAAATGTCGAACAGTTTCATCAAGGCTTTTCCAAAATCCATTTACCTTGAGCGAGTCTATTTCAGTAAAGCTGAAGCGTTATATAACCTCGTTAAACTCAATGCCGTGGGTTTCCAGGAAGCGATAGACGCATACAACCTTGCCATGTCAATGTTTCCTGGATCAAAAATGTATGACCGCGGCCTTATGCGGAGGGCCGATCTTTATACGGGTGAGGAATTATATATTGAAGCTCTCTCCGAATACGGCGGTCTTCTGAAAAAATCTCCTAAAGGAAAATACGCAGTGGCCGCGATGGTCGCAAGGGCGAATATACATCTTAAAAGAAAGAGATATCAGCTGGCTTATAACGAACTGGAAAAAGTTCTGGTCCTTTTCCCCGATGCGCGCAAAGTGCGTGACGCAAAATACCTTATCGCCGAATCCTTTCATGCGCGAGGGATGTATAAGGAAGCAAATATAATCTTCAACGAGTCGTTAAAATCATGGCCTTCCTATCCAAAAAGTCACCCGAGGGCATTTCTTATAATCGCCGACACACATTATCAGCTAGGCAATTATGACCTGGCCAAGCATGACTTTCTGAAAATCGCCAACCTGTTCCCCACGCAAAATTACGGCCGCACAGCCCTGCTCAAACTAGGAGAGCTCTATACGGAGCTTAACGAGAAGCATGATGGCGCGGCTTTATTTGAAAATCTTATCAGCAGAAACCCCGACACAGATGAAGCGGTCCTCGCCCGTTTGCGGCTAGCGTCGCTGGGGGCGGAAAACCCCGAGCTTTTAAAAGAAAGCGTCATCTTTGATTACAAGGCGTTTAAAGACCCTATAAAAACGTTTGATAAAATATTTGAGCGGTATGAGGAAAAACATGGCGAAGAAGCTCTGAGGCGCAAGGGCGGAGCTCTCGCGCTGCAAAAGCGTTATGTCTCGTCCATTCTGGCGTTTAAAGAGCTTTTCAAAAGTTATCCCAAGGCCCGCATGTCTGACTCCGCATATGCAAAGGTGCGCGACAATTTTTTGCAGCTGATAAATACGTATCATGCGCAAAAGGGATTTTTTATGACGTTGCTTACGTACTACAATAATTTTGAGTCGTTTCTCCGGAGCGTTGAAGATCCAAAAATACTATACAAAATAGCGGACAGTTTTGCGGCAATGACCCTTCACGACAGGGCCATCGACTACTATAAGCGTGTCATCAGTTTCGACAAGTCAAAACGTTTCCAGGGGGAGGCGGCGTTTGGTATCGCAAAGTCAACCCTTGGCAACGGGTTGGCAAAGGAAGCGGAGCTTATGCTTAAAAGGTTCATAAAGGAATTTCCGACAGATCGAAATATGATCGACGCAAGGCTGGCTCTGGGCTCAGCTTTTCTAGCCCAGGGTGAAACGGCGAAAGCCTCGGCGGAATGGCGGATCGCTCTTGAGCTTAACCCGCGTCACCCCAAAGCCGCACAATACACGTATATGCTGGCCAGCATGTATAAGAAGTCCGGCAAATATCTTATGGCGGCAGATGCGTATAAGCGGGCTATCATCGCTTCCCAAAAAGGTAAAATGGCCCCAGACTTGACCCTTATAAAAAACAGCCGCTACCAGCTGGCTGAGGCATACTATCTTGACAAAGATTATCCAGACGCTATTCGCTCCGCCACAAGTTACAACAAATTGTATCCCGAAGACAGCGCCAAATCGTGGATGGATTACATCGTATCTGTTTCGTTCAGCAAGATTGAAATGGAGGATAAAGCGATTGAAAGTTTCAAATCTATCGTCGAAAATAATAATAAGTCCATTATCGGCAGAGTCGCCTCCGCAAGACTTAGCGCGTTTAAATGGAAAAAGAAAAACCTCGACCTTTTCTCTGATTAGTTTTCGCTCATGATGATTACAGAAAAAGATCGCGAGCTTACAAAGCTCCGCAACGCATTCGAGTCGTTGAACAGCTCCACGCAAAGCCTGATGGAAGCTTATGATGGCTTGAAACAAGACACGGCCCGTCTATCCAGCAACCTCCAGGAAAGCCAAAGTTTTTTAAGCGATATCCTGAACAGCCTAAACTGCGGGGTAATAGTAGCAAATGTCACAGGAGAGATAATACTGGAAAATCAGGAGGCTATTCGTCTTAACATATCTGAAGAAAAACTGACAACGCGATGGCTTCAAAAAATTTCTGAGCTTGAACGTGAAAAACCCGCAAAAAAGATTAAAATAGATTGGGACGCTTCCGAAGGAAGAAAACTGACTATTTCCGCGTCAAAGCTTCAGAGGAAAGAGGCTGAAGAAACGGAAACGTATATTTTAATTGTAGAAGACGTAACAGAGGTTGTACGTTTACGCAAGCAGTCAACCCGGTCAAACAGGTTCGCCGCCATAGGTAAAATCGCGGCCGGTATGGCGCATGAGATCAGAAATCCATTGGGAGGAATGCAAATTTTCACATCACTGCTTCGACGCGAGCTGGGCGAAGACAAAGGAAAGCAAAAGATGCTGGGTCATATAGACACCGGAATTCATGCGATCAATAATGTCGTGTCGAATGTGCTCCTTTTCACAAAAGAGCCAAGGCCGGCGAAACAACAGTTCGACCTGAAAAAGCTTATAATTGATACCCTTGAATTTGCCGGATACGTCTTCGAGCAAAATAATATTGATGTTACATCCGATTTTCCGGAAACAGGTCTTATGATACTTGCGGACCCTAACCTGATACGGCAAGCGTTACTGAACCTGATACACAATGCGACACAGGCGATGCCGGACGGAGGTAAGTTCCATATAAAAATTGAAGAAGTGGAAAAACCTGGCGGTAAACTTTGCGTTGATATCATCTGCAAAGACACTGGCCCCGGAATTCCGAAAGATATCAGGGACAAGATTTTCGATCCGCTGTTTACCACGAAAGATTCTGGCGCGGGGCTTGGGCTTGCCATCGTAAGCCAGATAGCCCATGCGCATGGTGGCTATATCGACATTCTTAATACAGGCGAAAGCGGAGCTGGATTTATCATCTCATTACCAATGGAGAGTTGAGCCATAAAATCTAAAAACATCCTTATTGTGGACGACGAGGAGGAAATGCTTATCGCCCTGACCGAAGCGCTCACCCGCGCAGGCCATAAGGTTATCTCCGCAAAAAATGGCGCTCAAGGCCTGAAAATTTTTAGTGAGAGCGCTGTCGACCTTGTAATATCCGACGTCCGCATGCCAAGCATGGACGGGCTGGAGTTTCTTGGCAAAGTACGCGAAAAATCCAGCAAAGCCCCATTTGTTCTGATAACGGCCTATGGCTCTATTGATGACGCGGTGGAAGCGATGAAACATGGAGCGACCGATTATCTGCTCAAGCCTTTTTCCGCTGATACTCTCGACGAGCTTATAAAACGTGTTTTCCGGAACGGCGAGCCTGTCAAACAACCGTATTATGAAAAACCGATCGCCGCCCCCTCCCCTTCTCCTGCGCCCGCTCCGGCGAAAACCGTGGCGAAGCGGGAAATCATTACAGAAAATGAAAAAATGAAAGAGGCGCTGAGCATAGCCAAACGTGTTGCGCCAAGCAAGTCGACAGTTTTTATCCATGGTCAATCCGGCGTCGGTAAAGAGCTTATCGCAAGATTTATACATGATTGCTCTGACAGGCGCGACCAGTCATTCGTCGCCGTCAACTGCGCCGCTGTGCCGGAAACGTTGCTGGAATCGGAACTGTTTGGCCATGAAAAGGGCTCTTTCACCGGAGCTTTCACACAAAAAATCGGGAAATTCGAGCTTGCCGACCATGGGACAATACTTCTCGACGAAGTATCGGAAATGAACATGGCTCTGCAGGCAAAGCTTCTTCGTGTGCTTCAGGAAAATGAGATCGACCGTGTAGGCGGAAGCTCCCCTATATCTCTTGATATACGCGTCATAGCCACCACCAACCGTGATATACACAATGCTGTCGATGAAGGTAAATTTCGTGAAGACCTTTATTTCCGGCTTAACGTAATACCTTTGCATGTCCCGCCGCTAAAAGAGCGCGGGGGCGATATTGCCGTGCTTATCAAATATTTCATCGGCAAGTTCAACGCGATCATGGGCAAATCGGTGATCGGTGTCGAGCCTGACGCTATGGAAATCCTGGAGAGCAAACCCTGGCGCGGAAACGTTCGCGAGCTTGAAAATGTCCTTGAGCGGGCGGTGCTTCTTTCTACGGGAGATAACATCGCAAAAGCCGATCTGATGCTGGACAGTGACAGAGGATTGAAACCAAAACCGGAAGAAGCGGCCGCATCAGCTATAGAGGAAGTGACCCGCCCTGGCGCAACGGTGGCGGAAATGGAACGAAAACTTATCGAACGCACCTTGAAAACCGTCCAGGGAAATAGAACCCGCGCCGCCAGCATGCTTGGCGTGTCCATACGGACGTTGCGCAACAAGCTTAACGAGTATAAGGAAAAGATGGAGGGGAAGTAAAAGATTTAAGCGGCGGCGTCCTTTTTAACGCTGTTCAAGAGTTGTTTCTTCTTCAGCTTTTCAACCAAGGTGGTTCGGTTCATGCCAAGCAGCGCGGCGGCCTTGTTCTTCACCCATCCACAACGCTCCAACGCGGCTAGAATGAACGTTGTTTCGTAATTATCAACCGCTTCTTTAAGGTTTATCCCGGCTTCAGGAAGAACCGGGGAAGCCACACCCGCAGACTCCCATATGGAAAGGTCCGCATAATTATTGTTATTTTCAGTTTTCGACCGTTCATCTTCTTGATGAACCGGGAGAGGAGCCGGATCCGACGACTGCGGCATGACATCTGACAAACCACTTTTTACAAGCTCTTCAGGCTCGCCAACAAGCAACATGTCACGGGTCAGTTGTTCATCATCTACGGGATCCACATCATGGAATTTTATCGGAAGATCAGATTTTTCTATAACTCCTTCACCTTTAAGAACAACAAGCCGCTCTATCAAGTGCTTTAGCTCACGGACATTGCCGGGCCAATGGTAACCTCTTAAAAAAGCCAGGGCTTCCGGGCTTATCCCGTTTACACTTCTGTTTTTTGTCCTGTTGAATGTCTTCATGAAATGACCAGTGAGAAGCGCCACGTCGTCCCCCCTGTCTCGTAATGGAGGCAGCTCTATAGGAATGACGTTCAGCCGATAGTACAGGTCTTCGCGGAATCTCTTTTCGAACATGGCTTTATCGAGGTCCTGATTGGTCGCGGCTACAATACGAACGTTTACCTTGATCGTCCTGGCGTCGCCGACTCTTTCAAACTCCTGCTCCTGCAACACACGAAGAAGCTTTACCTGCAGGTTGGGGCTCATGTCGCCTATTTCGTCCAGGAAAATTGTGCCGCCATCGGCAAGCTCAAATTTCCCTATTCGTGTCCTGTGAGCTCCGGTAAAAGAACCTTTTTCATGGCCAAAAAGCTCGCTCTCCAAAAGCTCTTCCGGAATAGCTCCGCAGTTTACCACTATCATTGGCTTGGAACTGCGAGACGAATTTGTATGAATGGCCTTGGCGATTAACTCTTTGCCAGAGCCGCTTTCCCCAAGGATAAGAACAGTGGAATCATTGTCCAGAACACGGGTTACAGTCTGGTAGACATAGCGCATCGCGGCGCTATCGCCGATAAACGCCGAGAAATCTGGCTTGGCCGTTAAAGGCGCCGGAGCCGCTTCGACCTCAAAAACCATCCGTTTTACCAAGCCTCATGAATTGCAGATACAAATGCCAAACTCTTTATTTTTTAACATATAATACGGTAAACATTCAACTATAATATTAAAAAACCATTCGATCTTATTATAAAAGCAGGTATTAACTTTACAAGCTTATAGCTAGCGATCGATACCGTTATTTAGTACAATATCGATACCAAATTTTTGACGACAAGTTCTAAAAAAACTATGAAATCTTATAAGACTTTGTATTCTAAGGAACAAATTGCGGAAAAAATTGACTCAATTGCTTCCAGAATCGCATCCGACCTCTCTGACACTGAAGCGGAAACAACACTTATGGTTGGTCTTTTGAAGGGCAGCGTCGTTTTTTTGTCGGACCTCATGCGCGCTCTTTACAAGCGCGGTATCTGCCCGGAAATAGATTTTATGATAGTTTCAAGCTATAAAAGCTCGACTTCACCATCTCAAACGATTGAAATTATTCAGGATATAAATATTCCTGTTGAAGGGCGGACTGTTTTACTGGTGGATGATATCGTTGATACCGGCATGACGTTGGATCAGATCATTCGGCTACTTGAAGAAAAAAATCCAGCCAAAATTTTGACATGCGCCCTTCTGGACAAGCCTTCCCGACGGAAAGTTGACATCAAGCCGGATTACGTCGGGTTTGAAATCGACAATATTTTTGTTGTGGGATACGGCCTCGACATGGCTGAAAAATTTCGTTGCCTGCCATATATCGCGGCTCTTAAAGGATAAAGGCTACTACGAATGGCTGAAAATAATAATAACTCTATCGACGAGACTAGCGAAGCTATTGACGTTGAGACTGGTGGCAGACACCCCGCCGGTTTCGCCAAATGGGTTGTCATCGCGCTCTGCCTTGGATGGTCGTTATTCCAGCTTTCCGTAGCCGGCTTTGTTACTCTAGACGCTTTAAGGCTACGCGTAGTCCATCTTACTTTTTCAATTGTCCTCGCTTTCCTCGTCTTTCCGGCATGGAAAAAGTCATCACACACGTCAATTCCCTGGTACGACTGGGCTCTTGCCATAATCGCAAGCTTAAGCGTGATGTATATAATTTTCGATTACGAAGGGCTTCACATGCGCCCGGGAGCGCCGCTTGCCAGAGACATCATTTTTGGGTCGGTAGGAATGATTCTGCTCCTTGAGGCGTGCCGCAGGTCGTTGGGCCCCGCATTGGCTATTGTCGCGGGCGTATTCATCGCATACGCGTTTCTAGGCCCTTACCTGCCGGAGATTATTGAACATCGTGGATACTCTTTTCGCCGTGTTATCGATCATCAGTTCCTGACAACCGAAGGTATCTTCGGCGTTCCTCTTGGAGTATCGGCGTCATATGTGTTTCTTTTCGTCCTGTTTGGCGCCATGCTGGAAAAAGCGGGAGCGGGGCTCTATTTTATTAACGTATCATACAGTTTGCTCGGCAGGTTTCGCGGCGGGCCGGCCAAAGCGGCCATACTCGCTTCCGGACTTACCGGCATGGTCAACGGCTCTTCGATAGCCAATACCGTCACCACAGGCACATTCACGATACCACTCATGAAAAAGGTTGGATACCCTGCGGAAAAGGCTGCGGCTATAGAAGTGGCAGCGAGCACCGACGGACAGCTTATGCCCCCAATCATGGGCGCGGCCGCGTTTATCATCGCTGAATTTGTGGGGATAACATATTTCGAAGTGGTGAAAGCCGCGTTCATACCTGCTGTCGCCGGGTATCTTACAATTTTTTACATCAGCCATCTCGAAGCGTTGAAGCTTGGTATTGAACCAGCGCCGAAAAGCGAAATACCACGTTTTTTGCCCACTTTCCTGAACGGCATTCACTTTCTGATTCCGGTAATAGCTCTCATAGCGTCTCTGTTAATTCTAAGACAATCGCCCATAGCTTCGGCCTTCAACGCGATCCTGATACTTATGACGCTTATGGTCATCCAGCGGCCGCTTGCGGCTATCAAAAATAAAACTTCAATCAAGCAGGCTTTCTATCTATCGTTTACAGATATTTTTAACGGCCTTATAAGCGGCTCTCGCAACATGGTCGGCATCGGCGTAGCCACAGCCGTCGCTGGAATTATTGTCGGCACAGTGACGCTGACAGGGTTTGGACTAAGGGTGGTCGAGGTGGTGGAGGCTTTGTCCATGGGATCGCTTCCGCTGATGCTTTTCATAACGGCCATAGCCTGCTTGTTGCTGGGTATGGGATTACCGACTACGGCTACTTATATTGTCATGGCCACGCTTACCGCTCCTGTCATCGTTGAGCTTGCGGGAGACGCCGGGTTTGTCGTGCCGCTTATCGCCGCCCACCTGTTTGTATTTTATTTCGGGATATTGGCGGACGACACGCCCCCTGTAGGTCTTTGCGCATATGCGGCCGCGGCCATCGCCAAAGCCGACCCGATCAAAACAGGGTTGCAATCATTTATGTATGACCTGAGAGACACCATCATGCCATTCATGTTTATCATCAACACAGAGATACTTTTAATCGGTGTGACCAGCGTCTGGCGTGGCGTAATGATATTCATTTTGACGGTCTTGGGCATGTGGGCGTTCACATCGGCATTGCAAGGCCATGCCATTACACGTTGCAACTGGCTCGAAAGAATACTGTTTCTTGGCGTAACGATCCTGCTTTTAAATCCGGCCTTGTTCCACTTCTACTACCCCGCGCCTGACCCATATTTATATACCATTCCAGGGCTGCTCCTGGGAGGCTTGATACTTGGGCGGCAGTGGATCAGCTCCCGACATATTGAGGCTTAATTCAAAGAATCTAAGTCATTGTATTAATAAGAAACAGCCTTTTTTTGCCCACCTTTTACAAAATGTCGATTTGACTACAACTCTCACTGGGGCGATATTAATAATAGAGAGAAAAACGCCATCAACATGGGAGAGAATTATCATGAAAGTTGAACGAATTCAGGATTGGCGATACATTTCCGATCAGACGGAAGGCTATTTGAAGGGAAATCCATATCGATATTTAGCGCGGAAAGGCGCAAAGGCGCGGCTCTTTTCGAGAAACGCCAGAGCAAGGCGCAGGGCAATTCCGGATATATCCTGCCTTATGAGAAGAGAGAGACGCATTCTGCCACGTTTTCTCCCACGTCACGGCAAGCTTCGGTTCCGCAACTCGGCGGACCTTATAAAGTCAGGCTGAGGATAACTCTCACGCGTTTCCGGGAAGCGATGAATATTCATGAGTGTTAAGGCGTTATTTTGTGGTATAAAAAACGTCATGCGTCGAATGCTTATCTTCCGGAAACCGTACATTATTCCAGGTTTGGTCATCTCTTTCCTGTTGTTCACAGCCTCACACGCTATCGCCGAAGATGGACAGCGCTCCGGCCTTTGGATTGTCTCTGTGTTCTTCAAAGGCGGTTTTACAATGTGGCCCATTCTCTTCTGCTCCTTGCTGGCTGTCGCCATAGTTTTGGAACGAACGTACCATCTTCGTAGAAACCGGATATTTAAAAAGGATTTCCTTGACGATGTTAAGGATTTTTCGCTCAAGGGAGATTTTGAACGAGCGTTGAGAAGATGCAAGGCTACGAATGTATCTATGGCGCGAATAGTCCAGGCCGGGCTACAAAGAGGACGGTACGGTATTCTGGAAGTCGAGAGAGCCATCGAGACCGCCGGAGCTCACGAGTCCACACTGCTACAGGCGAATTTACGTGGCCTTGGCGTCATTGCGAACATAACGCCTATGCTTGGACTGCTGGGCACCGTTATCGGCATGATAAAAGCTTTCAACGTAATCTCGCAAGCTGGCGCAGGCAATCCGGGCCTGGTGGCCGCCGGGATATCGGAAGCGCTCATCACTACCGCTACAGGGCTTATCGTCGGCATACCGGCTCTTGCGGCATACCACTATTTTCGAGGTAAAGTGGACAAATACGTCTTCGAAATGGAAGAGGAAAGTCTCCAGTTCGTAGAGGACATTCAGTATGCTATCGAAGGGATATCAAAGGCGCAAGCCACCCAGAAGCCTGGTAATAATGAAATTTAAACGCACGGAAGAAGAGGACTTTTCACTTAAACTGACGCCATTAATCGATGTAGTGTTTCTTCTGCTGATTTTTTTCATGGTATCCACAGCGTTTATCGATTTTTCACGCCGTATGGATATCGAACTGCCTGAAACAAACGTAGGCGCGGCGGCGGACTCCACTAAAATCTTTGAAATCGAAATGACGGCGAAAGGCGATATCCTTCTTAATGGCGAGAAGGTCACTATGGAATCTCTTCCCGACTTCCTGAAAGTAAAAGGGCAGGAGGTGGGGCGACGATCGGTTGTGGTGAGAGCGGACAAAAAAGTGGAACACGGAAATGTCGTGAAAGTGATGGGAATATGCCGGGAAGCCGGAATTTTGGATATAGGCATCGCAGTTCAATAATCAACGTGGTTCATTAACGGATCACCTGTAAACATGACCAACCAACCAAGCTACGCTGTAATATTCAGCTCACAACTTTCCAAAAACGATACCGGTTATAATGAAACCGCGTCAAGGATGGTTTCCTTGGCAAAAAAACAACCCGGCTTCTTAAGTGTTGAGAGTGTCCGTGATAAAAACGGGTCTGGAATTACCATCTCATACTGGGCGAGCCTTGACGCAATAAAAAAATGGAAAAAAAACCTTGAGCACATAGAGGCGCAAAAGCAAGGAAAAGAGCAGTGGTATGACCAATATAAGATTACAATATGCAAAGTGGAGAAGAGATACGGCGCGAGTAAAGATATAAACGCAGGGGGCTAGAATGGCGAAAGACCGAAATCGTATGCCAGAGAGCCTTGCAAGATTTGTCATGGGCCGGAAAACCATTATTGTCGCAGCCTGCGCCATTGCCATCGTTATGACACAAGCTCTGGTCGCCCATTCCGTTGAACCGAAAAAAGAAGTCGTAAAGCCGATAAACTATCCCAAGTCATCTATCCCCAAGGAAGACGAGTCGCTAAAGCTGATTCTAAAGCTTACGCCATTAACGGAACGTGATATCCACATACCGGCGAAAATGAAAGTTGTGGAATACCTTTTTACTCGCCCTACCCTCGCCTACAGGCTTCTCGAGTTATTTGGGGGCAAACCCGCCACTTTGGAAGAAGCTGAGGAAGGAAACGAGTGGGACGTTAAAATCAACAACGGCGGTTTGTACACTTTCGAAACGGTGTGGATCGGAAATGACAGGGCATTGCTAAAGTTCGGCTACTTTTACCGCGCCGCAATCGGAATTGGAATAAAATTCTCCGGTTTGGGCGCGGTGATTGTGCGGATGAGACCGGACCCCGAAGAAAAAGACGCTATGTACATTGATTTTGATATATACGCAAAACCTGGAGACCTGCCGCTGGACAAGCTTCTTAAAGCGGCCCCTGTTCATCGCGAGTGGTTTCGTTCCGATTTTATGACTATCGCAAGCTCGTTCATCGAGTTATGCAAAACCGCTGATGACGACCCGGAATCGGTGGCGGATGATATGGCTGAGGCGGATGATTTATTTACAGAGAAAGAGGCGAGTTTGTTTCGAAAAACCTTTGTAACGTCATCCAAAAAGTGAAATTGACTTGCTTGCAATAGAAATAATTCCATGATTTAATGGGATTTAGCAATTTAATACAGCTTCCAATATTCACAGCTTAAAACAGTTTTAGAAAAAATAATCTGCGCCAATATTTTCTCCAGATTTTAACACTGGCATCCACATGAATCTTTTAGTCTTGTTACTGGATACGTTTGAAAGCAGAGGTGGGATAGCGACATTCAACCGCCACCTTTTGCGTTCTGTAAATCGTCAAAAAAAGTTTGACCATATTACGATCATCCCTAGAAGAGGCCCGGTTTCCACCGATCCATTGCCGGAAAAAATAACACAAATAGAAACGGCCATGAAAGGAAAGTTGGCTTTTGCAATAACGACTTTTTTGGCCATTTTCAAAATGCGATACGACATAATTCTATGCGGTCATATTAACTTGCTCCCAATCGCAGCTTTATTAAAAAAAATTACAGGCGCCAAATTATGGATGGTCATCCATGGCAAAGACGCATGGAAACCGCCTGCATCTGGATGGAAAACGAATTTGCATAAAAACATTGACTGCGTATTTTCGGTGAGCGAACTTACGAAAGAGCGTTTTTTGTCCTGGGCCCCCCTGGCGGAAGAAAAAGTTTATATTCTTCCCAACGCTGTTGATCTCGACAACTTCCATCCTGGAGAAAAACCTCCCCATCTATTGCTTAAATACGGGCTAGAAGGGAAAAAGGTCATCATGATAATGAGCCGTCTTGACAGGCCGGAAGACCTCAAGGGGCATGACGAGATTTTGGAAGTCTTGCCCGATCTTTTACAAGAGTTTGACAACCTTGTATTTTTAATAACTGGTGTAGGGAATGACCGAGAACGTCTGGAAATAAAGGTGAAGTCTCTTGGTCTGGAGAAAAGGGTGATATTTACAGGCTGGATCCCGGAAAACGAAAAGAATGATTATTATTTGCTCGCCGATCTTTTTGCCATGCCAAGCCAATGCGAAGGATTTGGAATTGTTTATATAGAAGCCATGGCTTGCGGAATCCCAACGCTGGCAAGCGCCCTTGACGGTGGTATGGAAGCTTTGATGGGCGGCAAACTCGGAATCATTGTTGATCCGAGAGACCCGGAAGAACTGAAAGAAGGCATTCGCAAGGGGCTTCAAATGCCCAGAGGCCATGTTCATAAAGAACTGCAACATTTTTCATTGATGAGCTTCAACGAGCGTGTTGACAGCTTCATGAACAAGCTAACTAATTGAACTTATAACGGGGAAAGCTTTGGGTAATACTTTCATGAAAAAAAGGTTGATTCATTCCGGACTAATATTTTGATCTGCCTGGAAGAAAA
>CAYNDB010000004.1:4964-20474 GCA_964395915.1 uncultured Nitrospinota bacterium | reverse complement strand
TGCAAATCGCCGCTTTTGGCCAACGTGTACAGTAAATATAATAGCAGGAGTGTCAGACCCCAGACCTGATGTGGGACAATAACACTCTCCCACCACCAGCCAGTTGTAATTGACGAGGGGATATACCCCATCGCCTCGAACCTTTTTAAAGCCACCGCTCCCGGAATAAGGAAAGGAGCCATGAGCGCAAGTGTTATCCAGGCATTTTTTGCAAAGGGGCCTCCAAGGGCTGACACCGCCCATGCCAGTGGGATGATCAGAAGCTCGGCGTCATAAAACCTGTGGTAAACCACAAGCAAAGTCAAAATCGCTATCGGGCTCAATTTCAAAAGCTCGTTTGCTTTGCCGTCTGATCGGCGCAGAATCATTATATATGCGGCGGTGACAACACCGGCAAACGTAAAAACCACACTGTTTACCAGTGTCCTGCTGTCAACCATCGTGTGCAAAAAATATTGCAGGTTCACAAGATGAAACCGTATCGGATTGCTTGCCGTGGGGTTGTTGCTGCCGTTTTTTTCACCAAAGGCTATGGCGTCCGTCAAACCGGAAAACCATGAGATGTCATTTGCGTAAAGAGGGGTCAGTGAAGCTATTGTTATTATTGTGGACACTCCAACAGCGTAGCCGCATATCCTCCAACGGGAATAGAAAGCGTAATAAAGAAAAAACAATCCGCTGACCTGTGGCTTAATACAAATAGCGACGGCAAGAAAAACGCCGGCCAATGCGTCTTTCCCCTTACCTGCCATCCAGAAAGCAAACACCAGAAACGCGACTGCTATAGTTGTAAACTGGCCTTTGGCTATAGCTGTGTGAAACGGAGCCATGGCAAAAGCAAGCCCGATAAATAAAAGAGCCTTATCCCTGTTCAAATGTAAGCCACTTAAAGAAAAAACAGCGAGCAAAAGCAGTGAAAAAAGAAATATGGAAACGCTGGTTATCAAGACTTTCGCTATGGGCCAACTAACCAAGGAAAATGGAGAGATAAGCAAAAGTGTTGGTGGTGGATAAATTGGATATGTCAGGTTGAAATTGATCTCCTGATTCTCATCCTCCCGAACGCCTTCCCAAATTTTGGCTATATTGGCATGATCATAAGGATCGGTCCCGTTCAACCAGGCTTTCGAGGAAAGGTAGTTGATACGAAAATCGGAGCTATCGCTGATCGCCCTTAAAGGCCCTCGTATGGTAAATTCAGCGGCCGCCACAGCGATGAGAAGCAATAATATCGTAAGACGGATTTTGTTATTCACCATCCGTCCCGACCACCCTCTCAAACTTTTTGCATATTTTTTCTATATCGAATGTTTTTTGCGCATAGTTCAGGGCGTTTTCCCCCATTCTCTTCCTCAGTTCGGTTTCCCTGTAAAGCTTATCGGCGCCATCGAGCCACGCGTTTATATCATCGGGCGGCGAAACAATCCCGGCGTTATTTTCAGCGACGATTTTTGCCGCTAAGTTCTCGCGAGAGACAGCCATAAGCAATGGCCTCCCGGCACATAGGTATGTCAGAGTTTTAGATGGGACAGAATATATGGCGGCTCCAGGGTCGAGAATCGCCAGCAAGATATCGGCGGAACCCAGAACATCCGGCAGTTGTTCATATGGTTGAAAATCAAGAAGCAAAAGGTTATCAAGCTTTAGGCTGGCTTTTCGTTCTTCCAGCCAATCACGTCCGGGCCCTTCCGATATCACTACGATTTTAACTTCCTGATTTTCCTGAAAATGCGTCGCGAGCTTAAGCAGCATCTCAGGGTTATGTTTAAGCCCCAGGGTCCCGGAATAGAGCAGACAAAATTTATCCGCCAAATCATGTTTTTGTGACCATTCGCTGGTTTTACTTTTAGCTGGCAGTTCGTCTATCGGAGCCCAGTTAGGAATCACATGACACTTCCCCTTTTCGATACCCCATTCATCCATCACCGGAACAAAGTCATCTGATATCAGGACGATCTTATCGCTTCTTTTCAAAAGAGACTTTTCGAGGTCTACGTAATGGCTCCCTATAATGGCCCCGATCACCGGTATTTTAGATCTTAATGTATTGCGAATCGCCACACTGTAAATATCTTGAAGCCAAAATAGTTTCCTTATTTTTAGTTTTTTGCATTTATTAAAAATAATTCGTTGCGGATCAAGAGGAGTATTGCTGGAAATCAGCCACTCAGGTTTGAAATCCTCTATCTTTTGAGCCAACAACTTCCCATATTGAATTTCCTGCGCGCGTCTTTTTATATATGAATGCTTCTGAAATGGCTCCGCCAGGTCGATGCCAACGATACTAAAATTGTCGCTATCATTATCTGTCTTAACAAGGCTTCCTTTTGGAGTTTGGAAAAAGCGGGAGTATACATGCAATACCTCGTGGCCTTGCCTGGCCAGCTGGCGGCTCAACTGGACCTGAAATATATGGCCGCTGTAATCATGAACTAGTATGCGCATTAAAACCTTTACTTAAGCTTGTGCGGCTTAAGAGTCTTTGACTGTTTACTTTCCTTAGCAAGCCGCAATTCGTAAAGTTTTGCGTCTATAAGGAAGCGGAACCAAAATGTTTGTAAAACGTAGTAAATCAGCCCGGCCCTGCCATCTAAAAAACCCAGACGTAAAAAGTAGCGGTAAAAAAAGAGAAGAAAAGGCCGCACGAACAGCGGGAAACTATTATAGAATTTTCTTAAAAACCGCTTGCGTTGAACAGGAGACCCTGTAAGGGAAGGTTGGATTCTCCCCTCCGTCTCAGCCATAGATAGCTCGCAAGCTTCAGCCTCCGCCCAGTTGTTGTGACGAGCCACCCATTCGCTCAAGCTCATTTTCTGGTCATCGATCAGATGTCCCGTGAGTTTTTCCGTCGTTCCATTCACATAAAAATGCTGATCGTATCGCCTGTTTTCACATCTGCCCGAGCCACGTCTGAACAACCGCAAATGCCAGATCGGGAACAAGCCTCCGTGACGTATTTCACTACCCATAAAACAGGTCAATCGTGGAATGTAGTAACCCTCGACATGTTCTGGAAATGAGATTTTAAGATCATTGATTTGTTGTATCAATTTGTCGGAAGGTCTTTCGTCCGCATCAAGATGAAGCTCCCAGCCATACTTAAGCGGCAGGTTTTCTATAGCCCAGTTTCTTTGCTTTCCATAATTTTCAAAAGCATGAGAGACAACATTTGCGCCAAAATCTTTAGCTATTTCAACAGTTTTATCTACGCTAAGCGAATCGACAACATGTATGTCATCAGAAATCATTCTGGCGCTATCCAGCGTAGCCGAAATTACAGATTCAGAATTATATGTGAGAATAATTACAGAGATAGCCATATCAGATTTGTTTTATCGAAAGCCCCTGGCCATGCGCGCAAAATCTTATTTTACGTTCACAAATTTTTTAAAAAAAGATACCAAACAAATAGGAGGTTATTAACAATTAAACCTCACAACATATTATAATATAAAAGTTTAACAATAACTCAGGTCTAATCGAGAATTAATCGAAAACGCCGATACGGCTCCTGCTTTTTTATATTTGAAAGCAAGATCGGCAATACTTCTCACAAGGGCAAAGTGTAAAAGTGAACGAAAAAAATAAGCGCCGATATGCAAAAGCCCAGGCAACGTCCACTCTTGCCTTTTTAGCTTTTCTAAGCCCTTGCGCCGGTCTTCTTCTCGAAATAACACTAGCCGCGCAAGTTGGCTCGTCTGGTGTAATGGACGCATTTAGAACCACTTCGATTTTGCTCATCTTTGGAAGTCAGCTCTTCATAATGTACGTGATCCCAAAGGTCTTGATTCCGTTGTTCACCCAATATAGCGAAAAAGGAAATGGAATCGATGCTTGGCGACTTATCTTTTCCATCGCCTTTGTCCAGAGCTGCGTTCTGGCTGTTGTTGTTATTTTTATATGGGAAAAGCCAGGGACACTTGTGGACTTCTTGGGCCCGGGGCTGGAAGAGAGCAGCCGCACAGAGGCTTTGGGACTCATAAAATATTTTAGTCTGGCAGTAGCGGTTATGGTGTGGACTGGAGTTATGAGCGCCGCGCTGAAGGTCTACGGAATATTTTGGGCTCCTCCATTATCGCAAATGATGACAAACCTGCTTATGATCGCCGCAATACTGGCCATGGGGCGGGAATGGGCGAGCGAAGCCATTGCTATAGGCGCCGTGTTTGGCGCTTTGTTTGGTTTTTTTATACACGTATTTTTGTTAAATAAAATACGCGTAAAATCTGGAATAAAATTGTTATCGTGCTTAAGATTGGGGCCGAGCCAAGGCCTTATCAAAGCGTTTCGGCTTGCGATTCCGCTTATAGCAATGATATTTCTTTCACAATGGGGAACCGTTGTAATTTATCGTGAATTGAGCAAAATGCCACCGGGAACGATAGCCGAGTTCGGTTATGCGTGGAAGTTACTGCAAATTATCGGAATTTTACCCGCAAGCCTTTCGACGGTCATTTTCCCTGCGCTTTCCAAGACCATTTACTCGGATAATCATTCAGATTTTGCCAACCTTGCCGGAAGAACCATAAGGTTAACGCTACTACTGACAATCCCGCTGAGCGCGGCAGTATTTGTTATACGTGAGCCTTTGGTTAGCATTCTGTTTGAACGCGGATCGATGACAGGCGAGTCCGCCTTACAAATCAGCAATTTGTTCGGGATAGCGCTTATTAGCGTTCCAGCCATGGCGCTATGGAGTTTCCTGAACAATGTCTCATTTTCCCGGCAGGATATGAAGACTCCGCTTATATTTGCGGGAGCGCTGGCGCTGATGATTACCTTTCTGACACCATACGCCGCAAATATCGCCGGGGCGGTCGGGGTAGTCAGTGCGCTTAACCTATCAAATTGGAGCGCGGTGTTGGGGCTTTTTGTATTTCAGGTATGGAGATATCATTTAATGACCGCCATTGAGTTCACGCGATATATTATTCTCATGCTTGTTTTAGGCTCTGTATTCTATTTTACAGCGCTAGCCTTGCAAGCCATGCTGGATATATACGCGCCATGGGCAAGTGGCTTTTCCATAATCGAGTTGATCGTTGTTTTCCCTGCTACAATGTTTATAGGCTATTTTCTGGCCGCAACATTAAAAGTCCGGGAGGCAAAAGAGCTTATTGATTACGGCCGCTGGAAAATTCTGCAAATTATCAAATTCAAATAATTCATTGGGATATAAAACCTTGTTTAGACCTGACGTCACTGATGGATGTCATCAAAATAAAATTTGTTTAACTAAATAGCTATCACTGTAAAAACGATAATTTATGTTCTTTATTGTTGTTGTAATCATTGCGCTTCCCATTTGGCTTTATATAATTGGCTATTGGCGCCGAGGTATTTATCTACTGTTAATTTACATGCCATTTGCCGGGGCGGTATCGCTCTCCTTGTATCCTTCAAAAACACCTTTGATCTTCAAGGATATTTTCTTTTTGTTTCCTACTTATGTCACGTTGATGCTGTTTTCCCTGCTAGGACATAATCAACTTAAAAATTCCGGCGCCCCGCGTTTATTCACTATTCTTATATTGCTATTTTCCAGCCTTGTGACCGTTCAGATGTTAAACCCGTATGTCGCAAACTGGAAAGTCGCGTTGATCGGCGGCAAAGTATGGCTGTTTTACCTTCCCCTTATTTTCATTTTTGGGGCCATGATAGAAAAACGTAAAGACCTGGTCAATTTGTTCAGGCTATGCGTTGTCATCGCCTGGATTCCTTGTGTTATTGGAATACTGATTTTTGTCGCAATTACTTTTTCCGGCTATGAACAAACGATGGATGCGATTTATGGCGACACCGCTTTCATGGCTACGCAAGGGTATTCCAGGTTTCGTGTCGGAGGGATGCTATACCGGATACCATCCACATTTACTTTTCATCACCAATATTACAATTTCACATTCTGCATGCTTGTTCCAGCTTTTGCCCTTATGAAAATGGATACTTCCGTGAAATGGCGAAACTTTGCGAAAATCAGCCTTGGGCTTATCATTGTGGCATCCTTCCTTACCGGGGCCAGGCACGCGTTTTTATTCGTACCGATTCTTTTGGGCCTGATCTACCTGTTCGACAGTAGGCCTACAGGGTGGGTGAAGGCAAGCATCATCATTTCAGTATTTTCAATCATGGCTTTTTATTTGGCCGGCATGGACCCTCTTGCCATTTACAGCCTAACTTTTAAATTAACGACAAGTTACGGGCAAGACCTTGCATACGGGCAACTGGTAAGAGCTATAGGGGAAACACCATTGGGAATAGGAACTGGAATGAACACAATCGCCGCTCGTCATGCGTTTGTTAACGAAGCCAGTTTTGGCTGGTATATGGAAAATTATTATGCAAAAGCGGTTAGGGAGCTTGGTGTGATTGGGCTAATCCTGATATCAGCAATATTTTTTTCCATCCTCGCTTACGGTTATAAAAATCACGCTCAAATCCGGGATGCGGGGCTTCGTAGCTGTTCTATAGCTATAAACGCTTTTATCTTCGCCATGATATTCAGCAATCTCAAAGGAGTTCAGCTTGATTTTGATCCGATAAACGTATATTTCTGGATGTTCACAGGAATTCTTCTGAAATTAAAATTCTTGCCATCGGATGAGCCATTTGCCGCAGGTAGAGATAAGCTCTATTTGCTGAAGAGAGAGCCTTGAATATTCTGCACGTTATCGCAACACTGGCGGCCAGATCCGGTGGCCCCGCGAAAGCATGTGTAGAGATGACTCGCGCGCTTGCAAAGCGTGGTCATACGGTAACAATTATCACAACGAACCAGGGTGGGACTTTGGAAATGAATGTCCCCGAAGGTGTGTCAGAAATTAGCGGGGCTGTCGAAATAAAATGTTATCCCTCACATTTTCCCCGTTTCTGGAAAACCTCCTTACCAATGGCAAAGGCCCTCGGCAAAATGATTCAGGAGGTCGACATAGTTCATATTCATTCACTTTACCTGTTTCACAACATGGTAGCTGGTCATTATTGCAGAAAATATAATATCCCATATATCATACGTCCTCACGGGACCCTGGACCCGCTTTTCTATTCTCGGCACAGATACCGAAAATTTTTAATGGAGGTACTGTTTGAAAACCGAAATATCAAAAATGCCGACGCCATACACTTTACAGCGGAAGAGGAACGAGTCTTGGCGGAACAATTTACTTTCGGAACTCCAGGTGTTATAGCGCCGAATGGCCTTGATATAAACGCATATGAGAACGCGCCGGAAAATGGTCGATTCAGATCTCTGTATCCGGAAACAGGCGACAAAAAAATAATCCTGTTTTTCGGACGAATCAATTTTATCAAGGGGCTTGATATTCTCACAAAAGCCTTTGCCCAAATAGCCAGGGCCCGTGATGACGTTCATCTTGTAATAGCCGGTCCCGATAACGAAGGCTATAGCAAAAATGTAAAAAAATGGCTGAATGAAGAAGGGGTTCTTGAAAAAGCAACGTTCACCGGGATGTTGCGGGGCGAGATGTCTCTAGCCGCAATGAATGACGCGGAAATGTTTACGCTACCATCATATTCAGAAAATTTTGGCATATCCGCTGTGGAAGCTATGGCTTGCGGTCTGCCGGTGGTTATTTCAGATAGAATAAAAATATGGCGTGAAATCAAATCTGATGGAGCGGGAATAATATGTCCTTGCGATCCTGCGCGTTTTGCGGAAGCGATGACAGACCTTTTGGATCATCCGGAAAAGGCAATAATGATGGGTCGAAAAGGTATCGCTTCAGTGCGAAAAAGATATCAGTGGAGCAATGTAGCGGCCACTATCGAGGATATTTACAAATCGATCATCGTAAAGCATAAGAAAAAAGCTTAACGCTTCTGAAGTTAACCGAGAGTACTTCGTTTTAGCGAGAGCTGTCTGGCGCGTTTGCCCCCAATGGTGAGCTTACAGCCTTACTCTCAACGTTTGTTTGTGTCAGGCCGCGGATTATATCACTTTCAGAAAAAGCGGTCAGCCACCCGCTGGTAAACGCCAAAAGCAATGCAGCCGCAAGTAGCGCAAGCGCCAAAGCTCCGGTGACATAAGAAAGCGCTCCTTTCGTTTTTTCAGGGGCTTCATTGTAGTATTCATAATATGACGCGCTATAGTAATAGCTGTCATAGCTTTCCGCCCTTCGCTCATCAAGGTGAGACAACACAACTCCTATCGGCGTTATTTGCGCGGCGTTAAGCTTTTTAACGGCGTTTTGCGCAATGCTGTATGTGGTTTCGAATGACTTGACAACAAAAATAACCGAGTCCACAAGATGCGCAAGCACAATAGCCTCGCTAAAAGAAAGCATCGGCGTCGTATCGATCAAAACATAATCAAAGTTCCGCTTCAGATCAGATAAAGCATGTCGCATTTTCTCGGATGAAAGAAACTCAAGCGGATTCGGCGTTTTTGCGCCGCAAGTCATGACGAAAAGATTTTCAGATTTGGAGTCGCGTATAACACAATCATTCAAATTTTTCTGCCCGGAGACATAGTCCGTAAGTCCGGCGCGATAGGTTTTCTGCCCGGCGATACCTGCAAGGCGCGGTTTGCGCAAATCAGCGTCTATCACCAAAGTTTTACCCAAATGGCTAAACGATGTCGCAAGGTTTCTGCACAAAGTAGTCTTTCCCGTGTTCGCCAACGCTGACGTTACAAGAAGTGTTTTCGGCGGGTTGTCAAGATTGGAAAACATCACACCTGTCCGAATACTGTTGATCGCTTCTGAATAAGGGGAGTTTTGCTGATCTGAACAATATTTTTCCGGCAAAGTATCGGATAGATCTTTTTTAGTGAGAAGCGGCAAAGCTCCAAGAGACGGCAAGTTAAGCTGCTTTTCAATGTCATCTGTCATTTTGAACGTGGCGTCCATGTGTTCCCGCGTATAAGCCAGAACGATACCTAAAAGAAGGCCTATCGACATCGAAAATACGATCGCCAGAACTTTACGGGGAGAATACGGTTTTAGCGGGGGCTTTGCCTTGTCCAGAACCCTCACATTGGTCACATTCCCGCTGCCGGCAAGGTCTGTCTCCTTAAACCTGGTGAGGAACAGGTCGTACAATTGACGGTTGGTAGCTACGTCACGCTCAAGTTTGGCGAGCTTAAATTCTTTTCCTTTCAGATTTCGTATATCAGATTTCATCTTTTCGTTAAGCCGCGCAAGGGCCCGCTCGTTGGCCATAGCCACCTCGTACTCCCTGCGGATGCCATCCACGACTTTGGACACCTCGCCTTTTAACAGACGCTTCGCCTCTTTAAGGTCTGACGTCACGGCGATCATCTTCGGATGCCGTTTGCCATATCGCTCGCCAAGCTCTGAGGCGCGCCTCGCAAGTCGTGACTCCTCCTCTTTGAGAGCCTGCACTAAAGGATGTTGCAACACAGCTTGTAGCGACTCGTAACCCCTTCCTTCAACAGACGCTCCTTTAACCTGATCGTAGCGAATCTTGGTCACGGTTAATTTCGTCTGAGCTTTTACAAGCTCTTCTGTAATGCTTGATAATTTACGGCTGATAATATTCTGCTGACTGGTGGAATCCACCACTCCTTCGCGAGATTGGAACATCTGCAAAGCCTTTTCAGACTCCGCAAGCTTACTACGCAACTCCGCAAGCCGCTCTGTAAGCCATGATGCGGCCTGCTTGGCCACGGCCAGGCGTGACTCCATTCCTTGCTCGACATAAGAGTCTGACACAGTATTGGCGATCTCCGCCGCAAGGAGGGGATCGTAAGAGTCATAGCTTACAACCACAATTTGGCTTTGGCTCTCGCCATGGACACTCAGTCCTTTTCGAAACCGATTTACTAACAAGGTGTTTTTGGTTTCCTGGCTTGGCTCCTTATTTTTCTCTAACCGCCACGATTCGGGAATCCATGAAATAAGGATATCGAGAAGACCTTTTGTCTCTTTGGTAAATTCCTTATGTTTATCCAGATTCAATTTCCTGATGACTGTCTCCGCTACAGACCTGCTCCGGATAATTTCGTATTGGGTTTCGTAGAAATAGTGGATATTCGTGGCGCTTTGCAGAGGATCGACAGACACAATCTTCGGCTGCTCCGGCTCTATCAGCATGGTGACCTCTGCGCGATAAACAGGACGCATGGAAAAAACTGTAAGAGCTCCTACCAGCATGGCGGCGAACACAAGCCCCATGATGCCCCATTTATGCCTCTTTAACAATCGCCAGTGATCCATGAGCCTAAGCTCATCAATAGTGGCTTTTTGACCGCTACTTTGTGTGGAGAGCATACTCTCTAGCAGATGTAACGTTTTGGTGGAGTCCTGGTCTGCGGTTGATCCGGTTTTGAGATTATCCATTATAAGCCAAGAGATTTTGTTGTATGACGGAAAGATTCACTACGATGATTTGCAATTGCTTTCGGACTACATTTAGCATACTTCAACTATTCGACTGCTATCCTTTTATGTTCAGAGAGATACAATTTTAACATGAAAAAACATCAACATGACCGCAAGACCTCTGGCGGCAGTTAAAATTTATTAATCAGGTAGAAATGATTTAGTGTCAACCGTATCCCCACACTCTCTTGCCGCTTCTATTTCTGACTTGATCCAGAAATAAGTCTTTTTCAAACCTTCTTCCAGGGAAATCGATGGAGCCCAGCCAAGCGTTTCCTTGATTAAAGTATTGTCGCTGGAACGACCACGAACACCCAACGGGCCTGGAATATGCTTCATGGAAAAACTTTTATTTTCAAACTTCATCGCAAGCTTTGCAAGATCGTTGATGCTTATCAAAAAGTCTGTGCCAAGGTTGAGAGGCTGATGATAGTCACCGCGCATTATCCGTAAAACACCTTCAACACAATCATCGATATACATGAATGTCCTGGTCTGCTCGCCATCACCCCAGATATCGATCTCACCACCATCTTCTGTCAGTATCACTTTACGGCACATCGCCGCAGGGGCTTTTTCACGTCCTCCACGCCATGTGCCAAGCGGACCGTACACATTGTGAAACCGGGCGACCCGTGTCTCCAAACCGAAGTCTTCACGGAAATGCTCGCACATCATTTCTGTGAAAAGCTTTTCCCAACCATATCCAGCTTCCGCCATAGCAGGGTACGCCATATCTTCAGAAAGTTCCGGGTTATCGCTCTTTTTCTGTAGTTCGGTGTTATATGCGCAGGCGCTGCTGGAATAGAAAAAGCGTCTGCTTTCATATTTGCGCGCCGCCTCAAGAACGTTTATGGATATAAGGGCGCTGTCGCGCATTATCACCGCTTTATAATTTTCTATAAAACCCATGCCACCCATGTTTGCGGCCAGGCTGTAAACTTCGTCAAACTGTTCGCCAGCCTGAAACACTCTTTCGGTTTCATCTTTCGAACGCAGGTCGACATTAAAAAAAGCGTCGGCGTCGGTAGGTTCAAACTCAGGATATTTCCAATCGCAACCAACCACCCGGTGGCCATCTTTTTTCAAACGTTTTACCAGGTGATGCCCGATAAACCCTCCGGCGCCTGTTACCAATATATTCATTAACACTCCTCTCGCAAGTCAGTTTTTACCAGCCACTCATAATAATATAACACATATATCAGGCTGGAACTATCTGATTTTATAAGTCAAACAATGTTTGAAGAACTTTTGCGTTTTTGATTTTTTATGGAGCCTGCGGCCATCCCGATCCCGAGCGCAGTGAAAAAATATGCGGCGTTTGCTGGAATCTGAAAATTAAAATCCACGATGGCGTGCAATAGCAAAGAAACCGACCCGACCAGGGATGAAAAAAGCATACCGCTCATGAAACTGTTTTCCCTCCTCACATATGCGAGCAATATTTTGAGCAGTATCAGGAAAATCGCAATTGAAATCAGAGCAAACCCAACAACTCCCTGCTCTGCCAACACTTCGAGGTAGTCGTTATGCGCATGGTCGTAATACGCTCTAAAAGCGCCGCCCTCATATAGTGAAAATAAATATTTAAATGTACCGGCTCCCGACCCAAAAACAGGATGGTTGGAAATTATATTGTTTGATTTTGACCATGCGGCGACCCTCTCAGTGGCGCTGTCCTGCGATTGGCCATACCGTTTTGAAAGATCACCAGTGCCAAGCCACAGTCCGGCCAATATCGCCATAGCGATTATATATGGAGCGTATCTCGCCTCCCTGGATTTTTTCCCTTTAGCGGAGTAAGCGATCATGGCGACAACAGTTAAGGCGATAAGCAAGCATGCGTTGCCGCCTCGCGATCCAGATAAAAACAGGGCGGCAAACATAATGAACAGATAGATGACCCGGCGCCCCGACCCTTCAAGCAAATAAAGACTGATGCCTTTAACTCTCGAGACAAAGTCCGGATAATATTTGAACCTCTCTTTTTCAGATAGAAAAAGGCCCAGGCAAAGAGGAATGATAATTTCCAGATGACCTGCAAAATGGTTTCTGTTTATAAAGGTTCCGGTAACGTAACCATGATATGCGTATTTTTTATTCCACCATATATAATCTATACCGGTAAGTGTCATCAGAAGCCCGTAAATACTCTCCGCCAGCCCGACAAACACAAGAACGGCAGCGAGCTGTTTCAATCTGCTGCGACTGTCTACGACGGCCATTACAAGAAAAAATATAGCCACATATGAGGAGTATTTAAGAAACTCAGCCATCGTGGCTCCCCTGTCGATGGTAATCGGAGCATTACGCGTGTCCATACCGCCAGCATAGTCATACAGGTCGTAGGCGGCGGGGCTTAGCGTTTTCAAAATGCCGGATGGCAAAGGGATCGCTTGTAAAAAAATATAAACAAGCCACACGATTAAAATAACCAGTGGAACAACGGAGGCTTTAACGGCAGGTGGAAGCTTGCAAGGGCTCTTTATAAAGTTTAAAAGCCATATTGCAAGAATTCCGAAAGCTCCCGCTTCCATGATCGCCCAGGCCCAGGCCCTGTTTGAGCCAAGTGGAAGAGGGAGCCATGCCAGCAATACAAGCAAAGCGATAAAAATACCCCTGTTATGCTGAATAACTGATGGTCTGTCTGACATCCCAGCCTAGCTTTTCCGTTTATTAATCATTATTTCCAGATGATTCTTGTCCCGGTCATCCGACAGCAATGGACGAAGTTGATCTTCAAGACGCAGGTAGACCGCTGAGTCGATAACAAACTTAGCCTGCTTTCGTGATACTTTCAGAGCATGGATAACTGTTTCTTTAAGCTGTTCTTTTATCTGTTCCGGCAATATGTCCCATGCTGTAAAACCTACCCATATCACCTTGCGCTGAACACCTGGAGCCCAGGGAGTGAAAACCATAGCTCGTTCCAGAGCCAGAACGGCCTCTTCATCAAACTGTTGCTCTAAAAGCTTTGCATGGGCGATATGCGCCCAGGCGAAACCCCAGGTGGGCCGCAAGAAAACAGCGCGCCTATACTGTTCTATGGCCAAGGGACGATATTTGTGAGCATGCTCCGACCATACAGGCTCTTCAAGGGCCGCCCATTCATACAGAACTCCTGTGACCTGGATGTAGTCTGCGCTATACGGATTTAGTGTGGTCGCCATATTAAGCTTGCTAAACGAATCGGCTAATTCCGTCTTGTCAAACGCTTTGTTATCTTCCGACCAGAGTCTTATAAGGTGTCGTGGTTTCAGAGTCAGAAAGTCAGCGACACCCCAGGCCGACGCCCAGAGAAAGAAAACCGAGCTTATAACCAGAAGAATAACGGCGACAGTTTTAGTCATTGTTATATATCGTTCACTTTATCCGGCATGGAGTTTTTACTACATTTATTTCTCGTTCAACAGCCCTTAATAGGCGGCTTTAAGACCATCTAACAATCTGGCTGGCGTTGTGGAAACCATTGCAATGGCTTCATCCTCACCAACGATCTGCCTGGCCACATCCACAGCTCCTTTAAGCCTCGGCGTCCTTCCATCGGCCCGATGACAATCGGAAGCGATCACGTCCACAAGCCCCTGCTTGAGCAGCTGACAAGCGGTATCGAAAGCCTCCCTTGAAAAATCACCGGTTATACTACCTGCCGTCAGTTGCAAAAGGCAGCCTTCATCTATAAAAGGTTTTAGCTTGTCCATATTATTCTGTATTTCCAGATTTCGCTCCGGATGGACTATCAGGGGATGAATTTCGTTTTGAGAAAGCCATCGCACTATGTTCAAAGTCCCCGACGGAATCGCATTGGGCGGAAACTCCATCAAGAAAACTTTTTTTCCTTCCCACACCCCAAGCCACGGCATGTTGCCAGACTCAACAAGCTCCATAACCTCAAGACCAATGCGGACTTCGGCCGCCAGTTTAAGCTGGATAGGTATTTCCTTCTCTTCAATCGCCGACTTGAATTTGTCAAAACTTTTAGTGAGAGAATCAAGAGAAAGGCCATACGTATTTGCAGGCATATGCGGTGTGAGAACCTGCGTTTTTATCCCTTCATCAACCGATATTCTAAGAAGAGCGACCGCCTCGCGCATATCACGCGCTCCATCGTCCACACCGGGAAGTATATGGCTGTGAATATCTATCATCGATTTTTCCCGTCTTGCAATCAGCCGTGCGGCAAATTAGTATACGGGTTGATTGATTAAAAGAAACTCTCTCCCACAGTAAGAACGTCTCCGGGGAAAACAGTAATATTTAACCCAACCGACTCTATCGGCTCAGAAGGGTTTGACTCGCGGATCAAGGTAATTTTTTTTGTCGACGCCCGCACCGTAAAACCGCCTGCCAAGGCAATGCTTTTACGCACAGTAAGCCCATCCACATATTTATACCCACCAGGGCGGTTAACCGCGCCATTGACGTAAAACATCCTGTACTCAAGAATGGAAACCGTTACTTTCGGTTTTTTGAGATAACCTTCCTTCAGCAACCTGATCAAATGCCCCTCCAACTCTTTCGAGGTGAAGCCGCTTACCTGAATTTCGCCTATTAACGGAAAGGATATCTTCCCATTGCCTGCTACACGGACGGCCTTGAGACTAAGATCCTCTTCACCATAAACAGTGACGGTTAAAAGATCACCGGAGCCGATTTCATATTGCGCCGTCCCCGCTTCAGAAAAATCAGGAGCCAGCGCTATAACGGTAATAAGCAAAAATGCCACATACCGCAATTCCCACGACCTGACCACGTATTACACCCTAGAATTGTTTAGATTTACTTACTTTTTGATTATACCGCTAAACTGCTAAAGATTCACTCGTTTAGAAAAATCAATGGTATAAAGCTACATAGAATCGGCTGCAATCTGGATCATGAAGGTATTAGCCTTATAATCAATACCCGGATATGTAGACTGTCTGGACGAATAATGGTAAATACCACCTATGTCCAGCCACCTTAAGAGGCTATATGCTATTTCCAGCTCAAAATCCGCAAGATCATCGCTACGTTCAATATCAGTAATCACACTGTACTCATCATTCTGGAAAAGGAGTTTCGACAACAACACCCAACGAGCACTTAAATCATGCCGCCAGTTAACGCCAATCTCGTTGCTGACATAATAGCTGCCAATTGTTTG
>CAYNDB010000004.1:1196-4864 GCA_964395915.1 uncultured Nitrospinota bacterium | reverse complement strand
AAGTTGTTCGTGTAACGCCTGCGATATGATTCAACGCTAACGACTATCTGGTTCCTGTGGGTTCTTCTCCCGTAAGAGACCTCTGCAAACATTCGGTCTCCCCACCAGGCGTCCGGTGTTTCAGATAAAGTCACCCTGGTGCCGGAAGCTCCGCGCAATTCGTGCGCAGTGGCGTAATCCGCCACGAATATCATTTTCAGTTTTCTGGTCAGGTCGAGGTTTAATTGACCATCCACATAATGATCCACGAAATTTTCATCACTGTTATTCTGATACCGGATAATGTCGGCAAAATAGCTGGCTTCAAATGAGTGTTTGCCGAACAGAGACATCAAAGTCAAAGACGGGCGTACAGAATAGACGTTATCATATATTTTTCGATTATCCAGCCTTAGAATGTTGTCTTTACTCTCATAATCTAACGTAAGAGCGGGATAAAACCCTGGAGGAAGGGTTTCCTTGCTTGTGGATGCAGTCTTCGTTTCTGGAAGATCCTGAGCCAAAGCTGGCAAAGTCATTGTAAATAATGCAAAAATTGCCGTAACAAAAATAATTACAGCTTTGATATCAACTCGCATTAAACCCCCACCAAAAAAAAGGGTGGCGCCGAAGCTTCTGTGCCACCCTGATTTGAAAATCCCTACAGCTGTAAATTTATCAAGATACGCTGGCAATACCCTCATAAGGTGTAACACCTCCACGTCCTATACCTGTGTTAGGCATTGAAACGGGCGCAAAAGGTGAAGGTATGGAACGACCGGCCGCTGTAGCCGATGCGACAACGCCAGGATCAACATTCTGTAAAATAGCCGCCTGAGTGATTTCAATTTCCCTTTCAGGAACAGCTCTTACAGCGGCGGCGACTATATCCCCGGCTTTTCCGGGAGCGGCTTTGATCGCCTCAGATACCGCGACAGAAATCTCTGCTCCAGAAGTGGCTGACGCCATTACAATCTCGCCTGCGAGCCCAGGAGACATCTTAACAGCCGCAAAAATAATTTCTCCCGCGCGGGCTGGAAAAGCGGAAACAGCGTCCGCCGTAGCGTTGGTAATCGTCACACCATCCGCAATCGCATTCTGCAACGCTACCGTAACGGAAAGACCTGACTCCAAGTCTGACTTGATATCCGCAGAAGCCACACCACTCCAAAGCGCCAATCCAATCGATAATACTAAAAATTTCTTTAACATAACTACCCCCCTATTACTTTTCCTGCTTGTTACTACCATTGTATACACCATCTTTTATTTAAGCAATGTTTCAACTGCCACCTCCAGATGAAAGTAACAGTTTTTCTTATGTTTTCCTATACTATATATATTAGGCGTAAAGCTTAGAAAATCAAGTTGTTTCTAACACTTTCCGCTTAATAATTTTTCAGGGCATCTTAGTGTTATAAAACATTACATTAAACCTCCACCGCTGTTACTGTTTTGGATCTGCATGGGCATTTAAAAAATAGAACCTGATACAGGTATTAAAATAGATGGATAGCCATAGCCATGGTCAAACCACTTGCAAAAACACAATATCCCCGTGTGCAAAGAACTGTTTAGCCAGGAATCTGTAAGTCGCTTCTTCTTGAACTGTATTTCCCACTCAGGTAATATGGGTTGGCGTAAACAAGATATTTAAAGCAAAATTTATTAGTCAAGATACAAAAAGAACCGGATCAGGCGTTCTTTGTAAAACCGTAAGGCGCTACAAAGCCAATAAGATATATATTCACTATCTAACAGAGATATTCCTCCATATCACCATCCACAACTATTTAAGGAATTCAAATGGTTTTTTACCGTCAGTTCGATAAGATCATAAAAACAGCTGTTGTTATTGTGTTTTTTACCACAATGACAATCGCCTGTCAGGACCACCATTATGTTCCTTACGACAAAATGGACCAGCGCCCGGAGCTGGGGTCCGGTCAAGATACGAAAGCTGCAAAGCCACAGGCGCAAACGACGACAGCGATACCTTCCAACAACGCCTCCGAAGGCTTTAGTGGAATAATAGTTTCCGGGGAAGTGGATCTTGCTGACGATGTGAAGGACCATAGCTCAAAAAACTGGACACTCTACATAATCGCGCGCTCTGGTGGTGGAGGGGCGCCTTTGGCTGTAAGCAAGGCTGTAAATGTCCAGTTCCCATATAAGTTTATTCTTGATGAAAAGAATATAATGATGGGGGTTCCACAGGCCGGCATGAAAATTTCGCTTGAAGCCAGGTTCGATTCGGACGGTGACGCAGGGTCGAAGAGTCCTGACGACTTGTATGGAAAAGCATCGGGGGAGCTTACCCTGGGAACGGACGGAGCTGTTATAACTCTGAACAAACAGAACGGCTGAACCGTTTCGAATATTGTCGCTACATTTGCGCGGCGCGCTAAAAGGAGGGCGGCTGGATGAAAAAAATCATCATTGTCGGAGCAGGAAGAGTGGGGCAACAGCTTGCGCGAGAGTTATCCACGCAAGGGCTTGACCTCATAATGATCGAACGGGATAAAGCGGTTGCGTCTCTGGTCAGCGAACTTTACGATGTAACTGTAATACAAGGAAACGCTTGCGACCTTCCTCTTCTGCGCAAAGCCGCTGGCGATGACACGGATATGCTGATCGCTGTAAGTCAATCCGACGAAATCAATCTCACGACCACACTGCTCGCAGGAAAACTTGAGATCCCCACAAGAGTCGCCAGGATCAGGAACGAAGGGTTGTTTGCGGAAGGCGGGCTGGATAAGGACGAGCTGGGGCTGGACTGGGTGATTTACCCGGAACGGGAGGCGGTCTCCCATCTTACTAAAGTAATAGGCATTAACGGAGCGTTCGACTATGCGGAGTTTGCTGGAGGAGAGGTTGCGTTAATCGGGTTCGACATAGCGCCTGGACTTACGATAACGGGACATTCACTTGCGGAACTGCGTGAACAGTTCGCGCTCGACTCTTTTTTGATAATAGGCCTCTACCGCGAAAACACTTTCATAGTTCCGCATGGCGAGGATCGAGTCATGGAGGGAGACAAGGTTTGGCTCCTTGCGGCAAAAGAAACGGTTCCATTCGTGCTCCCCATCTTTAAAAGTGGAACATCGGCTGGTGAGCGAGTGGTAATCCTTGGAGCTTCGCGGATCGGAATTTCTGTCGCCGAAGCGTTAAAAAGCATGTTTGAAGAAGTCATCATAATTGAATCCGACGATGACTTGGCCCGCGTGGCCGCCGAACGACTTTCAGATGTTAAGGTGCTAAAAAGTGGAGGCGCGGAGACCGACCTGCTTCATGAAATAGGCATCGAATCGATAAACTGTTTTGTCGCCGCCTCGGCTGACGATAAGGTAAACCTGATGTCGGCGCTTCTGGCCAAACGGCTTGGGGTGGCGCGTGTAGCGGTTATCACAAATGAAACTGAGTACCTGCCGGTCATGGATGCGATCGGACTGGACATCGTCGTTAACCCGCTCACTCTTACAGCCGGCGCAATTTTGCGCCATATTCGTGAAGGTATAGTGCATTCTGTCGTAAAACTACATGCCGGGGAGGCGGAGCTGATCGAATATGTAATTGGCAAAGATGCGCCGCTGGCGGGGAAAACGTTGTCTGAAGCCGGGTTCCCGAAAGGAGCTGTCGTGGGTACTGTGCTTAAAGGAGATTCGACGATCATCCCGGACGGCTCCACT
>CAYNDB010000004.1:0-1096 GCA_964395915.1 uncultured Nitrospinota bacterium | reverse complement strand
GCTTACTATTACGACGGCTATAAAACACCTATCGCGCACAATGAGTTGAGAGCCTTTCTAATTTCGGCGGCGATTACGCTTATTGTCGGCTATTTTCTTTTACTTTTTTCAAAAGACAGGCCGCATAGAAAAATCACCGTCGCGGATGGCTTTATGATTGTGGCCTCCGGATGGATAGTGGTCGGCTGTTTCACAACTTTGCCTTACCTTCTCTCCGGCGCGATGCCGAGCTTTATAGACGCCCTTTTTGAATCGATCAGCGGCATCACAACCACCGGAGCGTCGGTTCTTTCTGACCTGGAAAGCATGCCACGCGGAATAATGTTCTGGCGTTGTATGACACAATGGATTGGCGGGATGGGAATCATCGCCTTGTTTGTGGCGGTGCTGCCGGCGCTTGGCGAGGGAAGCCACAACCTGTTCCGGGCGGAAATACCCGGGGGAACGAATTTTGAGAAAGTAACCCCACGCATACAGGAAACCGCCCGCGCGCTGTGGGGTATCTATGTATCGCTGACAATTGTGGAGGCTGTGCTCCTTACCGTTGCAGGCATGCCGCCATATGACGCCGTCTGCCATTCGTTTACCACCCTTTCCACCGGCGGCTTCTCAGTTCACAGCGGAAGCGTAGGCGATGTGGAAACCATTACCATGCAATGGATCGTTATCACATTCATGATTATTGGCGGAACAAGCTTTACGCTACATTACATGCTGGTTAAAGGTGAAGGTAGACGATATTGGGAGAACGAGGAGTTCCGCCTATTTATATGGATTCTGGTGGGCGCATTTCTTCTGATTGCAGTTGATTTGCTTCTTATCCATCCTGCGGATACTCCGTTTTTCGAAACTTTGACCAACGCCGCTTTCCAGGTAACATCGATACTGACCACAACTGGATATACATCGGCTGACTACGGCTTGTGGAGCCCTTTCGCTCAAATAGTTCTCTTCTGTCTCATGTTTGTAGGCGGGTGCGCCGGATCAACTTCTGGATCGATAAAGGTAATACGTCACCTTATCGCTTTCAAGGCGATGGCCTCGGAGCTTAAGGCCATGGCCAACCCGCGGGAAGTTGTGGTGGCAAGGCTTCAGG
>CAYNDB010000003.1:39943-57480 GCA_964395915.1 uncultured Nitrospinota bacterium | reverse complement strand
AAAAAAACTGCGCCGTATGTCACGGAGACAAAGGAGACGGTAATAGCCGCGCCGCTGCGGGACTCCGCACAAAACCACGAAACTTTACATCGAAAGATATAATAAAGACACTTACCAGGGAAAGAATGATCCAGTCTGTCCGAACCGGAATAGACGGCTCTCCAATGGTTAGTTGGGATGAGCGACTTGGGATTGACACAATAGAAAAGGTGGTGGATTACATCCGAATGACATTCATGGGAAAAAAGGGGGAAAAGAATGTTTCCCTTGCCAGTGTTAGACGAAAGATGGCGAAGCCTATGGTAAAAGGGCTTGTTGGAGACCCTGTAAAAGGCGCCGAGTTTTTTAACAACAACTGCTACGTATGCCATGGTAAAAAAGGAGAGGGCAACGGGCCAAGGTCGAAGTTCATAAACCCAAAGCCGAGAAACTTTCGTTTGCTGGCTTCACGGATAAAGTATAATCGGCCAACATTGTTCGAGTCCATATCCAAAGGTATAATAGGCTCCGAAATGCCATCATGGAATAAAGTGCTGACCGACCAGCAGATTGCGGATGTTGCGGAATACGTTTTTCAGAAATTTATCCAGCCGAAAAAATTATCTGAAAAAGTATCCGGCTCCTAATAACGCATGACAAGGCTCTTACGTTTCTGTTTTATATTCTTTTTTATCATCGCGGCGTCGTTGTTAGCGAGAGCCGCCGAATCCAAAAAACCTGAGTGGGGAAAAGTTGACCCGACTCGCGCAAAAGTCATTGAAGAAGAGCTTGAAAAGGAAATCGAGCGAGGCAGAAAAACATATAATTTCTATTGCTATTACTGTCATGGCTATTCTGGAGACTCCAAAACCCTCGCAAGCTCGTTTCTGACGCCGAAACCAAGGGACTTTACAGCAATAACCTCCGATCGGCTCGGCCGTGAAGAGATGATTTCCGCAGTGCGTAACGGCAAGCCCGGTACGGCAATGTCCGCATTTGAAACCGTTCTTAAACCAAAGGATATAGAAGCGGTGGTAACGTTTGTCCGGGATGAATTTATGCGCAACAAAGCGAAAAACACCTGGTATCACACCCCGGAAAACGGCTGGGAAAACCATGAGCGCTACGCCGCCGCTTTTCCATTCGCAAAAGGAGAGATACCTCTCGACACACCGGACGACAAGCTAAACCCCGAACAATTGGCCGGGAAAAAACTCTTCATGGAATCGTGCATAAGCTGCCATGACCGCGCTCATGTGCTGAAGGAAGGAGCTGTCTGGAGCAAAACCACCGGGTTGACAGGGCAGGAGAGAATGGGAGAAACATTGTTTCAGGAAAACTGCGCGTTTTGCCACGACAGAAACGGCGCCGGGAAAAATTGGATCGGAGCGTTTTTAAAGCCTCACCCGCGCGACCTTCGGAACGACCCCGTGATGGATAGCATGACAAAGTCCAGAATGCGGAAAACAATAAGAAACGGACTCCCGGGCTCATCCATGCCGGCATGGAGAGATGTGTTAACCAACGAACAGATAGACGCCATTATCTCTTATGTGTCCAAGGTTTTTCATCCTATAAAAAACGGCTAGCGAGATTCTTAAGCCGTCTAAAAATGAATATTTTTTTCATGGCGCCATAGTATGTATAATATGGCCTAACTTTTCACCTCGTTTATTACAACAATTATGGAAAATAACAATCGCGCAAAGCTTCTTGAGGCTATAAAAACGAAAGCATATAAAGAGGGTGTGTTCACCCTTGCTTCCGGTAAAAAATCAAGCTACTACATCAACTGCAAAGAGGTCACACTGGAGGCGGAGGGAAGTCTTCTTGTTGGCAAGGTGGTATTTGACCAGATAAAAGAATGGGATGTGACCGCCATCGGCGGGATGGAGCTGGGCTCCGTTCCGATATCAACAGCCGCAAGCCTGGTCTCGGCGATGGAGGGGAAACCTCTTGCCAATTTCATCGTCAGGAAAGAGTCCAAAGGCCATGGGATGGGAAAAAAGATCGAGGGGAAAATAGGGGCCGGAGTCAAGGTGGCTGTGGTGGAGGACGTGGTGAGCACTGGCGGCTCCACCATTAAAGCGATCGACGCGATAACAGAGGCCGGAGCGGAAATCGCGGGAATTATATGCCTGGTCGATAGAGAAATGGGTGGTCGTGAAGCGTTTTTCAAACGTGGAATAAAATTCGAGCCGCTTTTCACCATATCGGAAATTCGCGGCGGATAATAAAGTTTCCGCGCTTGACCCTGGCGGACAAAAGGCTATCTTATTAGTATAGAGACACCATCATGGAGGGGCCATGATTCGCCTACCCGCTGTCGCCGGTATGTTTTACCCCAAAACAATCGAAGCGATAGAAGAACAGATAAGCCAATTTGACGTAGGGGACGCCACCCCGCAACCTGCCCTGGGCGTTGTAGCCCCACACGCGGGATACCAATATTCAGGCCTCGTCGCGGCCAAGGTATATTCACGGATCGCGCCGCAAGGCTCTGTAATATTGATCGGGCCGAACCATGGCTCCGGCATGTTTACAAAAGCTCCTCCTGTTGCGATTATGGCCGAGGGAACATGGAAAACACCCGGAGGCGATGTGGAGGTGGACGCCACTCTGGCCTCACTGATAATGGAAGAAACCGATCTGCTAACCAACAACCCGAAAGCGCATGAAAATGAACACTCGCTGGAGACGCAGATACCGCTTTTGACCCATTATTGCGGTGAGGTCAAAATTGTTCCCATAATAATGGCTCGTATACCTGACAGCGCCTTGCCGGACCTTGGCGAAGGGATATACAGGGCTATAAAGCGCTCAGGCGCAAACCCAACCCTTGTCGCAAGCTCAGACTTCTCTCACCATGTCACAGCCCAAACCGCCGAGAGACTCGATCTCATGGCGATTGAAAGAATAGAGGCTCTTGACGCTCCAGGTTTGCTGGAAGTTGTGCGTGGAGAAAATATTTCGATGTGCGGAGTCCAGCCGACAGCGGTGGTCATAGATGTGTGCAAACGTCTGGGCGCCACATCGGCTGAGCTTGTGGAATATCAGACTTCCGGAGATACGACACGTGATTACTCAAGCGTGGTAGGTTACGGCGGGCTGATAATAAGGTGAGGCGCAATCGCCTTGCTATTCCTTTTTTCTCACTACATTTATCACCGCATAAACTCCATATATGGAGAATATCGCTCCGACAAGAAAGTCTGTAAGACCAGAGCCTTGCGACGCTTTCAGCAGGAACCAGCCGCCGACTACGGTCAGCGCCACACCGAGAATCAGTGTGACAAGTTTTGACGCCGCGTTTTTAGCCACGGATTTCGGCGAGCGGCGAGGCGCTTTTAATTTATATCGCCACTTCGCTCTCTCCACAGCTCTTTTTAACCGATCAGAAAACGATATTTTACGTAGAAGCTTTGCGCCGCAAAAAGAGCATATGGCGTCCTCCATTTTGTGAGGGCAACCGCACTTTTGGCATATCTGGTATCCATTGGTGACGTTTGAGGGGCGGTGTCTTTCGAAATCAGAAGCCATCGTTAATCTGAAGAGCCTCCCTGATTAATTGTATACTCACTTTACGTCCCTTTTCCAAAGAGTACAAGTCTATCCTCGCCAACGCTTCCCGCTGGCTTTCAGGGTCACGATCGATTCGCGTAATAAGCCACGCCGCTACATTTCCCGGTAGCGTCATGCCGCTATCTCTCGCCATTTTTTCAAGCACCTTTCCCCTTTGATCATCCCCTACAGGCTTCAACTCTAAAACCTGCCCCCATAACAGCCGTGTGGCAAGCTCATCTAAAAAGCGCCACGTTGAAGGAGTGGCGGTCAGGGCGGCGGAAAAACGCCCTCCGGATTGTGTGACGGCGTTGTAAAGATGAAACACCTGTTCCTCCGCCTCGGATATTCCACTTACGGCGTCAAGGTTGTCCAACGCCAGAAACGCGGCTTTTTCATAACTTTCAAGATAGGCCTTCAACTCTCCATAAGTTTTAAGCCTGCTCACTTTCTCATTCAGCTTGTCGCAATCCAAATAAAGCGCGGCGCTTTCGTTAATTGTCTCTTTGGCAAGAGCTCCCATCGCTCCCAGGAGATGAGTCTTGCCAGACCCTCTAGGCCCGTAGAGAACCAGGCTTGACGGCTGTCCCTCCCCTCCTGAGACAAAAGCCTCGCATAAACGGACGGTATCGCCATTTTTTTCGTCCAGAATAAAGGTATCGAAGCTGTCATCCCGGTCTATGGGATAAGGAAATTTTAATTGCGCTGCCATAATTTTTACAAAAATAATTCCTTAACTGTTGAAAATAATTATCCACTATTGCCCGAACCCGGAGCGCAATTGCCTGAAAACTCTGTACATTTTTTACAGCAATTAAAATCAAAGAGTTACAAGATCGCTTCATTTTTGAGCAATTTGTTATAAGCCTTTAATATTTAACAATTTCTCAACTGCGAATGACGCTTTTCAACAATTCTTTCCACAGAACATGTGGAAGACTTTCGCGCCGTTTCAAACTATCAGTCGAGAGCTCCTGTTGACCAGGATATTATCACGGAATACAATAGTCGAAATTGGCCCAAAATGAAAAGTTTAACTGAAGGCGTATCATCCGCTAGCAAAATCCGACCCCTTTCGGATAAGGTGGCCAACCAGATCGCCGCCGGTGAAGTTGTGGAGAGACCGGCATCCATTATCAAGGAACTTGTAGAAAACGCGCTCGACGCAAAAGCCGCCTCCATTACCATCATTTTCCGCAATGGCGGAAAATCTTATATCGAAGTGGTAGACGATGGCGTTGGAATGTCACGCGATGACGCTTTACTTGCTTTTGAGAGGCATGCAACGAGCAAAATCGAAACCGCTGACGATCTGAAGTCTGTCTCCACGCTCGGTTTCAGGGGTGAGGCTCTGCCGTCTATCGCCTCCGTGTCGCGCTTGAGTCTGTTTACCAGCCTGGATGGAGCGAAAGCCGGCACAGAGGTCGCAATCGAAGGAGGAAGCCTTAAAAACGTACGTGAGGCCCCCCCTGTGCGGGGAACGAGCATCCAGGCGCGGGATATTTTCTTTAACACACCGGCGCGACGCAAATTCCTTCGCTCGGAAAGTGTCGAATCGGCGCACGTTCAGGAGGCTGTGACCCGGCAGGCTTTGGCAAAGCCGGATACGGCTTTCAGGCTTGTCCGCGAAGGGCGCGTGGCTCTGGAGGCTCCGGCGGTTGAGGGAAAGGATGCGTTTCGAGAGCGAATCGGCGCCCTGTTCGGCCAAAATATTTTACGGGAGCTTACCGATATCCGTTCCGAAAGCGGTGGAATGCGAATAGACGGCTATATCTCAAGACCCAGCGCCACGAGGTCAAGCAGGGAAACACAATACATTTACGTCAATGGGCGCTACATCCGCGACAGGATGTTAAACTTCGCCATAGCGGAAGGGTACAGGTCACTTGTCCCCCGCGGCAGGCATCCGATGATTTTCCTGCGGATCACCATCCCGCCCGAAAGAGTCGATGTCAATGTAAGTCCTACAAAAACTGAGCTTCGGTTTGTTGACGGGAGGTCAGTCAAAGCTTTTGTCGAGGGCGCTGTTGCCGACGCTCTTGGAATTGTTAAAGAAAGAAGTGACAATGTATTCGCCAAAGCGCAGGTTCCGGTAAAGCCGGATACGTGGTCTGACAACATTCAAACGCGTCCATTCGCTCCGTTAAGATTTTTTGCGGAGCCTGTGGCGGCGTTCGATAGCGGGGAAAGCGCGGCTTCCCTTGCTGAAACAACAGAACAAGGCCCTGGCATGGAAGAGGCCAGGACGGAAACAGGCTTGCTCCATTTCGATTCCTCCATATCGGAAAACTTCAAGCCGGTCGGGCAGATATTCAGTTCGTTTATCATTTTGGAAGATGGGGAAAGAGCGCTGATACTGGATCAGCACACCGCCCACGAACGGGTTTTATACGAACAGTTGTCACTGAAATACCGCGACAGCAAGGTAGACTCGCAGGAGCTTCTCTTCCCTATGGAAATTGAGCTTTCAGGACGTTATGCGGAGTTCATGGGAAACAGGCTGGATGAATTTAAGCGGCTAGGCTTTTTTATCGAAGAGTTCGGAAACGGCGTCTTCATGCTGCGCTCAGCCCCCGCCCTTCTTGCCGGCAAAGACTACACTTCCATGGTCATGGACATAATGGACAAGGCGGAAAGCTTCGAAAAGGAAGCCCGGTTCGACGAAATCGCGGAAGACGCGATCAACATCATGGCATGCAGGGGAGCGGTTAAGGCGGGCCAGACGCTCGACAACAAGGAGATTGAATCGCTGGTGACACAGCTTAAAAAATGCAAGTTGCCTTACACTTGCCCCCATGGCAGACCGATCGCCATGACGATTGAGAAAGACGATCTCCTCAAAGGGTTTTTGCGAAAATAATCGAATGGTCGGTCCTGAAGAAAAAGGTAACCCCGGAATATACACGGTTAAGCCGGACTGGGGGTTCACCATTTTCCTGGGATTTACAGCGATGGCCACAGGGGCGTCGGTGATGATCGTGGAGGTTCTCGGTTCAAAGGTAATAGGCCCTTTTTTCGGCGTGAGCCTGTTTGTCTGGACATCTCTGATCACTGTGACGCTACTGGCCCTTGCGACGGGTTATGCAATTGGAGGATACCTGGCCGACAGAAAGAACGGCGCGGGCTACCTTTATTTCATCATTCTGGCAGCCGGATTTTTTATTCTTCTGATTCCGGTCTTTCAGACAGCTGTTCTTAACATCTGCCTATCTTTTGGCCTGCGGCTCGGCGCATTTACCAGCGCCGCTATCCTGTTCGGCCCTGCGCTTTTTCTGTTAGGTTGCGTCACCCCATATATTATCAAGATCGCCGCCACGGAAATGCGGCTTATCGGGAAAACGGTCGGCATGTTCTACGCGGTTTCAACGGCTGGCAGCGTGGTAGGGGCGGCCCTTACCGGGTTCGTTTTAATCGCGATTTTCGGAATAAAGGATATTTTCTTTTTCACAGGCTCCGGGCTTATTCTCCTGTCTGTTGTTTATTTTGTGGGCTTGAAAAAAAAATGGTTTGCCCTGCTGGCTTGTCTTCTGCCAGCGCTATCGCTATCGCTCACTTTCCCGGCCAAACCAGCCTTAGGGAAAAATGGTATTTTTAAAGAAGTTTTCAGCCAGGACACCTTTTACGGCAATGTACAGGTCGTCGATCGGTCGAAGGGAAAACAACGCCACCGGTTGCTGATAACAGACGGTCTGATACAAGGTGGTATGGATAAAGCAAATGGGTTTTCAACCTATCTGTACACCTATTATATGCAATTTCTACCGTATGCCATGAGCGCGAATGGGAAAAAAACGCTTGTGGCCGGGCTTGGAATAGGCATTATCCCGAAATGGCTCGAAGGCAAGGGGTTCGATGTCGACGTAGTGGAGATAAACCCTCACATATACGAGGTGGCGAAAACTTACTTTGACTTCGATATAAAAGGCAAGGTGATTGTCGCGGACGCCCGTCAGCACATGTTGCAAACAAAAGAAAAATATGACTACGTTATAACAGACGTGTTCACAGGCGGCATGATGCCCGACCACCTTTTCAGCATAGAGGCGATCAGAACCATAAAGAAGCGCCTAAACAAAAACGGAATACTTTTAACGAATATCATAGTCAACCTCAAGGATGACCGGTTTATGACAAACTCGGTGATAAAAACTATCGAACGGGTGTTCGACACGGTTGCGACCTATCCCACATTTGACCCCTCAAATAAAAACGGGCGCGGCAATTTTATTATAATCGCACACAACGGAGCTTCCGTTCAAAAAGACATCGAGTCGGTAAAATATCTCGATAAACCAGACTACTTTAAAAAAACTATCGAGAACAATCTTTTCAGAACGTTCCGGTTTCCGAAAAACGAGCCTTTTATTATCCTTTCGGACGACTACAACCCGAGCGATTACTATTACAGACGCCTAAAAGAAAACTTCCGCATGAGTACGTTAAGATCTATCGTCCGCTAGATCATGTCCCGACTGGGCTATTATCATGCTAAAAAACAGCTTAAAAAACGGAGGCGGAAATGATACGGATAATTTTATTGTGCGCAACATTGCTGATATCCGCATGCGCGACGGCTCCACCGCTGGCGCCGGAAGAGAAAGCTTACTTGGAGAGAGTGAGCAGCGCGCCGACCAGCTTTACAATTCCGGAAGAGGAAATCGGAACGGCGCGGGGAAGAGCGGAAAGGTTTATTTCAATGTACGGCGCACAGGGGTTGATGATATCGACAGCTAATGTTGTGCAGAGCGGCCCGGCTTTAAAACGTCAACCGGGGCATCAATACCGCGTGCTGTTCGACGGCGCCCATGTGTCTGTGCGCTGCTGGTTGGGGCTGGGCGCCGTGCGCGGATATGACAGCCCGCATAATGGGCGGATGCTGGCGCACTACATCAAGACGGGTGAGATTTATCCAAGACTACTTAGGTGGTGACGATTTGTGAGCAAAGGCCCCTTTTGTACCGGACATAACGTGTATCTGAGCTAGCAGATGCTTGATGTAAGTGCGATATTCCGGGAACGCGTATTTATCGGTGTAAACCTTAGCCAGCCCGGCTCTTACCAATTCCAGACAACACGCCCGATAACTTTAAGTAAAGCCTCGGCTGATTCTTTTGATATCGATCTTGGCATCCTGGCGGGAGGAAGAGCACATTAACGGAACGCGCTCCAGGATCGAAATCAGGGGGGCGTGGTTTCTGGCTACGCCCGATTTTCTTCCGACTTGCTCCCCCTGTCCAGCACCTCTTTGATGGTGGCTTTTAGCTGGTCGAGGTTAAAAGATTTCACCACATAGGCTTCAGACGCCCAAACCTTGAAATCTTTTTTATAATCAGAGTACGCCGTGCAGAGAACTACAGGGGTCTCTTTATCCTTTTCCCTGAACAGACGCAGGAACTCGATTCCGTCCATGCCTGGCATTTTTATATCAAGCGTAATAAGGTCCGGTTTAAATACAGGGATTTTTCTATCGGCGTCCATGGCGTCCATGGCTGTCTCCACCTCATACCCCGATTCCGAAAGCTCTTCCCTGTAAAGCAAACGTATATTTTCCTCGTCGTCGACGACGAGTATTCTGGTTTTACCCAAGCTCCCTCTCCTTTATATTTTCATTATCCGCCAACGGTATCCCCTGTAACATTTTCGCAAGGCAGAGTGATTGTAAAAGTTACCCCATCTCCAAGCTTGTTGTCAATTTTAAGGGAACCGTAGCTCATCATCACAAGTTTTTTGCATAACGACAGACCGAGTCCGGTGCCATGCGGCTTGGTGGTAAAGAAAGGGTTGAAAACATCGTGATAATCCCTTTCCGCTATGCCGCCGCCAGAGTCGGATATTATCAGCCTGACCTTGTCCGGGTGATTTGGAGCGGGCTCCGTTACCAATGTCAAGATTTTGGGTATACCATGTTTGTCGCAAGACATGGCCTCTATAGAATTCAGTATCAGGTTGATAAGCGCTTGTCTTATCTGGGTCTGGTCTATATTCGCCTTCTTCAGATTCGGATACAGGCTGTATTCCGCCTTAATTCCTTTATCATACATAACGCGCCAGTAGAAATCGGCGGCGTCCTTTACAATACGATTTAAATCCACAGACTCCCTCTTGACCGGCGTCTCCCTCGAAACATCCAGCGTATTACGCAACAGCCCCTCCAGCCGCTCGACTTCCTGAACGATTATGGACACATATCTGACCTCCATTTTCGACTCCGGTATTCTTTTGAGAAGCCTTCTTGCAAACCCGCCGATTGTCACCAAGGGATTTTTAAGCTCATGCGCCATCTCGGCGGACACCTCTCCCAAGGCCGAGAGCCTCTCCACATGGGCGATGTTGCTGTCCATGTCCATCAACTCCTTGTTTACCGATGAAAGCCGCTCGAATAATTTGATATTTTCTATGGCCCATGCCGCAGGCGCGGCGAAACGTGTAAGCAACTTTATATCGTTATCGGTTATTTCCTTGTCGTTATAAAAATTGTCCACCACTATGGCCCCCATGGCCAGGTCTCTCGCCACGAGCGGGACGATCGCAAACTTTGAGCAGTTAAGGCCGGAGACAAGCTCCGCATCGCCTTCCGCAAAATCGCTCACTCCCCGCACGTTTATCGCTACTCTGTTGGAAAACGCTCTGCCTATAATATTTTTTTTAAAAAGCGGTATCCTCAGAGACTTTGCCATTTTATTGAAATCGGAGTTTTCTATTTCATAGGGGTCGCGGTTTAATAACCATTGCACGAGGTCAGCGGAACTGTTGAGTTCTTCCCCGCCGCTCCAAATACGTTCGGCGTCTTCTCCTGAGTCCGGCCCCACTCCCATCATGCCATGCAGAAGATCGGCGCTTTCGTTTTCAAGAAACAAAATTGCGCGATTGAATCCCAAACCTTTGCCAACCGTGACACAAGAAAGAATCACGCGCAGAAGATCGTCCATGTTAATCGTGCGTTGCATTGCAAGTGAAAGCTGGAAAAGAATCGAAAGCTCACGAACGTTCTGGCGGTTTGCCTCTGCTGTCGACTCAAGCCTTGCATGAGTTTTGGCCCTTGAAATGGCTTGGGCGGCGGTCTGCGCTATATACTCCAAGACTTCCGCTTCCTCGCCTGAAAATGCGGAAAAATATTCATTCAGCCCTGATCTGCGATCCCCAAGAAGAATTACTCCCTCAACAACATTGTCAAAAACCATCGGATGACATATCACCGATGTTGACGAAACTCTTTCGAGCCCTTCAAAATCGTTTTCCGAACGAACATCATCCACCTTGACCATGCGACGCGTCTCCGCAACCCGCTGTACGATTCCTTCACGCACAGGGAGCATCCATTGCTCGTCACCGGTCGACTCCGGTATATGCCGCGAGGAAATCTCGTTTGTGGAACCGGTCAGCCAGATTACCTTAGTCCTGGCGTCTGTAAGCTCACCGGTGAACCGAACGATATGGGCAAGGATTTCGTCCATATTATTTGTGGAGTTAATAAGCTTGCTCATTTCGTTTAACCGCGTTAACGCGCGGGTTCTGTCACGCAATCTTTCGAAAAGCCACGCCGCCTTAATAGGCTTTGCCGCTTCGAAAGCTATCTTTTCGAGAGACTCAATTTCTTCCCGGGAAAACTCCTTGGAATCTTCCTGCTGGACGCATAAAGTGCCAATACAGGCGCCATTATCCATAATCGGAACACCCAGCAGACTTTTAAACAGATGCCCGCCAGCTTCCGGAATCGCAACGAAATCAGGGTCGAAATGTACGTTGTCCAGAGCCAACGTTTTTTTCTCGCGGATTATCTTCCATTCGATACCCTTATCCTTTGGAAGGCGCACAGCGTCGACCGCCGCTTCATACAATCCAAGGCAGGCTTTAAGTGTTAATGTCTGATGCGCCTCATCGAGAAGCATGACACCACAAGCGTTTGCTCGCAAAGCATTGCAAGCGGACGCTACAGTATTATCCAGTAACGTCCGGAGATTCGCGCCGGGCATTTCCGTGGAGCCCTCCCTGGCCAGAAAATCTTCGACGCTATTTACCAACTTACGCCTCCCTTTAACGCTTTCCTGTAAAGCTTCTCATATATCGAGGCCGACCCCTTCCAGGAGAAGTCCTCCTTCATCCCTCTTCTGACAATTTTATACCAGGCGGCCGGATTTCTCTTGAAAAGGTTTACAGCCTCTTCAACTTTGTCATATAAAGCTTCAGCGGAAAATTTATGGAATTTAAAACCGTTTCCAGAGCCTAAGCCACCATTGCAATCTTCGACGGTATCATTAAGCCCGCCTGTGGCGTGGACCACGGGGATAGAGCCATATGCAAGGGAATACATCTGGTTCAACCCGCATGGCTCATATCTTGAAGGCATCAGGAAAATATCCGTTCCCGCCTCTATTTGATGCGCCAGAGCCTCATCGTAACCTATTCGCGCGCCGACTTTGTCAGGTCGTCGCAACGCAAGCTTTTTGTATATATTCTCTATTTCCTTTTGACCGGTTCCAAGTAAAACAAACCTCACGTCAAGATCAAGAATCTTGTCGATCACAGCTCCCAGCATATCCAGCCCTTTTTGCTCCACCAAACGGGAGACGACACCTAGCAAAGGCTGGTCGCCAGGCGGCAAGCCAAACTCTGACAACAGTTTTTCTTTACAAGTTTTTTTCCCCTTCAAACTTCTGGCGGAGTAATTGGCGGGTATCAAGGGATCTGTCGCAGGGTTCCATATTTCCGTGTCTATACCGTTAATAACCCCGAACAGGTCGTTCTTCCTGCCTATCAATACGCTTTCAAGGCCGCATCCGAACTTTTTGCCCTGAATTTCTTCCGCGTACGTTTTCGAAACAGTGGTTATCATATCGGCGAATATTATCCCTCCTTTAAGGAAGTTTATCTGGCCATGATTTTTCAATCCTCCCGTTTCGAACACTTCCCACGGAAGCCCTGTAAGATGCCAGTCCAGTTCCCAAAACACACCCTGATAAGCAAGGTTATGAATCGTCAACACAGATGGAACACGGCCCAGCGCAGGATCATTTTTCAGCAAAGTTTTCAGGTAGACTGGAATCAGGCTTGTCTGCCAGTCGTTGACGTGTATTACATCCGGTTTTATTTTAAGAGCCTTTATACCTTCAAGCGCCGCTCTGGAAAAGAAAACAAACCGCTCGGAGTTGTCGGCGTAATCACCTTTAGGCGTAGAGTAGATATTGTCCCTGCCAAAATAACCGTCATGTTCGATAAAATGCGTAGACAGCCTTCCTTTTTTTATGGAAAGCACATTGCCATTTACAGTACGGGAAGATATTGGGACCTGAACAGCTTTCCCCCGTTTCGGTATTTTGTGTGTTTCCCTGTCTACGCTTTTATATAAAGGTGTGAATAAATGAACGTTGTGGCCAAGCTCCGCAAGCGCTTTTGTCAGGGAGCCGGATACGTCCGCAAGCCCACCGGTTTTAGAAAAAGGTTGCGCTTCCGACGAGACGAAAACAATTGTCATCGGGTCTGCTAATTCGTGTTTTCTATTCATGAAAAAAGTATATTACGCATTTGTTCAGCGGCTCTCTCCGGCGCGACTGTATTTATATAAAAACCAGAGCCCCATTCAAACCCCGCCACATTTGTGGTCACCGGCCATATTTTCACAAACCAGTGGTACTCCTTGTTCTGTTTACCGCCGTTAAACGGGGCTGTGTGCAATGTCATATTATACGGCGGATTGTCGAGAAGCTTGTTTATACCGCCTGAAACATCCTTGTAAATTTCCGCCAGTGACATAGCATGAGCGCCGTCAGCGTCTTCATAATACGGGCAATGCTCTTTTGGCAATATCCATGATTCATACGCAAATCTCGGAGCGAACGGGGCGATGGCGACAAAATCCCGGTTTTCCGCAATCATCCGGACTCCCTCCGCAATTTCTTTTTTTATTATTTCACAGAAAACACACGTATTATTTTCCGCAAAACGCCGCGCAGCTCCGGAAAGCTCCTCCTGTATCTGTTTTGAAACAACCGGCATCGCGATAATTTGAGAATGTGAATGCTCCAGCGAAGCGCCGGCCTGTACGCCGTGGTTTTTGAAAAACTGAATACACTGCAGTCTGTCATCCTTTTTAAACTCCAGGCAACGCAACCGCACCGCCTTAAAAAGGTCCGCAACCCTCTCCACGTCGAGATCAGCCAGATCCTCGTCATGCCTCGGAGTCTCTATTATCACCTCATGCGCCCCAACGCCGGAGACTGTTCTGTAAATTCCGTCATCGCTTGTCTCCACAATCCCGTCCCATTCAAGCGCAGGAAATTTATTCGGCGTCACCCTGAGGGTCCACCCGACACCGTTCGGTCCGAAGCCGGTTTTCCTGATTGCAAAGGTTTCCTTCGGTGTCGAATGTTCGTTCCCTTCACAGAAAGGACAATAGGCCCCACCGTTTTTTCCCTGTTTTGCCCATAGCGAAAAAGGGCGATTGGTCCTGTCGGGGGAGATTATGATCCAACGATCGACAATCGGGTCACGTCTCAATTGAGGCATTGTATATTTCTAATTGTAAACGCTCAAAATTTAAATTATACAACGTTTTAGGGCATGATGTTGTGGGCGATCATCATACCTTTGGAAATTGCGTGGTTTTACATCGTCAAGGTATGGCAAAGACAGGGACGCTGAAGGCCTGAGACGAGTATCCCTGGGTTGAGAAGTATGAAACCTCATTTCCTTAGCATTAATGCTGATTGCTGGTTTCTCTTGAAAACCTGCCTTTTTTCAATTACCATTCCTTTTTTGTTTATTTTTGACGACTTGTCACACTTTCTCAGGTTTATATAATGCAATACGAATTTATATTACGAATGATTACGGCGATGGCCCCGCCTCCTCAAGGAGCTCCGACGAATGGACTGGATCAATTTGCGCCGCTCATATTTTTCATGGGGCTTTTCGCAATATTTTATTTTTTCATAATACGACCGCAATCGAAAAAAAATAAAGAAATCAAAAATATGCAGGAGACCTTGAAAAAGGGGGATTCCGTGATTACCACAGGCGGAATCTACGCCACGGTGTATAAAGTGAAGGATGATAGCGATAGTATTGTTTTGGAGATAGCGGAGGGTGTTCGAATAAAAGCGCAGCGCTCCTCCGTTAACAACATTATAAACCAAGCCGGTGAATCCGGTAAAAACAAGTAAACGCTTGATTTTCTTCTGATGAACAAACCCACTCTCTGGCGCCTTGGATTAATTGCCGTTATCATCGGCCTTGCTGCGTTTTCAGCCTACCCTTTGTCGGAAAAAATAAACCTCGGTCTCGACCTGCAAGGTGGCATGCACCTGGTTTATGAAGTGGACGTGGATAAAGCTGTCTTATCGTCCCTGGACAAAATAACCGAAGATATCAAAAAATTTCTCAAATCAAAAGACGTGCGGGTCACAGATATCCATAGGAATGAAGAAAATATAGTCATCACTCTTTCCAATAAGTCCGACGCTGAAAGGGCGGTCAGCGTGATTGAGGAAGATTATACAATCTTGACGCCGGTGTCAGGGTTGAATGGATCACAGCTTGTGTATAGTTACACCCCGGATCACAGGAAAAATGTAACGGAAAATGCCATAAAACAGGCTCTTGAAACGTTGCGTAACAGGATTGACGAGTTTGGTGTGGCTGAGCCAACGATCCAGAAAGAGGGTGAAAACAGAATCCTCATCCAGCTCCCCGGTATAAAAGACCGCAATCGGGCTACAAAGCTTATCGGCAGGGTCGCCCGGCTGGAGTTCAGAATGGTAAGCGACAAGTTTTCCGTCCGCGAGGCTCTGGAGCAAGGCGCCCCCCCAGGCTTCGAGATACTATATGGCCGGGAGGTGGACCCTATCACCAAAAAAACCATCAAAAAAATTCCATATCTCGTCAAAAAGAAAGTGGAAGTCTCTGGCGAAATGCTGGCAAGCGCAAACGTGAGCATAAGCCAGATGAACCTGCCGTATATATCTTTCTCGCTCAACAAGGAAGGCGCAAGGATTTTTAGCCGGCTGACGACAGAAAATGTAAATAAGATACTGGCTATAGTTTTGGATGGAAACGTCTATTCCGCTCCAAGGATAGATGAGCCTATAACGGGCGGAGACGGCATGATATCCGGCTCGTTTTCATATGAGGAGGCAAACGACCTTGCCATTGTGCTTCGGGCCGGGGCTTTGCCTGCGCCACTTATAAAGCTTGAAGAGCGCACAGTCGGCCCCTCCCTGGGAAAAGACTCTATAGAGCGCGGGCTGAATTCTATTATAGTCGGCGGCGTGATTGTGCTTGTCTTCATGCTGGTCTACTACAGGTTCGGAGGAATTATCGCCAACATGGCGTTGATATTTAACATAATAATTCTCGCAGGGGCGCTGGCCTATTTCGGGGCGACGCTTACCCTGCCAGGCATTGCGGGCATCATACTTACAATCGGTATGGCGGTAGACGCCAACGTGCTGGTGTTCGAGCGGATTCGTGAAGAGCTTCGTATCGGTAAAACTGTTCGTTCCGCTGTTGAATCCGGCTTCGCGAAGGCGTTTCTTACAATTATCGACGCAAACGTTACTACACTTATCGCGGCGCTTGTGCTGTTTCAGTTCGGCACCGGGCCTATCAAAGGATTTGCCATTACGTTGAGTATCGGCATACTCGCAAGCCTTTTCACGTCTATCTATGTCTCCAGAACTTTCTTTAACTGGTACCTTGGCGCAAGACGGGTAACCAAAATAAGCATATAAAAATGAGATTACTAAACCGCGAAACCAAAATAGACTTTCTCGGCAAGCGCAAGCTGGCGGCCATTTTCTCTGTTACACTTATCCTCATTTCCATAGGCTCCCTGATATTGCATGGTGGCCCCAACTATGGCATCGATTTCGTGGGTGGGACGCTGATCCAGCTAAAATTCAAAGAACCGGTTCCGGTGGTGGAAGTTCGAAAGACGCTGGGAAACCTTGACCTTGGAGATTTCAGTCTGCAAGAGTTCGGCGCTCCGGAAGAAATACTCATTCATGTCAGTCAGGCGGACGAGCTGGGTAAGGAGGCTACCCAAGCTCAAAAAGTAGAACAGGCGCTGCGTGACAAGTATGGTGATAGCTTTATTGTGGAACGCGTCGAAATGGTTGGACCAAAGGTTGGCGGCGACCTGAGGCAAAAAGCGATGCTGGCGCTTATTTATTCACTTGCCGGGATTTTGCTCTATATCACATTTAGGTTCGAGTTCAAGTTTGGCATGGCGGCTATAATCGCCCTTCTCCACGACACCATAATCACTGTCGGCGCGTTCTCCGTGTTCGACAAGGAATTTTCACTTACGGTAATAGCGGCTTTGCTTACGGTGATAGGATACTCCCTTAACGATACGATCGTGGTGTTCGACCGTATTCGTGAAACTATGCGCCTGAAACGTGGTATTCCGATAGAACATATGATGAACCTCTCCATAAACCAGACATTAAGCCGGACGCTTTTAACTTCCGGCACAACTCTTTTTGTTGTGCTATCGATATTTTTCCTGGGTGGCGAGGTGATACACGATTTTGCGTTCGCTCTGCTCGTCGGGGTGGGCATCGGCACCTATTCCTCCATATTTGTAGCCACTCCGACTCTTCTGCTCTGGAAAAGTTTTTCAGCAAGCCCAGGCGGGCAGAACAGATCCAAAAGCAAAAAGAACAAAAAAGCCCGGGCCTGATAGGCGCTCTCCATACCGCTATTTTCACTCCATCCATTTTTCTATTGCCAAAACCGCCAAAATAAACTGATTTTACACCCAATATATCAATAGTTTGCATTCCCTGATATTTTTCGGTTTGACAATGACACTGAGAACGCATAAATTAACCGTATAGTTTAACCAACTGGTTAGTTACAATAATGCGCATCGATAAAAAGTCTTCCGCCAACCTTAAAAATGATGGAACCACTATAAGCTCCATTATAGAATCGGCGTCTGTGGAATTCGCCGAGAAGGGATTTGCGGGCGCAAGGATGGATAGTATCGCCGACAGGGC
>CAYNDB010000003.1:26314-39843 GCA_964395915.1 uncultured Nitrospinota bacterium | reverse complement strand
AGGGTGTTTTTAAAAATGCGGACGTTTTAACGACGCATCTTATGATTGTCGGCAGTGTCAATTTTCTCGCCGCGTCAGGACGCTTGCTGACTAAAGTTAAAATTCAGGATAAAGGTTGCGAACAGATGACCGCGCAAAATTTTACAACTGAAAAAGGTGAGGCGATAGCCTCCATATTGCTGGACGGATTGAAAAAGCGTGGCGAGAAAAATGTCTGACATACGCGGAAGAATAGAAAAAGGGATCGGAAGGTTTACACGCCTTACGTACAGACACAGGCTGAAAACCCTTGCGGTCATGCTCGTTTTCATTGGCGCGATCCTCTCAAATATTCCAAAAATAACAATAGACACCTCCACCGAAGGCTTCCTGCATAAGGACGACCCGGTAATGGTTGAATACAACAAGTTCCGCGACCAGTTCGGCAGGGACGAGCTGGTAATCATAGCCATAAAACCCGACGATGTTTTCGATATCGGTTTCCTTAAAAAGCTCACGGCGCTCCATAAAGACCTGGAGGACAATCTCCCGCATCTGGACGACATCACAAGCCTGGTGAACGCCAGAAACACAAGGGGAAAAGCGGACGAGCTTATTGTCGAAGACCTGCTGGAGAATTTCCCCCAAAACGATGATGAGCTTAAAGCTTTAAAAAAGAGAGTCCTCGAGAATCCGATATATAAAAACCTCCTGATTTCGGAGGATGGAAAGTTCACCACCATAATCATAAAAGCCAACGCCTATTCCTCCGTTGACACGCAAGAGGATGCGCTCACCGGATTTGAGGATGAAGCGGCCGCTCCAGAAGATGAGGGTGAGCGTAAATTTTTGACCGATGCCGAAAACAGCGAAGTTGTGAACACCGCGCGTAAGATCATAGCCAAATATGAAGGGCCGGATTTCCCCGTTCAAATAGCCGGCAGCCCGGTTTTCACTAACGATTTAAAACGGGCGATGATGAATGATATGCGTAAATTCATGGCAATGGCCCTTGTTCTGGTCATGCTGTTTTTATATGTCACATTCAGAAGGATATCGGCTGTTGTCGCGCCGGTTGTTATTGTTATTCTCTCGCTGCTTTCGACTGTCGGGCTAATGGCGTTTTTCGGTGTCGCCATCAAGCTGCCCACGCAAATTATCCCGTCGTTCCTTCTCGCCGTTGGAGTGGGAGACTGTGTTCATGTCCTTGCCATATTTTTCCATCGTCTGCAGAAAGGAGACGGCAAGGAAGACGCCATCGTATACGCAATGGGGCATTCCGGCCTCGCTATAATTATGACCAGCTTCACAACTGCGGCCGGGCTTGCGTCCTTCTCCATGGCTAAGGTGGCCCCGATAGCCGATCTTGGCATATTTGCGAGCGCAGGTGTGATGCTTGCCCTCATATACACAATCATTCTGCTTCCTGCTTTAATTTCGCTGATCCCGCTAAAAGCCAAAGTGAAAAACGTCGATAAAGGACGGCATGACACAATGGATAATATTTTGATTTCCATAGCCGATTTTTCGACAGGTCATCCGAAAAGAATCGTGGCCGCAAGTTTTGTTGTTATCGTTGTTTCCCTGATATTCGCGTCTTCAATAAGGTTCTCGCACAATCCTATAGTATGGCTGCCGGAAAACATGCCTGTAAAAAAAGCTACGAAGCTTATCGACAGCGAGCTTAAAGGCACAGTGGCTCTTGAAGTGGTGATTGACACAGGAAAAGAGAACGGACTATACAATCCTGAGATTCTAAACGGTCTGGACAAATTGGGCGCTGAGATTGAACAGATAAAACAGGAGGGAGTGTTCGTCGGCAAGGCATGGTCTGTAGCTGACATATTAAAAGAAATTCATAAAGCGTTAAACGAAAACAGGGATGAGTATTACGCTATTCCAAAAGATAAAAAGCTTATCGCTCAGGAATTTCTTCTTTTCGAAAACTCAGGGTCAGACGACCTCGAGGATGTCGTAGACAGCAGGTTTCAAAAAGCGCGATTCACAGTGAAAGCTCCCTGGGTGGACGCTACGAAATATGAAGGTTTCATGAAAGAAATTGAACACAAGTTCAATGAAACTTTCGGGGACAAAGTAGAGTTTACTATCACGGGCATGATTCCAATTTTTGGCAGAACGATATACGCCGCCATGCTAAGCGCCGCGCAAAGCTATATGATCGCAGGCGTGGTCATAACACTGATGATGATACTGCTGATCGGCGATTTTAAAATCGGGCTGCTCAGCATGATACCTAACATCACACCGATTGTAGTGGTGCTTGGCATAATGGGGATGCTCGATATACCGATGGATATGTTCAACATGCTCATAGGCTCCATCGCCATCGGGCTGGCCGTGGATGACACCGTTCATTTCATGCACAATTTCCGCCGTTATTATCAGCAAACTGGAGACGCTCGTGAAGCGACAAGGCATACGTTGCTTACAGCCGGACGGGCGATGCTGGTTACCAGTATCGTTCTTTCCATGGGTTTTTTCATTTTCATGTTTGCGTCGCTCAATAACCTTTTCTACTTCGGCCTGCTGACCGGAATAGCCATTATCATAGCTTTGCTAGCGGATTTCCTTCTGGCTCCGGCTATCATGACCCTTGTATCAAAACCGATTGAAAATAAACGAGGTATTCAGTCCATATGAAAAAGTTTAATCTTGTCGTCGCGACGCTGATAATGTCGCTTTCGTTTCCATCGTATGCGCTGGCCGACGACCCAAAAGCAAGAGAAATCATGGAAAAGGTGGACGCAAGAAACGATGGCGACAACATTGCATCCGATATGGAAATGATATTGATCGACCGAAACAAAAGCGAGCGAAGACGCAAAATACGGTCTTTCACCAAAGATTTCGGGGAGAATGAATACAGGATTTTGTTCTTTCTCCACCCGCCAGATGTAAAAAATACAGGATTTTTGACCTACGACTATGACGACCCTGAAAAAGACGATGACCAATGGCTTTATCTTCCGGCTCTGCGAAAAACAAAGCGGATAGCGTCGTCTGATAAAAGCGGCAGCTTCATGGGATCGGATTTCAGTTACGCGGATATGACATCGCGTGATCTGGATGATTACGATTACAAGCTTCTAAAAGAAGGCGACGTCAGGGGACAAAAAGTATGGCTTATACAAGCGCTACCGCGGTCTGAGAAAGTAATAGATGAATTAGGGTATACAAAAACCGTGGTTTTTGTGCGTCAGGACAACTACATCGTGGTGCGCTCGGTCAACTGGGTAAAAAAAGGGAAAAGACTTAAATATATGGACGTAAAAAGACTTGAGTTGATCGACGGTATCTGGACAAATACAGAAATCCATATGACAACAAAAAAAGGGAAAAAGACCGAGCACAGCACGATATTGAAGTTTCATAACGTAAAATACAATCAGGATCTTGGAGTCGACATGTTCACGATTCGGCGGCTTGAAAAAGGGTTGTAAGGTATTGCGCAATATGCGAAGGGTATTCGGCTTCGTTCTCGTCATTATCTTTACGCCGAGTGGGTTTTTTACCTCTACATCATCAGCCCAACAAACCTCCCCGAAGCAGACAGAAACCCTTGAAGATATACTTGGCGGGTTCGAGGATGCTCCACCTGAAATAAAAAAAGAAAAGCCACCGAAAGCCGAATATGAAAAATCGGCTTTCGATATGACAGGGTCCTCCACACTCTCCACAGCATACAACTACTCCCATAAGGCTCCAGAAGAAGGCGCAACCGATTATCGCGGTTTATCAAGGCTTCGCGCCGAGCTTTTGCTTGAGCTAGACACTCGCCTTGCGGACGACTGGAAGGCCTTTATCAGGGGCAAGGGATTTTATGACGCTTCATATGCTATAAACGGAAGGGGTGAATATACAAACGATACGCTTAACACTTACGAAGATGAGGTGGAGCTGCGCGACTTTTACATACTTGGGAAAGTATCATCAAACATAGACATTAAGATAGGCAGACAGATTGTGGCATGGGGTAAATCGGATAATATTCGTGTGCTCGATATTTTAACCCCTCTGGATAACCGCGAGCCAGGAATGGTGGATATCGAAGACCTCCGTCTGCCTCTGTTTATGACCAAGCTTGATTATTATTTTGGTCGTTGGGATTTGTCCGCGATAGCAATCCATGAAATACGATTCGATAAAATCCCCGCATATGGAAGTGACTTCTACACTTATAATTTCCAGCCACCCAAAGAGGATATTCCTCCAGACAGTTTTAATAACACGGAATACGCTTTGGCGTTAAGTGGTATTTTCAGAGGATGGGATATCTCTTTTCATCTGGCAAACGTTTTTAACGATCGGCCTTACTTGAAGCGGAATGGCGCTTTAATAACAAGGTCGCACAGCCGCTTGACCATGCTTGGAACAGCGGCAAATTTAGCGCTCGGAAACTGGCTTTTAAAAACCGAAATCGCTCTCTTTAGAGGATTTCGGTTTTTCAACGCTCCAGGAGAACAAAAATCCCGGCTCGACACCCTTGCGGGAGTGGAATATTCCGGATTTACCGAGTCAATGATCTCCTTTGAAGTTGCTAATCGACATATATATGGATTTGGGCAAAATTTAGCCCTCCCCCCTGACCTTGCGCGTGAAGACGAGGTTCAGCTAGCTATACGGTACAACAGGGATTTCATGCATGACAGGGTACACATACTGGCTCTGGTTATCATTTTCGGCTGGCAGGGCGAAGGCGGTGGCGTTCAACGTTTCTCTATGGAGTATGATGTATCAGATTCATTATCTGTGACAGGTGGATGGGTCGCCTATCAATCCGGTAATTACGCATTTTCCCAGAATATAGGGGGCAATGACAGGTTGTTTTTAAACCTGAAGCTTTCCTTTTAACGACGCGAAAAGATGACTATTGATACAAGATCAATCGCCTTAAACATAATCCAGAACTACTATCCATTTCGGCTGCTATCTTCCGGCCGGGCAAGAGAAGCTTTCGACACAATGCGAATCCTGGAAATCAGGCGTGGCGAAACTTTGTTCCTTAGAGGGAGCAAGGGGCGGGATTATCTATATGTAATAGAAGGAGAGGTGGAAACCGAACACGACCTGGACGACACTGCGGTAATCAAGGCGAAATGGTCAGACTCAAAACCAAGCTTCATTCCGCCCTTTCCATACGAAATCAAAATAGTCGCAAAAAAAGACTCCGTTATCTGCCATGCGGACAGCTTGATGTTCGACTACCTCCTTTTTTGGGATGAGCTCAAATATTTAATCGACAAAGAGGACGATAAAACAAGGAATCGAATTGAAAATATGCGCAATGTTCTTGCGTTGCAGCGCCTCCCTATCCAAAGTATCGCCGAGGCCGTCAGCCAAATGGAAACAGTACATATTGAAAAAGGAACACGGCTTTGCTGTGACAACGGCTCTTTCAACGCATACTACATTTTGGAGTCTGGCAAAGGCGAGGCGTACAGCGCCGACCATCCAGATGGCGAAGAAGTAAAAGTAGCCGATATCACACCTGGAGACGTATTTGGCAAGGAGGCCGTGGGTCTTGGCGCCGTTGCTTTTGCTCCGGTGAAAATAATTGAAGATTCCACATTACTTTCCTTGCCCCAAAAGGTTTTCGAAAAAATACTGAACTACCGGTTCATAGATGAGGTCGCCCCGGAAACAGCGAAAGAAATGATGGATTGCGGCGCGGAATTTCTGGATATCCGTTATGAAATGGAGCGGGAAGAATCGTGTCTGCCAGGCTCCACATTTATTCCTCTGCACGACCTCAGGAAACGGATGAACGAGCTTTCCAAAGATAAAAAATATATCGTTTATTGCCGGAGTGGCAGAAGAAGCCGTGTGGCCACGCAAATACTGGAACAAGGAAATATCCAGGCCCTATCGCTTTCGGGCGGGATAATCGGCTGGCCTCATAAAATCGTTGGAGACACATACTAATACCCGCCAAACAAAGCTTGTTGTTTCAAAGATACTTTTCTCCGGGATATCCTCACCCTGAAATTAATATACTGGGGTATAATGAGAGATGAACAACTGATAATTCAAAAATATATTTTATCTTAAAAGATATGGCGATTGATATAAGATCGATTGTTTCGAATATAACTCAGAATTATTATCCCTTCCGTCTCCTTTCCACAAAACGCGCAAAAGAAGCTTTCGACGCCATGCGGGTTATTCAACTAAAGGAGGGAGAGGGTATGACCTTGAAAGGGTCCACCGGGCGAGACTATTTGTACGTCATCGAAGGTGAGGTAAAAATAAAACATTACCTGGAAAGCGCCTCCATTGTAAAGGCGCAGGACACACAGACAAAGCCTCTGCTGGCTCCTCCATTGCCTTACGACCTTAAAATCCACGCCAGAAGAAACTCAATTGTATGCCACGCGAACAGCGGTATGTTCGACTATCTTCTTTTGTGGGACGAGCTTGGGCACACCCTCGATAGCGATGACACCGAAACAAGGTATAGAATTGAACATATCCGCAATACCCTCGCTTTCCAGCGTCTCCCCCTTCAGAGCCTTATAGAGGCTATCAAGCGCATGCGGCTACAGAAGGTCGACAAGGGTCAAAACCTCTGCTTCGACGGCAAATCCGAGCCTGCTTATTACGTTTTAATACATGGAAGAGCTGAAGCGATTCGTGACGATAATCATGGCTCTAATAAAATAAAAGTGGCCGATATCATGCCTGGGGACGTGTTCGGGGAAAAGTGCGTTGGACCGGGAGCCTTTCCCGGAGATTCCGTAAACATGGTAGAAGACGGGAACGTTTTAACCCTATCAAAAACCGATTTCGACGAGATAATTTCAAACCCGATCATCGACGAAGTGGATTCCCGAACCGCCATCAAGATGATTGACAAGGGTGAAGCGCTGCTTGTGGATGTGCGTCATCAAATGGAAAGAGATGAATCGAGCATACCTGGTTCAATATTCATTCCGTTGCACGATTTAAGAAAAAGACTCAAAGAATTATCCAACGGAAAAATATATATCGCCTATTGCAGAAGCGGAAAAAGAAGCAAGGCCGCGGCTCATATTATGGAGCTTGGCGGGGTCGACGCCGTATCGCTTAAAGGGGGGATAATAAGCTGGCCGTTTAAAATAGACGGCGTCAAGTGTTGAACTTGGGCTGATTTCTTCTTTTACGCCGTTTTTAAAGTTATTAACGTTACCTCCGGTGAAGAGCCAAGACGAACCGGTGGACCCCAGTGACCTGATCCGCGACTGACATATACCCACATTCCATTGTATCGGCTCAAGCCGGTGGGAGCCGGATGGAACAGCGGCACCACAAAGTTCCATGGGAAAAACTGCCCGCCATGTGTATGGCCGGATAACTGAATATCCATTTTGGTCTCCGCCACCTTTGGAGCGCTTCTCGGCTGGTGGGCCAGCATGAGGCTAAGGTCATGGGCGGCGGCTCCATGAACCGCTTTTTCCGGGTCTGACGCATGGCCGGGAATATATCGCCCTGCCCTGTGATCTGTCACTCCGGCGATAAGGATTTTGGCGGAGCCTTTACTTATTATCCTGTGCTCATTTAAAAGAACGTCTATATTAAGCTTGCGGACTTCGTCCAGCCACCCGAGACAGTCCCAATAATATTCATGGTTACCTGTCACAAAATAGACTCCGTCAGTCGCCCGCAGGTCGCCAAGTGGAGCTATCTCATGTTTTAAATCGGGCACATAGCCATCGGCAAGGTCGCCTGTAATGCAGACAATATCCGGTTTCTCTCTGTTAACCGAATCAACGATCCCTTTTATATAATCGGCGTTTACTGTGCCGCTTGCATGAGTATCGGAAATTTGCGCTATTCTGAACCCGTCAAGCTTTGCATGTAGTCCTGTTATGGGGATGATTACCCTGACTGTATCGGGAAGGCTAAGCGCCCCGTGATACCCGAACCCGGTCAATATCCCTGAAAATCCGAATATTCCAAGGTTCATCGAGTTTGCGAGAAACATTCTGCGCGAAGGATCAGGTTTCTGTATTTTCGTCCGGCGTGGACCAATCAATCGTGAAAATATTTTTAAAGAAAGTTCCCCTGCGTCCCACAAGAACAGCATGGGAAAAACTATCATTGTAAACCCGGCGAAAAGATAGGCGGTGAAGCTTAACAGGCCTGCCCATTCTGACGCTCCGAAGGCCCTGTTTAGAAAAAAAGCAAGGGGAAGAAGGGCGAACATCACGAAAACCGCAAGCCGCGCCGCCATTTTACTCCGCCCGTTTAACTTCAACGGGCCGATTACCCTGCGACCTATATATACATGTATCAGCGCCCATATTATTGTGATAATCGTAAAGAACATAACAATAGCTAACGCCCTATATCACCTGGCTCTTTTCAGGCTGTTCTGGTTGAAGTCCCTATCTTTCAGGCCAACCTGGAATTTGTAACCCGACCAGGTGATCGTGGTGCTTTTACCGTTCTGATGATTGACCATATTCATCTCGCTAGCTCTCCAGTATTTGCCAAGATACTTTTTATAACCTTTAAATGTCAGGGTTTTAAGATGTGATTTTTTCCGGTCGTAATAAACTATTTTCAAAACGCGGTATTCACTTTTATCGAGCCATAACACTTGCCGTGTATAACCAGAATTTCTTTTATCCACAGGGTACCGCTCGATTACGAAACACTGCCGCCCTTCATATTGCTCGTCACGTATCCATTTGTATGTATATTTCTCAATTTCCTGGCTGGAGATATCCTCATAGGCGAATTCGCTGCCCATAAACGAGCCGGATTTGTTTCGGGAAGAAATCCGTTTGACTCTTTTCAAGGCAGGCAGGTATAACCATTGGTCATCATCACCGGTTTTATGGGTGAACGTTAAAAAAGCCGTCCCTTTCACGTCTCGCGGCGAATCGAATATGGAAAGACTTTTATCGCCATCCCCGGTAACCTCCAAAGTCTTTAGGCGGATTTTACGTTCGCTTTTTTGCCCATGCCTGTTTTTGAGAACCATAAGCATGTTCGCCGTAAAGTCGCCAAAACCGGTGTCGCGTTTATCGGCTTCCATAGCTATGGCAAGCCCTTTTTCCTCAGGCGTCTCGGCCATCACAAGCGGAGCTTGCAAAAGGAACGCCACAAGTATCAATATCAGTCGCCTCATCAGTTTTTCTCCTCAACTTTAAGTAGCAAGGTCGGCAAGAATAAAAAGTCCAGGGCCAACGCCAGGGTTATGGTTACGGCGGTCATCAGCCCCATATCGGCGTTAATCTTAAATCCGGAAAAAGAAAGAATCATAAACCCGGCCACCAGCGCCAGGGTCGTCACCCACAAGGCCGTGCCAACTGTATTAAAAGAATATCTGACGGCTTCAGCCGGGCCCAGGGCAAATTCACGACGCGCGCGCAGATATTTGCTTAAGAAATGAACGGTATCGTCCACCACAATACCAAGGGTAAGAGCCGCCATCACAGACACCGCCAGTCCCACACGACCGACCAGCATCCCCCACACTCCAAACGCCATGAACGCGGGAGCCAGATTTGGGACCATGCTTAATAACCCGATTTTGAAACTTCGTAACGCCAAAATCAAAATGCCGGAAATCAATACCAATGCCCCGAAAGTGGCGGACAACATACTGTCTATGTTACGTTTCGATATGTTCGCCCATACGATCGACAAGCCGGAGCCATAGGTGAACATCTTTTCAGGCGCGTTAGCTTTCAGCCACTGCCGCGCCTTATCATCCATTTCTCGCAATTGCCTTGTCGTGGTGTTCCTCATCGTCACTATCATGCGCGCGGCTGATTTATCCACGTTGATCAAGTTGTTCAGATCCTGACCAAACGGAAGCGACATCTCGTAAAGCAAAAGATATTGCGCCGCCAGATCACGCCTCTCAGGAATACGGTAAAAAGTTTCATCATCTCCATGCATGTTTTTGTTCAGCCGCTTTAATATCTCGGTAATCGCTATCACATGAACTACTTTCGGCTGTTTACGATACCAGTTTACGAATTCTTCCACTTTGTTAAGATATTTAGGATCGTTTATTCCGCCAGAGGAGCCAGACTCCAGCGAATATTCTATTATGTCGAACCCTGTCAGGTTTTCCTGTGTGAAATCGGTTGCCCGTCGAAAATCATAACGCTCATCAAAGTATTGGACAAAGTTGTCGTCAAGCTCTATCCGCAATATACCTGAGGCCAGAACCACGATAATAACCAGCGTGGACCAGAATATCGGTTTGCGGCGTTTGATTACAAAATCAGCCAGCCAGTCACATGAATTGCAGTTGGCGTCCTTTTTTATTTTTGTCCGCACCGGAAGGACAGACATTAACGCTGGCAGGAACAGCACGGAATATACAAACGCCGCCATAACGCCCATCGCCACAATATTACCAAGATCACGAAATGGCGGGGCGTCGGAGAAGTTCATAGTCAAAAAGCCGATCGCCGTGGTTACGCTGGTAAGAAAAACCGGTTGCAGGTTGATACGGACCGATTCGACTATAGCTTCGCGCCTCGACTTGCCAAGACGCATCTGCTGAAATATCGTAACAAGAATATGAACACTGTCCGCCACGGCCAGTGTAAGGATAATGGTCGGCGCATTGGCGGATGCCGGGTTTAAAAGCATGCCGAGCCATCCTGCAAGCCCTATACCTGTGAACATCGACATAAGGATTATTAAAAGTGTGCTGAAAGTCGCCGTAAACGAACGTAGCGCCAGCCCGACAATAACTACAAGAGTAACGAACATCGCTGGAATAAGTGTGGACATATCATCCTCGGACGCCTCGCTAAAACCACTATCCATGATTACCCCGCCCGTGAGGTATATGTCGATTTCAGGATATTTCTGGCGCATGTCATCCGCCAGTTTTTTAGCGAATGCCGTCACCTCCGGAACTTCGCCCAGGGATTTTCTTGGAAGAAGGATGGTGACGTTAACTCCCGTCACATGACCTGAAGGCGATATGGTGCGATTGACAAGCAGAGGCTCTGAAAGAGCTATTTTCTTTTTGCTTTCAATCTGCGCGTCGGAAAGACTGCGAGCGTCTCGGACAAGGTCTTCAACAATGAGGTCGTCCTCAACAACTGCGGTATGTTGATAATTGGTGACCGATGTAACTCGGCTGGAATACGGCATTTCCCAGGAAGCTTCGGTAAGCTCTTCCACAGCGGCCAGGGTTTGGCGTGTAAACACCTTCCCATCCTTCGGGGCCACTACAAAAAGAACATTATCGCTTTTGGAATATGTGTTTTCAATGGCGTCCAACGCCTTAAGCTGAGGATTTTCCTTGCTGAAAAATACGCGTGAATCATTATTGAAAGCCAAAAACCGTATTCCACTGGCCGAGATTATAACAGTTACAATGGTGGCGATAATTATCCACCATCGTCGTTTGACCACCCACCTCCCAAAGTCGGCTTCAAGCTTTTCCACAATTTTATTCCTATTTGATATTGGGTATAGTTTATACCAAATATTGATTTTCCAGCCTCGGTTGTTATATTAACTGGTATCCACCCAAATAACGTAATGGGAGCAAAAAGATGAGCGACGAAAAAATCAAGGTTGGTGTTGTTTTGTCGGGTTGCGGTTTTCAGGATGGCGCCGAGATTCAGGAATCGGTTCTAACATTATTAGCGATCATGAATAGTGGCGCGGAACATATCTGCTTCGCTCCAGACATAGAACAGGATCATGTAACAAACCATCTTACCGGTGAAAACATGGAAGAAACCCGTAATGTGCTGGTAGAGTCGGCGCGCATCACCCGTGGAAATATTTCGCCGCTGAGCGATTTTGATCCCGCAAAAGTAGACGCTCTGGTTTTCCCCGGTGGTTTTGGAGGCGCGTTTAATTTAAGCACATTCGCGAAAGAAGGCGCGGACTGCGCCGTGAATGAGGAGGTAGCCAAGGCTGTCCGTGGCATGGTGGAGCTGAACAAACCTATCGGCGCTCTATGCATAACCCCGGTTTTTATAGCCAAGCTCCTTGAAGGGGCGGAGCTTACCATCGGGCAGGATCAGGCAACGGCGGAGGCTATTGAAAAAATGGGCGCGAAGCATCATACGACGGATCATGGCGAGATTGTAATCGATAAAAAATACAAACTGGTCACAACGCCATGCTACATGCTGGACGCAAATGTTAAGCTTGTTGACGAGGGGGCGGATAAGCTGATTAAAGCGGTTCTTGATATGGTGGGAAAATAGATAAAACTGGTGACTAGTTGATGAGATTCTTCGTCGCTAAAGCTCCTTAGAATGACACCCTGGCGCATGGTTGAGGTGGTTCGCGAACCGCCCGCTAGTCATCCAGAGCCGAAGGCGAAGAATATCAACAGGAAAAAGCAGTCGAACACATTATCAGCGCATTGACCTGCTCTATGCCTTTCCGCGCATATGTAATCATATGGGTCTGCTATGATTCATCTTTAACTTGGCAAAGGTTATGATTAACAATTTACCTGTATTGGGAATAAGCGGCTGGCAAAACTCTGGGAAAACCACCCTTATAGAAAAGATAATTCCTTCGCTCGTCGAAAAAGGGTTGAAAGTAGCGGTGGTAAAGCATGACGCCCACGGAATAGATATTGATAAACCGGGCAAAGACAGTGATCGTTTTTATCGCGCAGGAGCCGACGTTATCCTGCAGGGGCCATCCGAAACAGCCTCACGCATTCACAAAGCTTGCGATGAAGTGTTTGAAAGGTTGCTTATATCATTGTGCCGATTCTACGATATCGTGATCGTCGAAGGACATAAAGGAGCCCCTGTTCCAAAACTGTGGCTTCTGCGAGAAGGGGATACCGAGCCGCCGGAAGAGGCTAAGGATGTTGTTACTTTATTGCCGTGGGAGTCTGATCGCGCCGCGAAAGTAATTGAGTATATTGATAACTGGCTACCTGGCCAATGGCTGAAAACACCGCTTTATGCTTGCATCCTCATCGGCGGGAAAAGCGTCCGCATGGGACAACCGAAACACCTGATAGAAAAAGATGGTGAGACCTGGCTTAAACGAACGCTGGAACAGGTAAAACCGTTTACCAGTGAGGTCGTCATCGTAGGCGAAGGATTCGTCCCCGACGATATAAAAGGTTGCAAACGGTTGCCCGATATTGGCGACGCAAAAGGCCCGATGGCCGGGATTCTTTCCGCCATGCGCTGGGCTCCAACAGCCTCGTGGCTTGTGATGGCGTGCGATATGCCGGATATCTCGGAAAACGCGGTTAAATGGCTTCTCTCCCAAAGAAAACCGGGTGTATGGGCTATCTTGCCACGACTTGCCGGTGAAAAAGGTATAGAGCCATTACTGGCTCATTACGATTTCCGTAGTCATGAGCTACTGGAACAACTGGCGGCGGCGGGAAACCACAGACTCCATAAAATATCAGACAGTGAGAAAATAATTTCCCCCACCCCACCAGAAGATATCGCTCCCTCATGGAGAAATATAAACTACAGTCACGAGCTTTAAGTTAGCGGTCTTTCAAACCTAACTCTATCTGGCTTTATTTTTCTTCTTCGCCACGGCTTTTTTCTTCACCGCCGTCTTCTTTTTTG
>CAYNDB010000003.1:21572-26214 GCA_964395915.1 uncultured Nitrospinota bacterium | reverse complement strand
TTTTTTTGTAGTGGCTTTTTTCTTCTTAGCTGGTTTCTTCTTTGCCGCAGGTTTTGTGTTAGATTTTGCCCTTCTCTCGATCATCCTGGATGTCACATCTTTTGTGAGCGCCCATCTTAAAACCTGTGTGGCGGTCTTGGCGAGGTAAAACCTCATTGTCTTGCGGATATGTTCCGGGATTTCTTCTAAATCTTTTTCGTTTACCTCGGGAATGATAACGTCATCTATCCCCGCTCGTTTCGCCGCGAGAACTTTTTCCTTCAGCCCGCCTATTGGCAACACCCGTCCCCTTAGCGTAATTTCACCTGTCATCGTGATATCCCTTCGCACAGGAATACCGGTTAAAGCCGATACCATGGCAGTGGCGATGGTTATACCGGCTGACGGGCCGTCTTTTGGAATTGCGCCTGCCGGCACGTGAATATGGATATCTGTTCCAGCGCTGAAGTTTTCGTTGATGCCAAAAAGCGGGGCTTTGGAACGGATAAACGTGAGCGCCGCATGAGCCGACTCCTTCATCACTTCGCCAAGCTTTCCTGTCAGCATAAGCTTACCGTTGCCGCGCATCGGGGTCGCCTCTATATGCATGATCTCCCCTCCAGCCATGGTCCAGGCGACGCCTGTGGCCACGCCCACCATATTTTTTTCCTGTTCTTTTTCTGAAATATGCACGTGAACGCCAAGGTAGGTGTAAAGCTCGTCGGCCCCTATTTTGTGAAGTTTATCCTCTCCGCCCGCAACCTTTCTCGCCACTTTCCGGCAAATTGCGGCCACCTTTCTCTCAAGGTTACGCAGACCGGCCTCGCGAGTGTAATAACGAATGATTCCTTTTATACCGTTGTCGGTAAACTTGATATGTTTTTTCGTGATGCCGTGCGCTTCAATTTGGCGCGGGACAATATATTTTTTGGTTATTTGAAGTTTTTCGTCCTCCGTGTAACCGGCAAGACGCAATATTTCCATCCTGTCGAACAATGGCATAGGGATTGTGTCCATCATATTGGCGGTGGTTATGAACATGACGTTTGTAAGGTCAAAAGGCACGCCAAGATAATGATCCACAAAAGAGTCGTTCTGCTCCGGGTCAAGCACTTCCAGCAGGGCGGAACTTGGGTCTCCTCGAAAATCAGAGCCGAGCTTGTCTATTTCATCCATCATGAAAACAGGGTTATTGGTGCCGGCTTGTTTCAATCCTTGTATGATACGCCCCGGTAACGCGCCAATATAAGTTCGACGATGGCCGCGTATCTCCGCCTCGTCACGCACACCGCCTAAGCTAATGCGGACAAACTTGCGCCCAAGAGCCTTTGCAACTGACTGGCCCAAAGACGTCTTACCAGTGCCGGGAGGGCCGACAAAACACAAGATCGGACCTTTTGTATCCTTTTTAAGCTTGCGAACAGCAAGATATTCAATAATACGTTCTTTAACTTTTTCCAAGTCGTAATGATCGCTATCCAGAATTTCCTGGGCTCTTTCAAGGTCCAGCATATCCTCCGTGGCGGTCGACCATGGAACCTCCGTCATCCATTCCAAAAATGTGCGCACGGTAGTGGCTTCGGCGGATTCGGTGTGCATCTTCGATAAACGGTTGGCCTGTTTTAACGCCTCTTGTTCAACTTCCTCCGGCATTTTAGACTTTGCGATTTTATCCTTTATCTCGTTTACTTCCTCTGCTTTTTCGTCAATATCGCCAAGCTCTTTCTGTATGGCTTTCAGCTGTTCGCGCAGATAATATTCTCGCTGGGTTTTAGACATTTCCTCCTGGGCGGCGTCATGTATCTTTTGCTGCATACCCAAAAGCTCCACTTCCCTGCTCAAAAACTCTGATACGACTTTAAGGCGTTTTAAAGGATTGTTAACCTCTAGCGCCGCCTGCGCGTCCTCCACCTTCAGCCCAAGGTTCGAAGCCACAAGGTCCGCAAGCTTGCCTGGCTCGTCAAGGTTTTCAGCAATAACAAGAATATCCGGAGCTATCTGCTTGCCAAGGTTAACCACAGTTTCAAGTTGTTGGCGGACAGTGCGTATCATCGCCTCATCTTTTAGGTCCTCCGATGCCTTTTGTTCGACATCCTCCTCAATTCGCTCCACTCTGGCGACGTAATGAGGGCCTTTTTGCACAAGCTCCGTTACCCGCGCTTTGGCCAGCCCTTGAACCAATATTTTCACCCGGCCATCGGGAAGTTTGAGCATACGAATGACCATGGCGACAGTCCCGATTTTATGCAAATCGTCTGGCCCCGGATTATCCTGGGATGAGTCTTTCTGGGTGAGCAACATCATCATTCTGTCGCCGGCCAAAGCTTTATTAACCGCATTAATAGAGCTTTCCCTGCCAACGAAAAGGGGGAGCACCATGAACGGGAATACGACTATATCCCGCACTGGCAACAGTGGTAATGTGTCTGGAATATTAAAATCGCCATCGAGCTCCACATCCACAGGAATGTCATCAACGGCCGTTAAATCATCTTCCTCGTTTGACATGGAAGTCAGTCTCCTTCAATCTGGATATGGCGTGTTCTGTTCCTTCTCTCAACCCGCTTTGGCAATCTTATTTCAAGAACACCGTTTACATATTTTGCGATGACAGCCTCCGTATCGATCGCCGTGGAAAGCTTCAAAACACGTTTGATCGGGCCGAAATCCCGCTCCATACAAAGATAATCCACATTACCATCGTGTCCATACGTTTCCTTTTTCACGCCTTCAACAGTAAGCCACTGTTTCTGCACAGAAACATTAATATCTGAAAGATTGACGCCAGGCAGGTCCATCTCTACGAAAATATCGTCCGGTGTTTCATATACGTCCATTTGCGCAAAACTTGTCTCCCCCAAAACATCGGTCTGCGCGGATATATAGTTATTTTTCGATAATGATAGGTCTGGAGTCACAAACGGCTGGTTCCTAAATGTCTTTTGAAATCTGGAAGTCATAACGCATTCCTTTACTTGATCTTACGAGCTACGAAATCATACCATAAAGCGCTACCCGAAACTGAGGTCAAGGCCCCGGTGGCGACGCAAAGAATATGCTCCACGTTAATACGAGCCGTGTTTTAAAAGGATAATTCTTTCAAATATTGTTTAAAACTATCCCCAAGGTCTTCCCTGCGTAGAGCAAACTCGACAGTGGCCTTGAGAAAACCTAGCTTGTCTCCTGCGTCATATCGTATACCTTCAAACTCATAACCGTACATCGGCGTTGCGGCAAGCATCGAATTTAAAGCGGTAGTAAGCTGTATTTCTCCTTTGGAATCAGGTTTTGTAGCCTCAATATAATCGAATATTTCGGGCGTTAAAATATACCTTCCTATAATAGCGAGGTTAGATGGAGCCTTATCTATCGGCGGCTTCTCCACCATACTTTTAATACGGCTCACACCTTCTCCGGCAGGCTCGGGGTCTATTACGCCATACGCCGAGATATCCTTCATCGGAGCTTTTTCCACGGCGATGACCGAACCATTGACCCTGTTGAAAATATCCATCATCTGGCCGATAGCGGGCCTGCCTTCCGAGTGGATTATATCGTCACCCAACAAAACAGCGAAAGGCTCGTCACCAACAAGCTCCTTTGCCCGAAGAATAGCGTGCCCAAGCCCTTTGGGCTCTTTCTGCCGTATATAGCAGAAATTACACATTTCGGAAATGCCTCGGACCATTTTCAGCAAATCGTTAGCCCCCTTGCTCTCCAGCAAAAGCTCCAGCTCCACCGATCTGTCAAAATGGTCTTCAATGGCGTTCTTATTGCGACCGGTAACCATTATTATTTCATTTATACCGGCGGCAATAGCCTCCTCAACAACATATTGGATCAAAGGTTTGTCTACTAATGGCAACATCTCCTTAGGTGAGGCTTTTGTAGCTGGTAAAAACCTTGTCCCCATCCCCGCCACGGGAAAAACCGCCTTGGTAATCTTCAATTGAATAACTCTTTCTATAAACTATTGAATTATTTAAATGCTATTTTATTAGTAGTAAAAACTCGTAACACAAAAGCCGAATCTATCCGATTGGAAGGGCAAAGTCAACCTAGGGAAATCAATTTAGAAAATAGGGCGATAAAAGCAAAAAGACAGGTTTAGGCGGTCCAGCGGTTGGAAGTTTTTGTAATCGGCTCAGCTTCTTCTTCTTTGAGTTTCTGGGTTATTTTAGCGGCGATTTCCTCAGACTTGACCCTATATGTTTTGTTCTGAACCTCACGTTTGAATTTAGCGACAAGCTCCGCCCTGACCCCCGTTACGTCGCCCATTTCATTCTCCAAATCATTTTCATTCTTGCCATATAATCTCCAGTAGTCTTGATATCGGCAAATATCCTGGTCGTCATTAGAGTTTTTTAGGGATACTAAAATATAGCGGACGTTTACTTTTGAGCCATCTTGTCGTAACGTCCCCTCCAGTTAAAATTGGATTGATAGCATTACAAACAATATGTTAACCAGGGTTAATCATGACAAGCCGGATGTAAAGTGTTGGCTCACCCTTTTTCCACACGCTCTTTCATCGCGCGAATAACATTGGGATCAATCTTTATCATGATCGATTTTGTTCCTGAAACAAGAGCTTTACCGGGCGGGGCTCCCTTTGGCTTTCGTACATGTTTGGCATAGCAATATGTGACCTCTCCCTTGCCTG
>CAYNDB010000003.1:3308-21472 GCA_964395915.1 uncultured Nitrospinota bacterium | reverse complement strand
CCCTTTGGCTTTCGTACATGTTTGGCATAGCAATATGTGACCTCTCCCTTGCCTGCTTTTGCCGCTTTTGAATAGGTGAGCGCCAGCATGGCCGCCTCTTTCAACGTAGCTTGCGGAAAGCCTTTAAGCCCTTTGGGCAGTCTTGCCAATACGTGCGAACCGGGGTAATCACGGGTATGAAGCCACAAGTCGCGTCCATTGGCCATCCTGAAAGTCAGCTCATCGTTTTCCCTGTCGTTCCTGCCAACAAAGATTGTGTGCCCATCCGAAGAGATAAACCTTCTGGGGCCGGACTGCGCCTTCCCCTTGCCGCTTTTTAAGGAAACCGCGGCTTTTTTCTTTTCAGGAATGTATGGCGAAATAGTGTCGATATCCATAGCCGACTCTATTATTTTAATGGTTTTTTGGCTATCTTCCTCTAGCGCTCTTAAATTTTCCAGTTCCCGCTCGATTCTCGGCAAACCTTTCTCATATTTCCGGTGTCGTTTATAAAAAGCTTTAAGATTTTCCGCAGGGTTTTTGGATTGATCCAGTTTAATGGTTATCATGTCCCCGGATTCGCTGAATGGATCGCTCACCTCGACAGAATCCACGCCTTTTGCAAGCTTATGGAAATTAGCCTGTAATATGTCTCCAAGCTTTTTATCGTTCGCGAATCGTTCCAGCGTTTGCTTTTCCCTGATTAAATCCTTGACCCTTTTCGAGGTCCTTTTAAGCTTAGCTTTTATAGGGGTCAGCGCGCGTATTTTGGCCTGTTTCAGCCTTTCTTCCAGCGCAGACTCTCTCCACCTCTCTTCCACTTCCCTGTTTAGCGGATACTCATTCTCACTTATCGGTTTTTCTCCTTTTGAAACGGTCTTTGCATCTTTACTGAGGTTTGGCGGCTTTGGTAAAACATATTCACTGCCCGGAAAGTTTCTTGTCTTGCGCGGAAGAGCGACGGCTGCCACAGCGTTAGCTCCCTTTAGAAGATATAAATTCCCTCTTGAGCCCATAATCTCCACAACAAGGGCGAATCCGCCGTCATTGGTCGCAAAATCAAGACGGATTATGCGGTCTTCGTTTATCTGTTCGACTTTTGACACTACCGAACGTAGAACGGTTTTTTTAAGTAGTTTTGTAAATGAGCCTGGTTCGAAAAGAGTTACGGGCCTTGCGGATAGCAGATGAACACGGCTATTTTCAGGCGACACAGATATCAGGAGCCATAGTTTTTGCGACTCTTTGCGCAACTCAAAAACCCACTCATCAGAGCCTGTCTGTAATACCTTGTTTAAAAACATCCCGGTAATCGCCGGGATAAACTCCTGCGCTATTCCCGCTAATTCACTGGCTGTAAATTTCATTTTAGCGCAGGCCTCAGTTTTAACAGTTCTTCGGAAAAGCGGGCGCCATTATATTTCATAATAGGTTTAAATCTCACGTTGTCGAACCTTTTGAAATATCGCTTGAATAGTAGCGCCGCGGTATTGTCCCCATCGTCGACAAACCAGAACTTCATGATCTTTCCATATTCTTTTAACTCAGGCCAGGTGTTCAGGTCAATCCCCGGCGGACCTGTCCGATAAAATGAGCTGAACACTCCAAACAGTTTTAGTTTATCCCCAAGAGGTATCCATGACACATACAACGGATCTTTGGATGGCAGAACCTCGATTCTGTAATTAAACGGTTTTGCGCCCGATTTTTTCCCGTATACAAGATCAACGCCCGATGAAAAAGCAAAATGATCGCCTGTAATTACATATGAAAAATCGCTTGGTGAGCCAACGGATCGGTGTTCCACCGGTTCAGCTCCTAAAGGCAAAGGGTAAGGCTCGTTGCTTCGAAGCGCGAAACTTGCCGATACCCTGCCATCCGCAGGATATGGGATATCCCTGCCGATAAGATAAGTCCTGAAATAGTTGTGCTGGGCAAGGATCATAGCCACCGGAACGTAGTCCGAATCTGTTTTAATCAGCGCCACTATTATCGAACCGTGGATATCAAGCTCATGCCACATGTCGGGATTTCCGGCGAACTCTACGAAAATACGCTTGTACCATGGCAGCTTGGCGGGCAACCCGCTTTCAACAAACGCAAAGTTATATTTCACAAAAGTAAAAGGAACCTCAATGTGGCTTTTACCTGTGTCGATACGCACCTTTTCACGGTATAACCGCGAATATGCCACCGGCGATCCTTTTAAGTCTGGCGGCCCCTGGTAATCCAGATACATGCCGTAGGTCCGCTCATTTTTTTTGATATCTTCCCTTGAAGGATGATTGTTCACAACTGCGCCGCCGTTTTTATCGTCCCTTAAAACAGAGCGCGGCAGGTAGTCGGCGTAAAAATCCACTGGGAATATTCCACCCGGAGCGATATATACATGCGGCTTGAATCGCTTTATTATCGCCAAGTCCTCAACGTTTGGCTCTACGCCAAAATCCTGCGAGTCGAACTCTGGATAGGTAAGAGGCAGAAAAAAGCGCTCGGCCATCCTGCCCCACTCCGCATAATTACGATCGGCGGATTGGGCCGGATATGACGCTATAACCGCAAATAGAACAATCAGGGGAAAACGCATCTGGTTAAATAAAAATTTTAGCCTTCCGACTATAACCGTTTCCATCCTATGACTGCGGAAACAGATTTTCGAGGGATCATGATATTTGATTCTGTAAGTCGTATGCCTATTCTTTCCGCCTCTGCAAGGCGCAAAAGGATAGGCTGGCGCTCAAGACCCCAGTCGCCATATCCCGGTGAATATCGCATGGTTCGGCCGTAGCCGAGCTTTTTTATCTCTCTTTCAACCCGCTCGTCCACCCTCTCCGCCATATAGTCCGCCATCCATCCGCCCACCATTTCGAGTGAATACGCGTCAGTCATCTCCCCTTCTCGCTGAAGTTGTTCGACTTCATTTTCAAGTTTATCGCCAATGGTACAGGTCAGTAGCGTAGCGTAATCGCATTCTTCTAGAAGCTTCACGATATTCTTGCCGGAAAAAAGATCGGATGTCCCATCACCCCGCACAATATCACCGTCAACTCCGGTAAGTTTACATGTCTTGTATATGCCTTTCCCTTCTATAAGGGAATAGCCTTTGTCGATTGCTTTTTTGATCGACTCCGCCACAGGTCTCTCTTCTATCTGTTCAAGGCTCGTCAAGCGGGGAATTTTCATTTCGCGCATCGCCCTTACAGGGTCGATAGTAAAAGGGATGTTTTCAATTATCGTAGCTTTGTTTGTCAGCATCTGGTTTCCCTATTGTAAAGTCTATGAACGATTATTCTAAACCACGCAAGCTGTCATACACGCAGTTTTTATCAGACCTGAAGACAAATAAAAGGTATTATACTAGGGTAAACGACATTGAACACCTCTTTGGCGCCCCGATAAAAGTTTTTACGCCAAAATATCCAAATTTAGGAGCTTATAGTGAACACCCAGGACACATATATAAAGGATACTACGCGGAACGGATTGCGCGTAATAACCGCCCCCATGCCATCGTCGCGTTCCGTCACCATTATGGCTATGGTGGCTACTGGCAGCAGATATGAAGAGCGCGACGTAAACGGCCTGTCACATTTTATGGAGCATATGTTTTTCAAGGGCGCCAAAAGACACCCGAACGCAATGGCGGTGGCTTCCGCTATCGATTCTGTTGGAGGTTCTTTCAACGCGTTTACCGGTGAGGAAAAAGTCGGCTACTTTGTGAAGCTTTCTTCGGCTAAAAAGGCTGTGGCGTACGATGTGTTATCGGACATGTTGCTAAATTCGAAGCTCGACCAGGAGGAGATCGACCGGGAGAGAGGAGTCATAATCGAAGAAATCCGAATGTATAACGACGACCCGATGAGCCGTGTGCAAACAGATTTCAAGATGCATTTCTACGGCGACCAGCCTTTGGGATGGGATATCGCCGGACCGGAAGAGGTAATCCGCACGGTTACACGAGACAATTTTACAGACTATCTTGACCGCCACTATTCATCTAAAAACTGCGTTCTTGTGGCGGCTGGAAACATCTCTCACGACGAAAACATGAAACTTGCCGAAGAGTTTTTCACTTTTACAAACCAGAAAGAAAAAAAACCGGCGGCGTCATACACGGCCATGACCGGAGAGCGAAGCAGGTTGCGTAAAAAGGATATAGAGCAGGCTCATTTTGTGCTCGGTTTCCCCATTCCGGGCGACGAAGACCCTGTCCAGCCAACGCTTAAAATATTAAACAATGCGTTAGGCGGCGTGATGTCCTCCCGCCTTTTCTATCAGATACGTGAACGGCGCGGGCTGGCATACTATATACGCTCTTCGCGCCAGACATACACGGACGCAGGCTCCTTCAAGGTTTCCGCCGGAATAAATGTGGATAAGCTCGAAGAAGCCATTTCCTGCGTTATGGAGGAAATCGCAAAAGTTGCCGATGACGGCTTGACCGAAGAGGAATTCAAGCGAGGCAGAGACAACATAAAAGGCCGCAACGACCTGGCGATAGAAAACTCCATGAGCGTAGCGTTGCTTTACGCCGATCATGAAGCGATGTATGGAAAGATTAAAACTCCGGATGATATCAACGCGGAGCTTGACGCCGTTACCTTGGAAGAGGTCAACGAGGCCGCAAAAAAATATCTCGACCCTGAAAAAGTGCGGCTTGCGGCGCTGGGACCATACGAAGACATCGCTCCTTTCGATAAATGTCTGGATTAAAAAAATGCGCAAGGTTCTTTTTGTATGCACCGGCAACATATGTCGGTCGCCAATGGCCGAAAAGCTGCTTCAAAAATCGTTATCGGAGCGCGGCGTCAACGATGTAGCTGTCGAGTCCGCGGGCGTGATGGGGCTTACCGGCCACCCGGCAGCTAAGGAGGCTGTGGCCGAACTCGAAAAACATGGCGTCGACCTGAGCGGGCATATCGCACAGACATTAACCAGTCATATGATAGACGAGGCTGACCTTGTGGTGGTAATGGAGCGAGCGCATCTTTACTCCACAATCACACTTAGGCCCGATGCTGGAAATAAAATCATCTTGATGGGCAGCTTGTTGCCATGGCTTAACACCGATGAAATCGAGGACCCATACGGGGGCAGCGACAGGGACTTCGCCAAAGCTTGCGGCGTGATAAGAGACGCGGCTGAAATACTGGCGGACAAGATTGCGAATGGCGCCGAGATTACTTCACATAGAGGTTAATTCATATCCAAAAACAGACGCGGAACTAACGGGGTAGCGCTATGAGCAGATGGTATATGTTGTCTTTAGTAGGTGAAGACAGGCCGGGCATTGTGGCCAAGGTTACAGAAGCTCTCCATAAAGGAGGATGCAACCTTGGCGAAACATCGATGATGCGGCTTGGAGGCTCGTTTACAATAATGATGATGACAGACTATGGCGGAAGCCCTGAAATGCTGGAATCGATGCTGAAACCGGTCGCCGACTCAATGAACCTTGCTCTGCACATCGACAAAATAGATGGAAGCCTGCGTAAACATCTGGAGCCGGATACCCGAATATCAGTGTTTGGGGCGGACAGGGCCGGCATTGTCGCTCAGGTAACCGGAGCGCTGGCCAAAGCCGGGTTTAATATATTGGACCTGGAGTCCGACGTAGGGGGAACGCCGGAAAAACCGATTTATATAATGCATATCGAGGGAGTGTCTTCGGAAGGAATAGAATCTGTTAACGCCGCCTTAAAAGAAGCGGGAAAAGATATAGAAATCAGCGTAAGCCGGATAGATACACTAGTCGGCTAACGGTAATGGCCATTCTTGAGATTCTCACATATCCGGACGAGCGGCTTAAAAAAGTTTCGGAACCCGTTACCGACTTCAACGACGAACTGCTCCAGTTTATACAGGATTTGAAGCATGCCATGCGTGGCTCACCAGGCAGCGTCGGGATCGCGGCTCCGCAAGTCGGCCGTCTTCAAAGAATTACGATTGTGGATGTATCGGGCAAACCTAAAATCAAAAGCCATGGCAAGCTTATTCTCATCAATCCGGAAATCCTAAGCTGGGACGGTATGGCCATGGGAAGGGAAGGATGTATGTCTGTGCCGGAATATACAGGCTCTGTAATGCGCGCGGAGCGGATAGAGCTTGCGGCGCTAAATGAAAAAAATGAAAAACGTGTATATGAGATAGAAGGATATGAAGCCCGGGCGGTTCAGCATGAAGTCGACCATCTGGACGGTGTGCTTTTTCTCGATCGGCTTGTAAGTCGAAGATCGGATCTTTACCGGCGAAAAACAAGCGTGAAATAACCGTAGATCAGTCCAGACTTTTGATAAACCGGTAAATGGCTCGAAGCTTGTCGTCCGGCATTTCGCGGAGGATTAACCATGGCATAGACTCTTTTCTTTCTTTTGTCCGGGCCATTTTTATCCAGCCTTTTTCGGACACTCCTTTTAAATATAACCTTATGTTCACAGGGTAAACCGACTTTATAGTGACGCCTTCCACAACCTTGTCCCCGATAAGCCAGTCTCTTTCAGGTACGTCTCCATTCGAAATGATATATCCGGGCGTATGACAATCGTTGCAACCTGTCGTCAACACAAGTTTGCGCCCTGTATCCTCAAGGCTTGTCGCAGCGTTATTGGAAGAGCCGAGAGCTGAACCTGTCGGCGTAATAATGATAAAAAAAGTGAAAATGATTGACGATGTTTGGAAAAGGAAGATACTGGATAAACGGTTTTTTTTGTTCGTATCAATCAAGAAGTTTCCCGATCCGTTTATAACGCACCTCCCAAGTGTGATCTTTCCAGGCCCAGTGAACAATAAAAGCTTTGCCATGAATCAAATTAATATCAAGAGTGCCCCATACCCTGGAATCCTGGCTGTTGTTCCGGTTGTCACCCATCATAAACAGGCGCCCCTCAGGAATAACGACCGGGCCAAACCTTGGGAAAGCGGTCGGCCCCTTATATATGGCGTATGGTTCATCTAAAGGTTTTCCATTTATATAAATAGTTTCCCCCCGCAGTTCCAGCGTTTCCCCCGGCAGCCCTATAGCCCGCTTCACAAAATCGCGGCTACGGTCGCGTGGATACTGAAACACGATAATATCGCCACGCTCAGGCTTGGAAAACCTGTAAACAAGTTTGTTCACAAGCAAATGGTCTCCCACCTGTAACGTATTGAGCATAGATTCTGACGGGATTTTGAACGCCTGCGTCACGTATGTTCGTATAAAAAGCGCCAACGCCAACGCGATTATGCCAGCTTTCAGATACTCTTTCCATAACGACACACTTTTACCAGATTCGTTATCCACGCTCGATATTTGCTCTCTCATAATTAATTTAATACCACATAAACTTGTATCATTTTATTATCGCGATGTATTGAGAACCTTATCACAAGAGCTTTCCAAGTCTATCCCACCTGACGGAATAAGACTTGTCTTTCCATGACCAGTAAACAAATATCGCCCGCCCATTTATCAGCTTTATATCAAGTGGGCCCCAAACCCTGGAATCCGAACTGTTGAATCGATTGTCGCCCATCATAAAAACATGCCCTTCGGGAATAACAACCGGCCCGAACCGATAATATGATATCTCGAAGGGGAGATAGGCTCCGGTGTTTACATACGGTTCGTCTAACAGCTTTCCATTAATATATACGTCACTTCCGAGTATTTCCAGAGTTTCTCCAGGAAGACCTATGACCCGTTTGATATAATTGACTTTCTTATCCTGAGGATTCTGGAATACAAGTATCTCTCCTCGCTCGGGAGTCCTGAGTCTTTTCGATATTTTTTCAGCAAAAAGATGGTCACCGACAAGCAATGTTTTTTCCATCGACTCTGAAGGAATCCAGTACGATTGCGCGACCGTGGAGCGGAAAATGAAAGCAACGCTTACAGCCATCAAAACGACAAATAAATACTCCGCAAGAACTGATTTGGCCGGTCTTGATTTTTTATTCATTTCGTTGTTCCTTTTCACGCTTTTTCTATCTATCCGTCTTTAGCATAGCAAGAAACGCTTCCTGGGGTATATCGACCTTGCCGACGGTTTTCATTCTCTTCTTACCCTCTTTCTGTTTCTCCAGCAGCTTGCGTTTGCGTGTTATATCTCCCCCGTAACATTTGGCCAGCACATTTTTGCGCAAAGCCTTAACTGTCGTCCTGCTTATCACCTTGCTACCCACCGCCGCCTGTATGGCCACTTCGAACATCTGCCGGGGGATAAGCTCCTTCATCCTGGAGGCAAGCTCCCTGCCCATGAATTGCGACTTGTCACGATGCACGATAGTCGACAGTGTATCAACAGGGCTCCCGTTCACCAACAAATCCAGCTTAACAAGGTCCGCCACCCTGTATCCATGGAACTCATAGTCCATGGAAGCGTAACCACGTGTTATCGACTTTAGTTTGTCGTAAAAATCTAGCACGATCTCGTTTAAAGGAAGATGGAAAATGAGCGACACCCGATCGGGGGTGAGATACTCCATTTTTTTCTGTTCACCACGCCTCTCCCTGCACAAATTCATAATCGCCCCCACATATTCGTTGGGCAATATCATTGTAGCCTCTATAATAGGCTCCGATACGCTCTCCCTTTCGTTGGGGTCGGGGAGATTGGCTGGATTGTCCACCTCCACAACATCGCCATTGCTAAGCTTTACCTTATACTTAACCGTAGGAGCGGTGGATATCAATGAAAGGTTAAACTCTCTTTCCAGCCGCTCCCTTATAATGCCCATATGCAACAGGCCCAGAAAACCGCATCGAAAACCAAACCCAAGCGCTAAGGAGGTCTCCGGCTCGTATATAAACGAGCTGTCGTTGAGCCGAAGCCTTGCAAGAGCGTCTCGAAGTTGCTCATAATCCTCGCCCTCCGTGGGGTAAAGGCCGGAGAACACCATCGGCTTTACTTCCTCAAATCCAGGCAGGCGTTTAGTGGCGCCGCCCTTCGCCAAAGTAATCGTATCCCCTATTTTCGCGTCTTCTATATTCCTTATTGACGCAGTGAAGAAACCTACCTCGCCTGCTTCCAGCTTTTCAACGGAAACCTGTTTCGGAGTAAACACCCCTATACTTTCTATAAGGTACTCCGCTCCGGTTTCCATAAACTTGATAACATCCTTTTTCTTTAAAACGCCATCCACCATACGGATGAACGACACGACTCCCTGATACTGGTCATACCATGAATCCACAAGCAAGGCGCGAGGGGGCGCATTAACATCCCTTTTAGCTTCGGGAACCCTCTCTACAATAGCTTCGAGAATCTCATCAATCCCTTTACCCGCCTTGGCTGAAGCCGGGATTATTTCATCTTCCGAAAGCCCAATCACCTCAACGATCTGCCTGGTTACCCCTTCCACATCGGCCGAAGGAAGGTCGATTTTATTTATTACGGGAATCATCACAAGATCGTTTTCCATCGCAATGTGAACGTTCGCCAGCGTCTGTGCTTCTATCCCCTGCGTAGCGTCCACTACAAGCACGGCCCCCTCGCATGCGGCAAGGCTGCGAGATACTTCGTACGAAAAATCAACATGCCCCGGAGTGTCGATGAGGTTCAAAACATATTCTTCGCCGGATTTGCTTGTATAGTTGAGCCTTGCGGTCTGCGCCTTTATGGTTATGCCTCTTTCGCGCTCGATATCCATGCTGTCAAGCGTCTGCTCTTTCATTTCCCGCTTGGACAAAGCCCCTGTCCTCTCCAGCAATCTGTCGGCCAGAGTTGATTTGCCATGGTCTATATGGGCGATAATCGAAAAATTACGTATCTTCATTACCTTAGTGTAGCTTTTTGTTAAACCAAAAAGAATATCATTTTCCAAAACTGTAAAATAGGCCAATTATTGGATAATTCTATCCAGAGCCACCCTGTAAGCCCCTGAATGGGTTAAAATAGCAAAATATATATTTTCATAAAACCTGACAATGACTGAGAACAAGAAACTTCTGCTCCTGTTCGACGGAGGGAACGCGCCAGGATATATGGCGGTGGCCACATCTCTCACCGAGGAAGGGGATAAACGAGGCTACACAATATATGCCGCCTTCGAAGGATTCAGGTCACTTACCGGAGACAACCTTCTGGACGAAAGGCTTATTCGTCTGGTGATGAGCAGGAGAGACAGCTGGCGTCTCAACTCTCAGGGCATTCCCACCCGGTCGCTATACCGGGCGGTAGACAGGCCGGGGTCTGAATTCAGATCGGAACGATACGCTGATTTTAAAAAACCGGAGAAGCAGGCCGCAGCGGCTAAGTATATCAGCAGTATGGGATTCACCCATGTCATAGGCGTTGGCGGCAACGGCACGATGAAGGGAATCAAATCCCTCAATAAACTGTTGCCAGAAACACTAACAGGGTTTGTAAATGTTTCGGTCGACAGCGATATTTTAGGCGACATTGCGGTCGGCTACTTCACAGCCGCCGAGGAAGGAGCAAAAATAGCCCGCGGTCTGTTCGACGACGCTTTCACCCATAAACGTATATACCTGCTTGAAATGATGGGGCGCAATTCAGGTAAACACGCCCTTATGGCGGGAGGTTCGGCAAGGGCGCACTTGATAATTCTGCCGAGGTTCAAATTTACAAAAACAGTGTTGAAAGATATGGCGGCCAGGCTCAATGAAGCGGACCACGCGGTGGTGGTTGTCGCGGAAGGGTACGACCGGGAGGCAAGAGCAAAATATTTACATGGGCCTGTAAATGCGGCGGCTCATTTTAAAACGCAATTACGCGAAAACGGCCTTTATGAATCAAACTTAAAAAGGGTGATTAGCGAACCTTATTCCAGATATCTGCGTGGTATCCGGCCCCTTTATATAGAGTGCGCCATAGCTTTCCTGAAAGCTTTTATCTTGTTTGACGCGTTCGAAAAAAACAAAACACAGGTGATGCCATATTATTTGGGAGAGCACGACCATGGCATACGGCATTTTTCCGAGCTTGTGACGAACAACTCTGTGGAGCCGCGTTTTCTTGACCTTATAGACAGGTTCGATATACCAAGCCTGCGACAATACGTATCGTGTGAGTTCAAGGATATGTGCGGGCTTCCGGCAAGCAAAGCTGGTAACTCACCCCTGTTTGATTAATGATATTATCCGCATAATATTAATCATTAACTTCAGGGTTTTGTTATGAAATTGATTCTCGCGTCATCCTCTCCCAGAAGGTCCGAGCTTTTGCAAAAAGCCGGAATAGAGTTTGAAATAATTCCATCTTCCGCAAATGAATATATGGACCCGGCTCTTTCGCCTCCGGAAAACGCGCGGGTTATAGCTCTACGAAAAGCTGAAACAGTGGCGAAACGATTTCCGGCCAGGTTAACTCTCGCCGCAGATACGTTTGTGGTTCTCCAAAACGAAATATTACAAAAACCGAAAGACGAAAGCGCCGCCAGGGATATGCTACACAGGCTTTCGGAAAAAGAGCATTCGGTTTATACAGGAGTTGCGATTGTAAACTTTGGTGAAGAGCTTTTTTGGTCTGACGTTATTGAATCGAAAGTAAAGTTTAAAAAGGTATCAAGCCAGGCTATAGATGAGTATGTCAGGGGCGGCGAACCGATGGATAAAGCTGGAGCTTACGCAATACAGGGTGGCGCCAAGGAATGGATAGAAAGTTACTCGGGAAGTCTTTCAAATATAATCGGCTTGCCGATGGAAACCGTACGCGAAGAGCTTTCGCGGTTAGGATATATTGTTGGCGCCAAGGAGTCGTCTCCATCATGCCGCTGATCGGGCTTACCGGCGGATACGCCACAGGTAAAAGCGTTGTCGCCAAGATGTTCAAGGAGCTTGGCGCGTTTATTATCGATTGTGATGAGCTGGCAAGAGAGGTTGTGGAGCCGGGATCAAGTAGCCTGAAAAAAATTGTTGAATTATTCGGGCCAAATGTACTTCGACCCGATGGCGCGTTAGATCGAACGGTTCTGGGCAATATAATTTTCCATGATGATGAAAAACGAAAAGCTTTAGAAACTATCCTGCACCCCCCTATCCTTAAATTAGTTGCGCAGAGGTCTGAAATAATTCTGCCAAAAAACCCAAAAGCCGTTGTCATTGTTGTCGCTCCTCTTCTTTTTGAATCGGGGCTGGACAAGGAGTGCGACAGCTCGATAACGGTAGTATGCCCGCTTGGACAGCAAATTGAACGAGCAAAAATACGCGACAAGATTTCCGAGGAAGAAATAAACGCGCGGATTAACGCTCAATGGAGCCTGGATAGAAAAAAGGATTTTTCGGAGTTTGTTCTGGACAACTCCGGCGATATCGATACCACTCGCCATAAAGTCGCCGACCTTTGGCGACAGATCAGCGCTTAATGTAGATTTATTGCCCCACTTTTATCTATAATGTAGATACTATTCCACATTACAATCAAAACCATCGTTACACGCATGTCTTGAGAAATGTTATTTCATTGTTTTTTAAATTGTTACAGAAAATCTGAATAGAGGTAGGGTTCGGCGCCGGTTTTGCCTCAATATAGCTTGAACAACCTGTTTGATCGTCAATAAGAAGGAACAAATTAATGTCGAAAAGCGCAAACGACCTTGAGAAGCTTACGAAAGAAAAATTAATAGCCAAGGCTAAAAGGATGAAGGTTATCGTCTCTTCACCCATGCTAAAGCGCGAAATTATTGTCGTAATAGCCAAGGCTATAAAATCCGCCGAAAGAGCGAGAAAAGCCGCGGCAAAAAAAGTCACGATGAAAAAAACTGTGGTTGCAAAGAAAACCTCCGCCAGAAAAAGCGCTGTAAAGCCTATGGCTAAAGCGAGCGCAAAAAAATCCACCAGTTCTAAACCGTCAGTAAAAGCAAAATTAAAAAAGACCGTCAAAGCGAAATCGTCGACAGTCGTATCATCCGCAAAAAAAAGCGCGGCCCCTAAAAAAGCCGTTAAGACAGCAAAGCCTGCGGTTAAAGCGAGCGCAAAAAAAACCGCCAGTTCTAAACCATCAGTCAAAGCAAAATCGACGACAGCCGCATCATCAGCTAAAAAAAGCGCGGCTCCTAAAAAAGCCGTTAAAACCGCAAAGCCCGTGGCTAAAGCGGTAAAAACCAAAATCAAAGCGTCCAAACTATTATCAAAATCAAAGCCGGTTGCAGCTGTGGCGAAACCAAAGTCCAAAAAATCATTTACCGCTCCTGCGGCTCTTCCTTCCGGAAAGGATTCCGCCCCATGGGATATCAAGGCAGGTGGAAAGAAATTTTTCATTGCGGACGAAGTTGAAGATTATTCGGCTCCCGAGCCTGCGTCCTCCGACTTGCCGGAAAGCTATGGCGACACACGAATAGTGACCCTCGCCCGATCGCCTCACACGCTATACGTATATTGGGAAGCCGGCGCTGATAACGTGGAGCAGGCCAAGTTTTCCCTTGGAAAAGACTGGAGCGAAATTAGTTGGGTATTGCGCGTATACGATGTGACCGATGTCGAATTCGACGAGTCCAACGCAAACTACTTTTTCGATGTAGATATCGACTCTGTTACAAGGAGCCGCTATGTTGATATCGAGCGATCTGGCAGGGACTATATTGTCGCCATTGGTTTAAAAGACAACAAAGGAAACTTTTCCCGAATAACCTTGTCAAACAAAGTCCACGCTCCACGCGACGAAATATCTGGCACGATGGCCCCCGGCTGGACGATTCCCGACGAAACATTTTTGAAGCTGTACGCCCTTTCCGGCGGTGGGAGCGCGGGTTTAAGCTCATTGGGCGGATCGGAGGTTATGGTTCCATTAGAGGAGATATCATCCGGGGCCGTCTCCAGCTTCAGCGCTTCGGAACAGAGGTTTGAGGAAAAGGAGCGCGGATTTTCCTTCTGGCTAAACTGTGAATTGATTGTGTATGGCGGAACGAAGCCGGACGCCGAGGTGACAATGATGGGCAAGCGGATACAGCTTCGTCCCGATGGAACTTTTTCGGCCAGATTCGCTTTGCCGGACGGCGTTATTGATATCCCTGTAAAAGCTGTATCCGGCGACAGGGTTGAGCTGAGGGAAATATCTCCGACCGTTACGAGAAACACCCGCACATCGAAAGAAATGTATCCGGACCTGGATGACACGCCGGAAAAGCTTTCTCGACCTGTTGGATAAAATCAGCGTTTAACGCTTTAGAGAATGTCAAAAGGATACCTGGCTTTAACGCTCCATGCGCATCTTCCTTTCGTGCGCCACCCGGAACATGAAGAGTTCCTGGAAGAAGATTGGCTGTTTGAAGCTATTATCGAAACCTATATCCCTCTGCTCTCCGTTTTCGAAGGGTTAAGAAAGGACGAGGTAAATTTCAAGCTCACGCTGAGCATGACCCCAACCCTCATTTCCATGCTCAATGATCCGCTCTTGCAGGGGCGCTTCCTTAAGAGACTGGATAAACTTATCGAGCTTTGCGAAAAGGAGGTGGAGCGAACCGCCCATCTTAATGAATTCCGGGACCTCGCAAAGATGTATCACTGGCGCCTGACTCAGATCAGGGAGGTTTATACGGCAAAATACGGGCTCGACCTTGTATCCGCTTTTGCCGACTTTATGGAAGAAGGATTTTTGGAAATAATCACATCAGCCGCCACACATGGCTACCTTCCCGCCGTGATGGTAAATGAAGAAGCCGCCCGGGCGCAGATACGAGTAGCATGCGACCACTATGAAAAAACATTCGGGCAAAGAGCCAAAGGATTCTGGTTGCCGGAATGCGCCTACCAGCAGGGAGTCGAAAAATATCTTAAGGAAGAGGGTATACGTTTCTTTTTCGTCGACGCCCACGGCATTTTACTTTCACAGCCACGCCCGCGCTATGGAGCGTTCGCCCCGATTTATACAAATGACGGTATCGCCGTTTTTGGGAGGGACGTAGAGTCCAGCAAACAGGTATGGAGCGCAAAAGAAGGCTACCCTGGGGATCCTGTTTACCGGGACTTTTATAAAGATATCGGGTTCGATCTCGATTTCGATTATATCCGGCCTTACATCCAGCCTGACGGCCACAGAAAGATGACGGGGATTAAATACCATCGGGTTACCGGGGGAAATTATGATAAGGAACCATACAATCATCAGGAAGCGCTTTTTAAAGCTGCCGCGCATGCCGACGATTTTATTAAACGAAGGATGGAAAGCGTAAACAGGCTGGCAGAGCTTATGGACCGCCCTCCCCTCATTACGGCCCCATATGACGCGGAGCTTTTTGGGCATTGGTGGTATGAAGGACCGGAGTTTCTGAATTTTGTTTTCCGAAAACTGCATGGAAAGAATATTGATATAGAGCCTATAACGCCACTTGAATATCTCCGGCGCTATCCAGCGAACCAGATCGCGGAGCCAGCCGCTTCTTCATGGGGTCATATGGGTTATTCGGACGTATGGATCAATGAAAGTAACGACTGGATTTACCGGCATCTCCATAAGGCGGCCGACCGGATGACGGAGCTTGCGTCACAGTTTCATGACTCAAGCGGTATAGTTGAACGGGCTGTAAATCAGGCTGCCCGCGAACTCCTGTTGGCGCAGAGTAGCGATTGGGCGTTCATAATGAAAACCGGAACTATGGCGCCATACGCTAAAAAACGGGTAAAAGACCATATAGCGTGGTTTAACCGTCTTTATGATGAAATAATATCTGGAAAAATAAATGAAAGCTTCCTGTCGGGTTTGGAAGATCGAAACAATTTATTCCCGGAAATCGACTTCCGTATCTACTCCCGAAATGGCGCCAAACGTTCACTTCAAAGGCAATGAATCGCCAAAAAAATCCTATCATCGAAGGAGATATGATTTCCTGCTTTTTTGATTCTACAGATACGATTTATCGTGATAAAATGTATACCTGACAGACTTGAAAAACATTAAGTTTTCCAACCTGCCTTGGTGGTGTATTTTTTATTTAAAGATGGAGGTATTCTGTGGCTGATTTTAACACCCTGCTAGCTATTAAAGATCTTATGACTCCCAACATAGAAACGGCTCCGACATCAACAACAATTACGAACGCCGCCAAAATTATGGCCGACAAGGGTATCACCAGCGTTGTACTGGTAGATAACAGTGGCGCTATCTCCGGAATCATTACAGAAACGGATATCGTAAGAAAAGTTATAGCCGTTTCACTTGACCCTGCCAGCGTGCAGGCTGATTCTGTCATGAACACCGAAGTCCACCAGATACAAGGCGACGCATCCATATTTGAAGCGCGCAAGAAAATGACCGACCTTAAGGTGAAGCACCTTATAGTAGAAGAGGATGGCAAACCTGTAGGGCTGGTGTCCACCACATCGTTAGGCGCCTAGAAAGGCTCTGAATTACGACTAGCCCGGCTCCGTTTCTGATAAAAGTTTCGCAAGAGCGGCGCCGGGATAATCCTCTTTCATAAACGCTGTCCCTATTAAAAATCCGTCGGCGCCGGCCTTTATAAGTTTCCGCAAATCGTCTGCGGTGGACACCCCGCTTTCACTTATCACGGTCACATCATTTGGCAAAACAGGAGCGAGCCTTAATGTGGCGTCAATATCGACATCCAGATTTTTCGAAAGAAAATCGCGGTTGTTTATCCCGACAAGCTTTGGCCCCAGCTTTTTAACCCGCTCCCACTCCTTTTCATTGTGGATTTCCACAAGTGGCTCCAGCCCAAGCTCTTGCGCCAGCTCAAAATATTCGGCCAGCTGATCATCCGTGAGACATACCGCCATTAATAGTATGGCGTCTGCGCCAAGAGCGGCTGTCTCAACGACCTGCCAGCTGTCAATTATAAACTCCTTGCGCAAAACAGGTATCGAGACTTGATCTCTAGTCATCGGAACATACAAAGAATGGCCGGAAAAAAACCGGGCGTCGGTCAGGACAGATAAAGCCACCGCCCCACCCGCTTCATACGATTTGGCAATATTAACGGGGTCGAATAATGTCGCCCTCAACATAACTGTGGGAGTGGAGCGTTTGATCTCCGCAATAACTTTTACGCCACCATTTCCAGCTCCCACAGCGTCACGTAGAGAACGACAAGGGGCGCGTAGCGACGCTTTTTCGCGGATGACCACTTCCGGTATCAGGCTTTTGAGATAGCCGACTTCTTCCCGTTTGTTGTCCAAAATAGATGTTAATATCGGGTGCAAAGGCATGGTCAGACTCTTCAGGTTATTAGTAAAAAAGGGATTGTACCGTTTGGCGTATCGCCTTGGCAAGGCAAGGAAGTATATTTCGATACTGAGCGCCAATATTTCCATTCAACCTGTCTTCCAGGACAATGAAGCTTGACACTTATCCGACCTATGGAAGTTTGAATATAGCGCCAATATTTGAAAATAAAGAGCACAATTTAAAAGAATTTGTCCTAATTAGATGTTATTATAACTATAATGTTGACAAATGTTATGTTATATATGTAAAATCTAAACATTGTTTAGATAATTAGGAGATAAGTAATATATAACATTAAGGTAATTCTTTGGGAGATAGGCTTTGAGAGGAACTGAACGGGTTAGACTTGAGTTCAGAAACCCACGCTATCCCGACAGGGAATTAGAGGAGCATCTACTCGAGCTGATTCTTTATTCCAGATACGCTGGGATAAACCTTGAAGGTCTTCATAAGGCTGTTTCAAAAGCGGTATTAGTATCGGGCCAGGAAGGGCCGGAGCTAAAACATGGCGGAGGGTTGGTTCTCGAAACAGATTTCAAGACAAGCAACCTGATAAATCAATTGGTTCAAATGTATCCCGTGTTTTCTACATGGGATATTAAGGTATCGAAGGTTAGGAAGTCACCCACAAAAGGGAAAACCAGTACAAAGGAGATTACAATGGCAGCAAAGAAAAAAGCGGCTAAAAAGAAACCAGCTAAGAAGAAAGCCGCTACAAAGAAGGCAGCTAAAAAGAAGGCAGCTACAAAGAAACCGGCTAAGAAAAAAGCCGCTACAAAGAAGGCAGCTACAAAGAAGGCAGCTAAAAAGAAACCAGCTAAGAAAAAAGCGGCTACAAAGAAGGCGGCTACAAAGAAACCGGCTAAGAAAAAAGCCGCTACAAAGAAGGCGGCTAAAAAGAAACCAGCTAAGAAAAAAGCGGCTAAAAAGAAATAACTGGATAATCAGCGGAAGTTTTTCTTTACCGGACGGGAGAAATCCTGTCCGGTTTTTTTTGCAAACGATCAGGGTAGTTTTACGTGTGAAAATCAAAATTCGGGCGTGATGCAAATGAATAAAGCTGCA
>CAYNDB010000003.1:0-3208 GCA_964395915.1 uncultured Nitrospinota bacterium | reverse complement strand
TAGTTTTACGTGTGAAAATCAAAATTCGGGCGTGATGCAAATGAATAAAGCTGCACTACCTGACCTAGTCGTTCTAGGTGAATAAGCTATTTAATCCGCCCCTCTATCACCACATCCACTCCAGACCGACTCACCTCAACGTCGGCAAGCTCCAACGCGTCGGCCATTTTAGCCACGGAGAACCCTGTGACAGCCGAACGCGACCCGCCAACAATCTTCGGCGCGATGAAGAACATCACACGGTCGACAAGTTTTTCCTTGATGGTGGCTCCGGCAAGCTTGCCCGCCCCTTCAAGCATCACACTCATCACGTCCCTCCGTCCAAGCTCTTCTAAAAGCCAGCGCAGGTTCACCTTCGCCCCTCCCTTGGAAGACACCAGGACGTTGGCGCCACATTTTTCCAGCTTCATAATTTGCGAGATCTTCGCCTTACGCGTCGTGGCTATAATAGTTGGGACTTCAAACGCCGTTTTGACTATTTGCGAATCTGACGGTATCCGAAGGGAGCTGTCCACCACTACCCGCAACGGGTTTAGTCGAGGCCGACCATATCGCACGGTAAGCTGCGGGTCGTCCGCCAACGCTGTCTCCACCCCAATCATCACAGCGTCCATCTCGTTTCGCATCGCATGAACATAACGGCGGGACTCCTTTGAGCTTATCCATTTGGAATCGCCTGAGCTCGCAGCCACTTTGCCGTCCAGCGTAATGGCGGTCTTTAATAGAACCAGCGGCAGACCTGTTGTGGAATGTTTGATGAAATCCTCAATCAACCGGTCGCATTCGTCTTTTAATACACCGGTTCTCACGCTTAGCCCCGCCCTACGCAGCTTAGCCGCCCCTTTCATTCCTTTTTTGGGCGAGGTGTCTTTAGAGCCTATTACAACTTCCTTTATTCCGGCCTCGATTATCGCTTCGACGCAAGGAGGAGTTTTCCCATGATGATTACACGGCTCAAGAGTCACATATATAGTAGAACCTTTAGGTGAGACTTTGCGCGACCGTATCGCCTCCACCTCGGCGTGCGGCTTACCAGCTTTTCTGTGCCACCCCTCTCCTATGACCTTACCGTTTTTCACTATCACGGCCCCCACTGCAGGATTCGGCGAAGTTCTCCCCTTCCCTTTCCGCGCAAGCTCAATGGCCCGCTTCATCCAGTAAATATCTCGTTCGGTATTAATCATGGTTTAAGGCTCTCAGGATATCACCCCAGATTTATATCATCAAAGCTTAGGAACCCATTGAAAATAATAACCAGATCAGTTTTCTGAACTCAACACGGGCATTGGCGGTACGTATCAATTTTTCGACATATAATAAATCATACATCTATTGCAACTTATTGATTTTAAAGACTACGTATACAATATTATCATACCTGTCTACATATATAGACGATTACCAATGGCGACCATGACACAGTTTTACGACAACTGCTTATATAACAATTACTTATCATTATATTTAAGATTTGGCACGCTTGATGCTATATGTATCTGATAAGTGACAAGGTTATTTAACTTCTTGATTAATAAATGGATATTTTAAGGAATTCAATGTTTTACAAAGTAACTGACGGATTCCGGAAAAATAATTTAAATATCCTGAATTTGGGGATGAAGGAGACAAAATGGAAAATATGAGCGTTTATGTATTGTCATCAGACATACCTGTATCAGCGCGGCATGGCAATGGCGGGATGTCCGAACTTGGAAACTTAAATACAAGCGGAGGCTCTGTAAACAGGTTTCTACAATCTATTAGGGGTCTTTTTGCCGACCGTAATCTTCAAGCGTGTGTGGACGCTGTGGCAAAAGAAAATGATTGGGTTTTCGCCCATGAACTTACAGGAATCCTTCTGTGCAACAGTAAAAACATCAGTAATCTTTCCGGGATAGAGCAGCTTGTAAACCTTGAAAGGTTGATCCTGAACGATAACAACGTAAGCGATCTGAGCCCGTTGGCGGGACTGACAAACTTGAAAGTTTTGACTTTGGGCGACAACAACGTAAGTGACGTAAGTCCGCTTTCGAATCTTAAAAATCTCACCGCTCTTTCCTTGGGTGGGAACAATATTTCCGACGTCAGCGCTCTTTCAGGATTAAAAAATCTTTCGGTGCTGTGGCTGAACAACAACCGGGTGAGAAACGTGAAGCCCCTGGCGAAGCTTACGAACCTTAACCAGCTTCATTTGAGAGGGAACAATATTGGTGGCTTGAATGTTGGTCACCTTTGCGAGCTTAAGACTCTTATCAATGCGGAAATGATAGACCTGCGGGAAAACCCTGAAGAGGCGATTACGGAAATACTCTGGCTGAAACAGCGAATGGGTAAGCAGATGATTTTGCCGGAGTAGGTGGAAATTAAAAACTATTATCTGAATTTGGAAAGCATCAAATAAAGGAGGGATTAACAATGAAATATTCAATATCTTTAGCTGTGACGACTCTCTTAATAATGATAAGCGTATCCTCCTCATGGGGGGAGGAAGTGGCCAGGGTCGCTATGACGAGCGGCCAGATCGAAACTGTAAAATATGCGCCTAACAAAGGTCCACGAATAAATACAGAAGCAATGTTGCCGATCGCTTCTGGTGTCGTCATGGCCGATGGAACAATCCGAACCGCCACGTCTAACGTATCTGTCAAAGTGACAAGCGGGCCATACTACATGCTGTCCATCGATAAGGTTGATTTTTCCAGCGACGAATATGTCACGGTGATTACTTCTATGGGGCGCAACTCATATACAATCGCCGGTCATTCCGATAACAAGGAGCTGATGGTTACCTGGTACAGGTCAGGCGCGGCTACCGACGGCGGATTCCAGTTTGTAACGTACAAAGTGAAATAACAAGGTGTGTCATTAATCACTTAACCTAGGCTATAAAGCTTTTATCTCCCGAACAAGGGGGGGAGGAAACGATGAGAAAATATTTATCGACTTTGGCATTATCGAGCATGATTTTAATCTCCGCGTGTAGTGGAGGTGGCTCTGGAGGGTCTCCGGATGCGGCGGCAAGCGAAACAGGACTGACCGCTCCATCCGATATGGCTATTGAAACCGGAGATGGAATGGTGACAGTCACATGGGGAGCCGCGTCGACGGGTCGTGTTTTAGAGCGCGCAAGCGATGGCTCTTACTACAATTTATATATGGCGTCCACCCCCGGTGTCTCGGCTGCCAGCTGGAGTTCCCTTCCAGGCGG
>CAYNDB010000002.1:57423-58870 GCA_964395915.1 uncultured Nitrospinota bacterium | reverse complement strand
GCCGCACCATCCCGAGAAACCCGTTGTTCAGAATAACAACGATAACCGGCAAATGGTATTGCACCGCCGTTCCAAGCTCCTGTATGTTCATCTGTATCGAGGCGTCGCCCGCGATATCTATGACCACTTTGTCGGGGAACGCCGCCTGCGCCCCTATCGCCGCAGGAAAACCGTACCCCATCGTACCGAGGCCGCCAGAAGTCAAAAATGTGCGCGGATACTTCATATTAAGATATTGCGCCGCCCACATCTGGTTCTGTCCCACTTCCGTTGTATAGATAGCCTCACCTTTCGTGATGCGATCCACTTGTTCAAGCACGTATTGCGGCTTTATGACGTTTTTCTTTTTCTTATACACAAGTTTGTTGGAGTTTTTCCACTCCTCGATCGTCTCCCGCCATTCGCTTGTCTTTGTTTTCCATTTGATTTTCTTCTTTTTCACACTTTGGTTGAGGTTTTTCAACACATCCAGCAAATCGCCAACCACAGGCACGTCCGCCTTCACGTTTTTTGATATCGATGTCGGATCAACATCCACATGCGCGATTTTGGCGTTCGGCGCGAACTCGTCGAGCTTTCCCGTCACCCTGTCGTCAAACCTTGAGCCAAGGGCCACTAAAAGATCAGCCTCTGTCACAGCCATGTTCGCCCGGAAAGTCCCATGCATGCCAAGCATGCCGAGGCTAAGCTCGTGGCCGGAGTCGAAACTGCCAAGCCCCATCAACGTTTCTGTCACCGGAGTCCATGTATGTTTCGCAAGTTTGGTAAGCTCCGCCGACGCGTTGGCGGATATTACGCCGCCGCCGACATATAACACGGGCCTCTCAGCCTTCGCCAGAGCATCGGCAAGCTTCTCTATCTGCCTCGCATGACCAGACACTTTTGGCTTGTACGAGCGGATTTCCACTTTATCAGGGAAATCAAACTCAGCTTTATTCGTCATCACATCTTTCGGCAGATCGACAAGCACAGGGCCAGGCTTGCCGGACGACGCTATATAAAACGCCTCGGCGACGGTTTGCGCAAGGTCTTTAACATCACGCACAAGATAGCTGTGTTTCACGCATGGCCGCGTGATGCCCACGATATCCGCTTCCTGGAAAGCGTCGTTTCCTATAAGGCCTGTTGGCACCTGTCCTGTAAAGACCACTATTGGAATGGAATCCATGTACGCTGTGGCGATTCCTGTGACTGTATTCGTAGCTCCTGGGCCGGATGTCACCAGCGCAACGCCCACTCTCCCTGTAGACCGGGCGTAGCCATCCGCCATATGCGTCGCCCCCTGCTCGTGGCGGGGAAGGATGTGGCGCAGCTCAGGATGCTTGAAAAGCTCGTCGTAAATAGGCAGCACAACTCCTCCGGGAAACCCGAATATAAGGTCCACCTTGAGCTTGAGCAACGATTTTATTAATATCTCAGCGCCTGTGATTTTCATCTGTTTGTTTCC
>CAYNDB010000002.1:10816-57323 GCA_964395915.1 uncultured Nitrospinota bacterium | reverse complement strand
GCTTCCAGCCAAACAGGCCCAGAATCTATCAAAGATAATATTCAGCCGGCGTCTATCGATCTTACCCTGGGTTCCGTGGCTTACAGGCTTCAGGCCAGCTTTCTTCCGCAGTCCAATACGGTTCGTGAGGGAATGAAAGAGCTTGTAATGTATGAAGTGGACCTGGATAAAGGCGGGATATTGGAAAAGGGGGCTGTTTATTTAATTCCTTTGGTGGAATCGCTTAATTTGGATCGAACAACGATGGGCAGGACGAACCCCAAAAGCTCCACCGGGCGTTTGGACGTATTTACGAGGGTTATAACAGATAATTGTTCCCGCTTTGAAGAAATTGCGCCCGGGTATGCTGGAAACCTCTATCTTGAAGTGGTTCCCAGATCATTTACTATTAAAGTTCGTTGTGGACAGCGATTGAATCAACTCAGGCTGTTTAAGTTAAATCCTGAGAATTCGATGTCTTATGAGGGACAAGTTCCACTGCTTCCATACAATGAATATCCGCATGATTTTATAAGTGAAAAAAAGCTATACGATCTTTATGTAAAAGAAGAGTTGCTCTGCAATGCGTCTGGCAAATTAATAAAAGGTGATTTGAGGCATTTAAGGAGAGACAGTCTGTTAATGAGCGTTGACCTGGCTTCCACAAACAGCGGGCCTATAGGCTATAAGGCAAAAAAGAACAGCCAGGTTATCGACCTTGAAAAAATCGCCCATTACGAAGCGGACGATTTCTGGGAAGCGATCCGCCCCAAAGCAAAAGGAGGGCTTATTCTTGAGCCTGAGGAGTTTTATATTTTCGCGTCAAAAGAACGTATCCGTGTGCCTGTAAATTATTCGGCGGAGATGGTGGAGTTCGACGCTGGCTCTGGAGAGCTTCGGACTCATTACGCAGGATTTTTCGACCCCGGTTTCGGCTATGGGAAAAGCGGTAAAATCAAAGGCACAAAGGCTGTCCTGGAAGTGCGCCCGCATGATGTGCCGTTCATAATCGAGGATGGCCAGATACTTTTCAAGATGAAATACGAGCGGATGGTCGAGGCGCCGAATATCTGGTATGGCTCCGAAATAGGCTCAAATTACTACAACCAGTCGTTGCGCCTGTCAAAACAGTTCAAGCAATAATAAATATATTTCACGAAACGGCTAAATGTAATATAATTACAAATACTTAAGTTAGTCCTTCGGAAACGTAATTATTGTCAGCTCATAGATGTCGAACAATCTTCGGTTAACCATTCAAATGTCCAGAACTAATGTGCCTTTGTCGGTGTAAAATGTGTAACTGTCAGGTTTGACTGTGTCTAATGAATTCTCGGGAGGATAATTTGCATTGAGGCAAAAAGAAGTCGATTTCATCCTCGACACGATGCTCTCAAGCCACAGTAACGTGTCAGATCTTAACTTTACTGTCGGGAAACCTTTGCAGGTGGAGGCTTCCGGGCAACTTGTAGATGTTAATACCGAGCCGCCTATATGGAAGCTTACACCATTCCAGACTGAAACTGTTGCGATGAATATTATCGCTAACGACAGGAGGCTCATGAAACATCTTCTGGAAAAAGGGTCGGCGGACTGTTCGCACCATATTCCGGATAAAGCCAGGTTCCGTGTAAATATTTTCTCTCAGCGAAACACTTTTTCGCTTGTAATGAGGAAGCTTGAAACTGTTATTCCTACTGTCGAACAACTTGGCCTGCCAAAAATCTTTCATAAAATCGCCCAGGAAAAGAACGGACTTGTTCTTGTCACAGGCGCTACAGGCTCCGGTAAGTCGACATCGCTTGCGGCGATGCTCGATGTTATCAACGACGAAAAATCTGTGCATGTGGTGACCCTTGAAGATCCTGTGGAATATATGCATACACACAAGAAAGCGACATTCAATCAACGTGAGCTTGGGCAGGATTTCGACTCTTTTGTCAGTGGCTTGAGAGCCGCGCTTCGCCAGGCTCCAAAAGTGATATTGGTAGGTGAGATGCGCGACAGGGAAACCGTTGAGATCGGCCTGTCATCAGCGGAGACAGGTCATCTTGTCATGAGCACATTACACACGGTCGATTCCGGACAGACCGTAAACCGTATCATTGGTATGTTCGATCTTGAAGAGGAAAAATTAATCCGGATCAGGCTGTCGGAGTCGATAAAATGGATAGTCTGCCAACGGCTCTTGCCGAAAATTGGCGGGGGCCGAGTAGCCGCATTTGAGATAATGGGAACCAACCTTCGTGTGAAAGACGCCATTTTGAACGGTGAACAGGAAGGTAAAACCTTTTACGAAATTATCACAGCCGCCGAGCCTTTCGGATGGCAGACCTTTGACAAGAGCCTGCTGGACCTGTTTTTGCAAGGTATGATTACAGAAGATACTGCGATAGGCTATGCTTCGCATAAGGCTGTTGTCGGTCGCGGCATAGACAATATCAAATCCTCCAGAGGTCAGAAAACTACCGATATTGATGAGCTTTCTATGGATATGCGGTATGAAAAGGAAGTCGGTACCGTCTTTAAAGGAAAGAAAAGAGGGTAGGCGTTTATGAAAGTAATATGCCCTGAATGCAATAAGAACCTTAATATTCAAGATGAAAAGGTTCCGGCAAGTGGGTCTGTTTTAGTAAAATGTCCCAGTTGCCAAGCTCCCATATCGATATCAAAAGAAGGTTTCGAATCCGCGGCGGGAAGGATGCCAACGTTTAATGGCATTCCTGAAACAACGCCAACTGTAGTAAAAATTCTGGATGAGACCCAGAATATTCCGGTGCCCCCTCCGTCAGAGAACGCTCCGCTATCTTCAATGCTGGACGCCCTGGAAGATGAAATGGATATTCTGGAGGAAGGCGCTTCCCGCGCTCTCGTGGCGGACACGGATAACCTGGAGCTGATTTCCCCTGCCATTCGTAAAATGGACTTCCTTATCACGGCGGCGAAGGATATGGAAGAGACGGTAAAAAAACTGCAATTCAATTTTTATGATCTTATAATAATAAATGAGCGGTTCGGCGGCTGTGACCCCAGCGATAACGCTATTCTCAAATATATAGAGCCACTCAATATGGATATCCGTCGCAAAATGTTCGTTGTCCTGATCGGGAAAAACTTTAAGACCCTAGACAACCTGACGGCTTTTTCAAAGAGCGTAAACCTTGTTCTAAACGAATCGGACTTTTCAAATTTTGAGCTTATTCTAAAAAAATCGATAAAGGATAATGAGAATTTCTATCAGGTGTTCAGAAAAATCCTGGTGGACACTGGCAGAGAGATTGAATTTTAATAACAAGCGTTTTATGTAGGGAAAAAAGTAATGCCTGTTTTTCAGTATAAATATGCCACTAAAATCGGCTCACAAAAAGCCGAGATTGAAGCTGAGTCCATTGAAGCGGCGAGAACCATTCTATCCCGGCAACATGTAAAATTCATTTCTATCAAGAAAAAACCAAAGGATATAGTCCTTTTTGGCGGTGGTCCCACAAACAAGGACCTTGTGATTTTTACCCGCCAATTCGCTACTATGATCGCCGCCGGTCTCCCTCTTGTACAGTGTCTCAACATACTTGGCGGCTCTACGGATAATAAAATATTCGGCAAGATTATCATGGAAGTTAAACAGAAAATCGAATCGGGTGAAACATTCGCCGATGCGCTCCGAAAACATCCAAAAGTTTTCGATGAGCTGTTTACAAACATGATTGAAGCCGGTGAAGTGGGCGGTATTCTGGACAAGATCCTTATCAGGCTGGCTGATTACATGGAAAAAGCCATGGTCCTGAAAGGGAAAATCAAGTCCGCCATGGTATATCCGGCAATTATCGTTACTGTGGCGGTGGCGGTTATTATTTTCCTGCTCATTTTCGTTATTCCGATGTTCGGTCAGATGTTCTCCGACTTTGGTCAGGAGCTTCCGTGGCCGACGCAGGTAGTTCTTAGCGCGTCCAATTTTGTAATTACATACTGGTACGCCGTATTTCTACTTCCCGCGGCTCTTATAGGAGCCTTTATCTATCTCCGTAAAACGGAAAAGGGTAAGATTGTAACCGATAAGATATTCATACGCCTTCCTGTTCTTGGTACGCTTATCCAGAAAGTGGCTGTAGCAAAATTCACGCGCACTATGGGCACACTTATTTCATCTGGAGTGCCGATAATAGAAGGGCTTAACATTACCGCTAAAACTTCCGGACAGAAGGTCATAGAAGGCGCCGTGCTGAATATCATTGATGATATCAAGCAAGGTAAAGGCCTGTCCGACCCGTTGAAAGAGCAAGGTGTGTTCCCTCCGATGGTAGTGCAAATGATCGAAGTGGGAGAGCAGACCGGCGCCCTGGACGCCATGATGAATAAAATCGCCGATTTTTACGACCAGGAAGTTGATACAGCGGTTGAGGGGTTAACCTCCATGCTTGAGCCGATGCTGATGGTTTTCCTCGGTATCGTAGTCGGGTTCGTTGTTGTCGCCATGTACATGCCCATATTTAAGATGGGCGACGTGGTTGGCTAAGAGCGCCCGGTCAATACGTATGTAAAGAGTCATAAACTCCATCGTACGCCTTGCCGTATGTGTGATGGCAAAATGAGTGGAAAAGAGACCATTTAATTGCTTACAATAGCTTCCCAGCATTTGAAGATACTTCTGGCGGCTCGTCTTGCCGTTGTGTCGTTTTTCATGGGTCTGGTTGTGTTTTTCCAGGCGAGATACGGGGCCCTGGAGGAGTCGGCTCCGGCTCTTTTTACGATCGTAGCGGCGTATACGCTCTCAATTTTCTACACACTGTCCCTGAAGTATATTAAAAACGCCACACGCTTCGTCTATATCCAGATATTTTTCGACCTTCTGCTCGCCACTTCCATGATTTACTGTACCGGCGGACTGAACAGCCCGTTCGCCTTTCTTTATATTCTGGTCATTCTGGCCGCCTCAATTCTCCTGAACAGCCGGGACATATATCTGACAACCTCCGCCGCAAGCCTTTTATACGGTTTGTCACTGTTGCTGGAGTTTTATGGAGCTTTCCAGCCGCTTCGTCCGTTTCCGCTTGGCAATTATGCGGTGACTATAGACAATGTCGCGCTCAAGATCATAATTAATGTGGCGTTGTTTTTTATCATCGCATATCTCGGCGGCAGTCTGGCGCATATCCTTCGCGCAAAGGAGCAACAGCTGGAAAAACAGAGCGAGGACTTCACACTGCTTAAAGCGTTTCATGAAAACGTGCTGGAAAACATGGGCTCCGGTTTTATCGCGGTTAACCTTAACAGGATAATACTTTCACATAACCCGGCCACGGAAACGATACTTGGTCTTGAATCCTCAGAGATAAAAAACAGTGAAATCGACAAAACGCTCCAGTTGCCGAGATTAAAAAGATTTTTCTCTCATATCGCGAGCATGGAAGGCTCTTCCCGCCATTTCAACTGGACGTATAAACGCAAGGACAGAACGACTGCGCATATAGCGATGGACGCCAGCAAGTTCGTTGTGGAAGGCGACATTCAGGGCGTCATAATTGCTCTGCACGATGTCAGCAGCTTAAAGAGTATGGAGCGTCAGGTAGCGGACGCAAAGAGACTTGCCGCTATCGGACGGGTCGCCGCCGGTATAGCCCACGAAATACGCAATCCTCTGGCGTCCCTGAGCGGATCAATCCAGATGCTTAACTCAGACACGGGAGCCACTTTAAACGAAAGTGACAGGCGCCTTATGGATATATCCATGCGTGAGGCGGAGAGGCTTAACAAGATCATCACCCAGTTTCTCTCCTATGCCTCTCCCGCAAAGCTCAACCCCGCCGAAACAGACATTGGAGGAATACTTGTTGAGACCTTGACCCTGATCAAATCGGACGCCCGTATCAAGAAAAATATACGTTTTGCCAAGGAAATAGATGAAGGTCTTATCGCTTTTATCGATCAGGAACAGATTCGGCAGGTAATATGGAACCTCTGCCTGAACGCGATTGACTCCATGAATGATGGCGGCGTTTTGACGATTAAGGCTAACAGGGACACGAACATCTTCGACAGGCGACAGTCGCCCCGAAAGAGAATAAACGAGAAAAAAACATTTGGTAATTTCATCAAAATAATCTTTAGCGACACGGGAAGCGGCATCGAGAAGGAAAACCTCGAAAAGATATTCGAACCATTTTTCACCACAAAACATGTCGGCACCGGGCTTGGGCTATCCACGGTGCACAAGATAGTCGAAAGTCACGGAGGCAAGATCACCGCAAAATCGACAGTTGGCAAAGGGACCGAATTCACCATCTGGTTCCCTGTCGAGTCAATATTTGAAACCGCTTCAAGTTCACAGTAAATCATTTCAGATTTCAATCCTGTGTCGGAGCGCTACTGTGATAGAATCTGAAACCCTGATTTTACAATAGGAGCGTTCAATTGACATCTGAAAAGGAAAACTTGCGCCGCACACACACATGTGGCGATCTTAGGGCCTCTGATATAGGGCGGTCCGTTACCCTTGTGGGGTGGGTTCATAAAAGGCGTGATCATGGCGGGCTTGTATTTATAGACCTCCGAGACAGATATGGAGTGACGCAAGTCGCCCTCAACCCCGAGATAGACCAGGAAGCTCACGAGCTTGCGCATTCTGTGCGGGCCGAATATGTGCTTCGGGTGACAGGTAAAGTATCGAGCCGTCCCGAAGGAACCACAAACCCCAAGTTGCCGACAGGTGAAGTGGAGATATACGCGGACAAAACGGAAATATTGAATCCATCAAAAACGCCTCCGTTTGTCCTGGATGAAAACGATACGCCAAGCGAATCCATAAGGCTTAAACACCGTTACCTGGAAATACGCAGAGGCCCGTTGCTTAACAATCTGACGCTGCGCCACAAGGCCTCCATGATAATGCGCAACTATCTGGACTCCCATGGATTTCTGGAAGTGGAGACCCCTTCGCTTACCCGCTCCACCCCGGAAGGCGCTCGTGATTTCCTTGTGCCAAGCAGGTTGTCGCAAGGTCATTTTTACGCCCTGCCGCAGTCGCCACAGCTTTTCAAGCAGTTGCTGATGGTCGCTGGCGTAGACCGTTATTTCCAGATAGTAAGGTGTTTTCGTGATGAAGATTTGCGGGCAGACCGCCAGCCTGAGTTTACACAGATAGACATGGAGATGTCTTTTGTGGATGAAGCGGATGTGCGTGGCATATGCGAGGGGATGTTGTCCGAGCTTTTTCATAAGACAATGAATGTAAAACTCGAAACGCCCTTCCCTGCCATTACATATCACGACGCGATGAACCGTTTCGGCTCCGATAAACCGGATGTGCGTTTTGGAATGGAGCTTGCCGATGTAAGCGAGCTTGCGGGCAAATCTGAGTTCAAAGTGTTCACTGGCGCTGTAAAAAAAGGCGGGACAGTGCGTATTATGGCGGTTCCCGGTTGCGCGGGTTATTCCAGAAAGGATCTGGACAACCTTACGGAAGAAGCGAAAATTCATGGCGCCAAAGGGCTTGCGTGGATAAAAATAACCGATGAAGGATTCGTCTCTCCTATCACCAAGTTTTTCACTCCGGAAACGCTGGAAGAGTTTAAATCCATGTCTGGCGCCAAAGAAGGCGACCTGATGATATTCGTGGCGGATAAACAGAAAGTGGCTTTCGATACGTTGGGAGCCCTGCGTGTGAGCCTCGGTAAAAAGCTTGGGCTTATGGACGATTCTGAATATAACTTTGTTTGGGTCACAGACTTTCCGCTTGTGGAGTATGACGAGGAAGAGAAACGATACGTCGCCCTGCACCATCCTTTCACATCGCCACGGGAAGAAGACGTACAGTATTTCGATACAGACCCGTTAAAGATGCTCTCCCGCTCATACGATCTTGCGTTAAACGGTGTGGAGATCGGCGGGGGCTCGATTCGTATCCATAAACGTGATGTTCAAAACAAAATGTTCAACGCTCTGGGTATTGGTGAGGAAGAGGCAAAAGAGAAGTTCGGATTTTTGTTAGAGGCGCTGGAATATGGAGCGCCTCCCCATGGTGGCATTGCTTTCGGACTAGACAGGCTCATCGCCATACTTACAAAATCGGAATCTATCCGCGACGTTATCGCATTCCCGAAAACCCAGAAAGGCGTATGCCTGCTCACAGACGCGCCATCGGAAGTGGATAGCAAACAGATGCGCGAGCTTGGGCTGAAACGTGACTTGCGATGAGTGACAAGGTCAGAACACGTTTCGCGCCAAGCCCCACAGGACACCTGCACATAGGCGGAGCGCGAACCGCCATTTTCAACTGGCTATACGCTCGTCGTCACGGCGGTGAATTCATCCTCAGGATAGAAGATACGGACCGCGAGCGCTCTACCGATGAGTCGATAAACCAAATCATAGAGGCGATGGATTGGCTGGGAATGGATTACGACGAAGGGCCGTATCGCCAGACGGAACGATCGGAAATATATCAAAAATATATCGACAAGCTCCTCTCCGAAAATAAAGCGTATCGTTGCGTCTGTTCCAAGGAGGATTTGGACATCAAACGCAAGGAGATGATGAAGGCTGGTCAAAAACCGAAATACGACGGGACATGCAGAGGTAAAAATATCTCCGCCGATTGCGGCGAGCCTTTTGTTATAAGGTTCGCGACGCCTAAAGAAGGCGTGACCTCTGTTGAGGATTTGTTGCGCGGCGTCATTGAATTTAAAAATGTTGAGCTGGACGATATGATAATCGCCCGCACGGACGGAACGCCTACATATAACTATTGCGTTGTGATTGACGACGCGGATATGCGTATAAGCCACGTGATCCGGGGCGACGACCATCTTGCCAACACGCCCCGTCAGGCTGTGATATACAACGCGCTTGAGTTCGACCTGCCGAAATTCGCTCATGTTTCGATGATACTTGGGCGTGACGGGGCGCGATTATCCAAACGGCACGGGGCGATGTCTGTTATGGAATATCGTGAACAGGGGTTCTTGCCAGGAGCGTTGGTCAACTATCTTGTTCGGCTAGGCTGGAGTCATGGTGACAAGGAAGTGTTTACAATGGATGAGCTTAAAAAACTGTTCGATCTCGATTCTGTCACCAAGTCCGCCGCGAAGTTCGACGTTGAAAAACTGACATGGCTCAATGGTGAACATATGAAAACGGCCCCTGATGAAACGCTTGCCAGGCTTGTGGCGACAAAACTTGAGCAAGACGGTGTTGAAACGGAGCTTGACGAAATAATAAAACTTCTTCCAATGTTGCGCGAACGGGCAAAGACCATTCCAAATCTTGCTAAAAGCATGAAATACTTCTTTGTCGAAAGCGTGGAGTATGAAGAAAAAGCGGCCAACAAATTCCTGAAACCAAAAATAGCGCAATATCTAAACGAGCTTGTCGACAGGCTTAATAAAATAGAGCCGTGGGCCGAGGCGAATATCGAGACGGAGTTCCGCGCGTTGATTGACATGCGTGAAATTAAGTTAAAAGACCTGGCGCAAGCGGTCCGCGTGGCGTTGACCGGCGGAACGGTCAGCCCGGGCCTCTTTGAAGTAATGACAGCTTTTGGTAGAGAAAAATGTATAGCGAGGATACGCGCCGCCGCCGACTACGCGGGATCACGGCAAAACTGATTTTAGTTTATAATTACACGTTATAACTCTGGAGAACTTTTAGAATTGAGCCAGACAACAAATCGCCTTATAAGCGAAGGCGCCGAGGAAGAGCTATACAAGGTATACACGATCCATGAGCATGGCGAAGTGGAGCTTGTGGATTATCTCGGAGCCGACAGCAGTGTGGCCCGAGCCGCCAGGACATCATATCAGCGAAGCGAGGGGAAGACCGCGGAACATGACAAAAAACTGATAATGCGTTTGTGGAAAGACAGGCATACCTCCCCTTTTGAGATGGTGAACCTTACTTTCCGAATTCGATTACCGATATTCGTGATGCGCCAGCATGTGCGCCACCGAACCGCCAGCCTCAACGAATGGTCTTTTCGCTATACCGAGTGCCCGGACATTTTCTACGTCCCGGCGGAAGACGATGTGCGGTCGCAACACTCAACCAACAAACAGATGAGCGGCGAGCCATTGTCTGTGGCCGAATCGCAAAAAGCGCGTGAGCTTATAGACGAGTCCAACAGCCGTTCTTTTGAGACCTATAAGGAATTGATAGAGATCGGCGTCGCCCGTGAACAGGCGAGAGTGGTGTTGCCTGTGTCCGCTTATACGCAGATAGTATGGAGTATGGATATTCGTAACCTGCTCCACTATTTTTCGTTGCGACTTGCTCCGGACGCACAAAAAGAGATCCGCGATTATGCGAAAGTAATGGCGAAAATTGTAAAAAAAGGATGGCCGATGATATGGGAGGCGTATGAATCGGGCCAAAGCTGAAAACTTTACATTATAGGTTTAAGCTTCTATACAACTTTCCTTTTAATCAACCCGTAATCATGAAGTATCGCTTTTGCGGGACCTCCCATCTGGCAGGGATCCGCAAGCTTTCCATCTACAACAATCGCAGGAAGACACCGAATACCAAAGTCTATCGCCCTTTGCGCAACCTCATGCTTATGCGTGTTTAATACAATTACTTCACAACCGACAACGGCGCTTTTGATATAGTCGACCGTAAGATCGCACACCAGGCACCCCGCGCTGAATACTTCTATCTTCCGGGCCATGTGTATGTACCCCTCCAGTATAGTCATCGACAGACCCAAAGTTGGCGTATTTGAGGCTGACTAAATATAGACATAAAATGATAGCTGAGTATGGTAATAATAATTCCATCTTAAATGCAACTATAAAATAACTTGAAACAAAATGTTTATTTCCATAGCGCGGCGGCGCATGACGCCGGATCGACGATATTGACAGGGAAAACGCCAAGGCGGCTAATAAACCGGTTTGATATCTTTCGTCTCAATCGTTTACGGTATATATTTGCATGCCCTGTCAAAAGAAGAGACGCGTTTTCGATATTTCTGTCTATTTCTATCCTGCGAACAGCGTGGACAATCATTTGAACTTGCGAGTTTATTAATTGCCGGGCTATTGAAGTTATTCCTCTCTCTCCAAGTTTTGATGGATCTGAAAGTACGAGGCGGGCAAGTCTCCTGGCGGCGGTTGATTTTCGTTTGGGAGCGTTGTCCGGTGTGGGTGTTGTGTAATCTTGCGCCGTTATTTCGCCGAGATAAAGAAAGGCGTCTCCCATAATTGCGAAATGTTCCGGGCATGCGGGGACACTTTTTCCCTGGATAGTTACAACTGGGCATACGGCGGCGGCGTTTGTCCTAAGATAGCCTGTATATAGAAGCTCACCTGCGCCAAGACGTTTATAATCGTCTCGTCCTTTAACAGCTACGGCTCCGTTTATTATTGGCAGGATATCGGTAGTAGTTGAGCCGATATCAACAATGATACAAGTGTCGATCTGTTGTGAAACCCATTTGGCCGTCGCCGCCCAGTTAGCCGATGCTATGGCGCAGGGCGATTTCCTTGCCTGTGACACGGCGATTAAATCGCCATTTGTGTCGATTACTTTTACCCGGACAGGTTTAGCGGCTTTGACCACGGAATCGAGGATGAACCGCGCCCCAGCATTTCTGGTTGGAAACACATCGGCCAGTTCGCCTGTCATGGTCAACGCCACGCCATCCGGTTTCGCTTGTCTTACAATTTTCCTTATTATGTGGGGTAGTTTTTCTTTATTCTTATATATTTCGAATGGCGTGATTACCCTCTCCCGCATGACAGAAGCGGCTCCAGTTTCTACAAGCGCGCTTTTGATATGCGCCCCTCCCACATCCAGCCCAAGTATTTTCATGAGGGCTCCATACCAGTAGCGCTAAACCCGATCGCAGTACGTGATTTTATTTCCGGCAAGGGTTGGCCCATGGCGATATTTAAAATCATTTCAGCCGGGTTTACGCAAAGCGCCTCCGATAATGCGCTGTAACTCGTGGTAAGTCTGGGGTTGACCTCGATCACAACAGGAGATTCGTTTGTGTCGATGTAATCAAGCCCCCAATACCCGTTCAAGCCCGGAATCGTCTTCTTTATACGGTTTACCAGATCGTAAAGAATGTCATCAGGAGAGACACTCAAGATATCACCCCCCTCATAACTCATATTGTTAGATAAGCGCTGGCGGTTAACCGAAAGGATGGTCGAGTCGTGAGCTCCCGATACTACAGAAAGGCTCATAGGCGCTCCTTCCACGTATTCCTGCGCTATCATACCAGTGTCCCCCGCCCTGCCCTTCTCATAGTCGCCGTTTGCATAAACCCGCACTTTTTCAGACCCAGCCCCGTCGACAGGCTTGCCGACCCATGCGCCGTCGAAATGCCGGTCAGGGTCAACGTCGCCGTCGATTAAAAATGTTCGCGGATGGGCGATACCGATTTTTTTCATCACGGTTGAGAATATCAATTTGTTTCCCGTAACAGATATCGCCTCCGGTGAGCTTCCGAGATTTATTTTGCCGAGGTTGATTACTATTTTCGTTAGTTTTCTTAAAGTCCCGTTAGATTCCGGAGCGATTATCAGCGCGGCGTCACATTGTTGGACACAATCGATAAACGCGTCAAGCCATGTCGATTTTATCGGCTTCACTTCGGGAAGCCTGGCAAAAGTCTCTCGTAATCTTTTATCGATTTTTTTATCGACTATTGAAAACAGCTCAACGTATTCTATCCGCCCAAAATCGCGCAAAGCGGCGCAAAGCATTGCCTCCCCTTCGGCAAGCATCGAGCCTGCGCCAAAGGTTTCCAAAAATCCGCCGCCGCAAAGATGTTCGTATATAAAGACTTTCATATCAGACTAATGTAGCGAATATTGTTAATCCCTTCATGCTAAAGTTATAATCCGTTTTTTACATTAACAAGAGCAAATTTAATTATGTCTATCAACAAAAACCTGGCCATAGTGATAATGGCGGCTGGCAAAGGAACCAGGATGAAATCCGATCTGCCAAAAGTATTGGCGCCGCTATGTGGCAAGCCGATGCTTGAGTATGCGCTCTCCTCCGCCAGAGCTTTGGATCCCAAAAAAATAATAGTCGTGGTAGGGCATGGCCGTGACCTCGTCAAAGAGCGGTTTAGCGATCACGATATAAGTTTCGCAACGCAGGAGCCACAGCTTGGAACGGCGCACGCTGTAGCGCAAGCGGCCGGATATCTGGAGGGATTTGATGGGGACGTTGTCATACTTTCCGGCGATGTGCCACTTATAAAACCTGAAACGATAAAACAAATGTTGAAAACTCATGAAAACTCCAACGCCGCAATAACTGTGTTGACACTCAAGCTTGACGACGCGGCTTCATATGGTCGGGTGATCCGGCAAGGCGATACCATCACCGCCATTGTCGAGGCGAAAGACGCCACCCCCGAACAACTTGAAGTAAAGGAGATAAACAGCGGAATATATGTTTTTAAAAACTCCTTTCTCCTTCCATCCCTGAAGCGAGTGGATAACAGCAACGCGCAAGGCGAATATTACCTGACCGACCTTGTCAACATGGCGTTTGACGAAGGATTGGTCGTAAACTGTCTCCTGGCGGAAGATGCCAAAGAAGCTCTTGGCATAAATACCGCTGATGATCTTAAAAATATTGAACGGATCATGAAAACAACGAGTTAAACATATCCTTGTCGCTATTGAGACACTCTTGATCGCGCTTTCTATTTTATGTTACTATAGTTTAAAGATATTGATTATCATTATCGTTTATTCTGGAATCGTTTTAGAATATGTTGACTCTAAACTAAAAAATATTACGCTTAAAAAAAGCGTTTAAGAGGAAGTTTTATATCGACAATATATTCCTTGCCGGTTGTGATGGCTTTATGGAATTAAGATGTTTCAATTATTGGAAGAACAGGAGACTTGAGATGTTAACTCTTACCGAGAATGCTGTAAATCAGATTAAGAAAGCGCAGATGGATACTAATTCCGTGGATAAATCCCTTCGTGTAGCCGTCGTAGGCGGTGGCTGCAGCGGAAATCAATACCAGATTGGGTTCGATACAGAATACGCTGGAGACAGTAAATTTGAATCAGGCGGTATCACCGTCCTGGTTGATGAGCGTTCCGCGCCTATGCTTGCCGGGATTGAGATTGACTTTGTTGAGAGCATGCAAGGAAGCTCTTTCGTGTTCAACAATCCTAATTCGGACGGTGGTTGCGGTTGCGGTAAATCATTTAGCTGCTAGGCTGTATTGCTGATAAGCTTGGCGGATATAATTCAAGCGGACCTTTATGTTTCCCCTCTCCTCGCGGGAGGGGAAATTTTTAATCGTATAACCAACTTTTACGTATCAGGTAAAAAAACTTTCTGGCGTCACCACGCATCCTCGTGGTAGACTCGATTCACAATTTTTAAGGTATTATTCGCATGTATCGAAAATTTTTATTAAACCTGTTCATTGTTGTTACGGTTTTTAGCGGGTTGGCATATGCCGGAGCTCTTTCGACATATAAAATTTCCTTTAAAACCATAGCTTGTGACGGGACAAAGGGACTTGCTTCAATAGACGCCGACACTATAGTTAAGGTCGAAAGCATAAAATGTGAAAATGGGGAAAAGTTTAAAGAAGTTTACCAGGTGCTTGTGACAGGCGAGCCTGGATCGGGTCTTACCTATCGCGTATTTACAACTACCGAGGCCGAAGCGGAACGTATTTTGAAGAAGGTGGACGCGTATCAGGATGATAAGCGAAAAAGTATCAAGGAAGGCAACAGGATCATTATAGACTGATCTTGTAAGCTTGATATTGGGCCCTTAACCACTGTTGAAACAAGGACTTAGGGGGAGAGGGGGACGCTTCGGAGTTTGTGTTTGACGCCGTTTTCATTTATTGATTATTTTTACTTATAGAGTCGAAAATAATATATGTAGTAAGTGTCTATATATTATGCGCTTACTTCAAACTGTAAAAAAACATGACGAAAATCATGGTTTCTTTTGCTAGAATATATGTATATCTGTAGTAGTAAACAATATTAACAACTTATTTTTTCGAGGGAAAAAAAATGAATAGCGTAAAGCAGAAAACAACAAGAAATCAAAAGCTTGTGTCTTTCAAAAACAGGCTAGAGTTTTTGATCGGCGAAAACAAGCCTTATGCATGGTGCAAAAAGGTTGGTATTGAAAAAGGCCTGTTTCAATACTACTGGCAAAAAGAAAAAATACCTAAATATGATAACCTGATAAAAATCCGGAACTATACGGGATGTTCCCTGGACTGGCTTATGACAGGCGATGGAGAGCCATTTCCTGACCGGATAGAAGATATGGCTTATACCACCAAATCGCTTATGTCACAGGTTGACGTGCAGATAGGCAAACTTGAAAAGCAGATTTCCCGTCTTAAAAAGATCAAAGTCGGTATAAAAAGCTTGAGGTAAACCCGTTTTGCGGGGTGTGATTTATCATGCCCCGCTTTACGTTTGGGAAAGGGATGGTGTTGGCGACATTGTTTGGCGCCGATGCCGAACCTCTCCGTTAAAGGTCCAGTAGTTCTTCGGCGATCTGAATAGCGTTCAAAGCCGCGCCCTTCCTGATATTATCCGACACTATCCACATATTAAGCCCGTGTTTCACTGTATCGTCACGCCGTATACGCCCGACATACACAGGGTCTTTGCCAGCGGCTTCGGTCGCCAATGGATATTTCTGTTCTTCAGGGGTGTCTACCACCTCAACTCCAGGCGCGTTCATCAATATTTCACGGGCGAACTCAGGAGCTATCGGAACCGCAAACTCAAGGTTCACAGATTCGCCATGTGAATAGAAAACCGGCACACGCACACATGTGGCGGTAACCTGTATCGATTCGTCCTCCATGATCTTTTTCGTCTCGTTGACCATTTTCTCCTCTTCCTTCGTATACCCGCTATCTAAAAATATATCGATTTGCGGAATACAGTTGAAAGCGATTTGCGCAGGGAATATTTTCGGCTCAATATCCTGGAAACTGAACATATCCTTCGTTTGTTGCGAAAGCTCGTCCATAGCCTCTTTCCCGGCTCCGGAGACGGACTGATATGTTGAAATTACGATCCTTTTTATTCTTGCCGCGTCGTGCAGAGGCTTTAACGCGGTTACCAATTGTATGGTGGAGCAGTTCGGGTTGGCTATTATCCCTTTATGCCTTGCTATTGCGTTGCGGTTCACTTCCGGAACGACAAGGGGGATATCCGGGTCCATACGAAACGCGCTCGAGTTATCAACCACCACGGCTCCGGCGTCCACGGCGGATGGGGCAAACTCTATGCTACGCGCCGCTCCCGCCGAAAAAATCGCTATGTTTATTCCTTCAAAAGAGTCGTGAGTAAGCTCTTCCACGATATAAGATTCACCACGGAAGCTCACTTCCATGCCAGCGGATCGGGAAGACGCCAACGGGCGAAACACGCTTACCGGAAATTGACGCTCCTCAAGTATTTTTATCATTTCCTCGCCGACGGCCCCAGTGGCCCCGACGACGGCGATGTTATATAATCCTTTTGCCATTTTTTCTAAGCCCTACCCTATCGCTTCCACTATCTTGTCGCCCATCTCTTTAGTCCCGACAAGAGTATAGCCTTCCGTATGAATATCGGGCGTTCTGATACCGTCCTCCAAAACTTTTGTCACAGCCTGCTCGATATCCTCGGCGGCGTCCGCCAGGTCGAATGAATATCGCAGCATCATAGCGACGGAAAGAATCGTAGCGATCGGATTCGCCTTATTTTGGCCCATTATATCAGGCGCGGAGCCGTGAACAGGCTCATACATACCTTTTTTCCCAGACAACGACGCTGACGGCAACATTCCTATACTGCCGGTCAACATTGCCGCTTCATCGGACAAAATATCGCCAAACATATTCGTTGTAACGATTACGTCGAACTGTTTCGGCCAACGGACAAGCTGCATAGCGCAGTTATCGACATACATATGGGACAACTCCACATCCTGATAATCCTGATGTATCCCTGAAACGACACGCCGCCATAGTTCCGTACATTCAAGCACATTGGCTTTATCAACAGAACAAACTTTTTTGCCGCGCTTACGCGCCACATCGAAAGCCACTTTTGCTATTCTCTCTATCTCCGGAGTCGTATATACAAGAGTGTTCACTCCGCGTTCGGTTCCATCAGGAAGCTGTTCCACACCTTTCGGCTCTCCGAAATATATGCCGCCCACAAGCTCGCGGACAACCATGATGTCTGTTCCCTCAATAATTTCGCGCTTTAACGATGAAGCGTCTACAAGCGCGGGATATACCTTTGCGGGACGAAGGTTAGCGTAGAGATCAAGCTCCGCTCTCAAACCCAGCAAGGCGCGCTCTGGCCGAACACCATAGTCGAGAGACTCCCATTTCGGGCCACCGACGGCTCCAAGCAGAACCGCGTCCGCCTCTTTTGCAAGAGTTAAAGTAGATTCCGGCAATGGAGTTCCGAATTTATCATAGGCGCTCCCGCCCACCAAAGCTTTCTCGGTTTCAAAGCCTAAAGTGTATTTTTTGTCCAGTAAGGCGAGAACTTTCTCTGCTTCTTCAATAACTTCCACTCCGATCCCGTCACCGGGCAATATCGCAATTTTTACCATTTTTATGGGTTGGCTCCAAAAATTTAACAGTCTAACAGGGCGGAAAAAGTGTTGCAATTACTATTGTATATATTTACGATTAATTAATAACTCCTGATTATACAGAGAGATAAAACATTTCATTTAATGTATTGTCTAGAATTATTGTGATTTTTCGCTGAAAATTTAGAATATATTTTCATTTATGTTAGCTAATTGGGTATAATTGTCATTAAGTTAGATGTTTATGGATTATTATTTATTGACATTGTTACCTTGTTTGGATAACCATAATAACTTGATAGGCGGCTAATTGTATCCAACAATTTAGTATCAAAACGGCATTAAAAAATTACGATGGCTAAAAGTATTGAAGAGATGAAGTCTCCGAATAAAGTGAAAATATTTCGTGAGAACCTGATGATGTCTAAAGCGGAGCTTGCGCGTAAGGCGAGGATATCTGTCCAGACATTGAACAGAATTGAGCGAGGCGAAGTTTGCCGTGTCGATACTCAACGAAAAATTCTTGAAGCTCTTGACCTTAAGGTTGAAGAGAAAGATAAAATCTTTTAAAACGCCAGCGGGCCTCTTTGCTATCGCGTTGCTTTTCCTTTCTGATTAATAATTAAACGTTGGCTGATTCCGTTTTTTTTTCTATCGATTTGGCCTTAACAATCCCACTAAAATAAAGCTGATTGTGCTACCATGTTTTTACTGTTAATTTAATGCATATTTTATTTAATTACGTGTAATTGTGATATCAAATAACTGGAGAAATCTTTTTCCCGCTTTCTTGGTCTCGCTTTTGTTTTGCTCATTATTTTGGGCTGATATTTCCGAGGCTATAAGCGCCGGCGCCTCTTCCCCTGCTAATATTGATAAATCGTATCGCGGCTCGGATCCATACCGCGACTTTCCGAAACATTCCAATTTTCCTACTCCGTGGGATTTGCGTTCCAAGGTGGAGTTCTGGAAAAAAATCTATTCCAAATACAGTACCAGGAATATCGTTATACATGATCGCGACCACCTGAATGTCATTTACGAGGTGGTGGATCTGAATAAAAGCCATAAGAGACATAAAGCGAGTTCGCGCAAGGTGCGTCGATATAAAAAGAATCGTAAAAGGCATATTGTGGCGATCCTCAAAAAACTTTACAGAAACAGGGGCAAGGCAACCACAGCTGAAGAAAAAGCGATAGCGGGCAAATTTGCCCATATACCCGGATATAAAAAGTTCAAATCAGCGGCCCGAAGGGTGCGCGCGCAACTTGGACAGGCGGACAGGTTCAAGGCCGGTCTGAAACGTTCGGGAAAGTACATACGGGAAATGCGCAAGATATTCCGTTCCCATGGCTTGCCGGAAGAGCTCACGGTTTTGCCGCATGTCGAATCTTCTTTTAACTATAAAGCATATTCCAGCGCTGGCGCCGCGGGGATATGGCAGTTTACACGAGGCACCGGCAGGCTCTTTATGAAACTTAATTACACTGTCGACGAAAGAAGAGACCCTATTGTGGCCACAGATTCCGCCGCCCGTCTTTTAAAGAGTAATTTCCGGGCGCTACGTTCATGGCCACTTGCTATCACCGCATATAACCATGGCACGAATGGAATGAAAAGAGCCAAGCGTAAATATGGAGACAATATAGGTAAGATTATAAAAAACTACCGAAGCAGATCGTTCGGGTTTGCGTCGAAAAATTTCTATGCGGAGTTTCTGGCCGCTCTGGAAGTTACCAGAAATTACAAGCGGTACTTTGGGAGAATAAATTTTGAGCCCAAGTTCAGATATGACATGCAACTTGTCAGAAACTACATCCCGGCGAGAACATTGGCAAAAAAAATGGGTCTTCCACTTGATACCTTGCGTGGGTATAACCCTGCGTTAAGGAAAAGCGTGTGGAGCGGAAGGCGTCATGTGCCTAAAGGGTATAAGTTGAGGGTGCCTGCCGGGTTGGGAGATATTGCGAGAACCGCCATCGCCTCTATCCCGAGAAGCTCCAGGTTTTCAACGCAAAAAATGAGTAAGTGGCATATCGTGCGCAGGGGAGACGCTTTGAGCCTGATCGCCAAACGCTATCGTGTTTCGTTAAGGTCTCTTAAAAGCGCTAATAATCTTTCCTCTAATACAATCTTCAAAGGACAGAAGCTTGTTATACCGGGAAGAGCGAATAAGCGTGTAGCCAAAAGAAAAACAGCCACTGTAGTAGTTTATAAAAAACCGGATTCCGGCGAACATTATGTTATGCCTGGCGAAAGTTTGTTTGTAATATCCGAAAGATATGGCATGAACATGTACAAGCTTGCCCGTATCAACGGGATGAGGATTCGCGACACGATACATCCTGGCCAGATTCTTAAACTGAAAAAACCGGCGCCGGCTCCAAAAGTGGCTTCAATAGCGCCTGTGGTGGCGGTGAAAGCGCATACGCCGGCAAAAGTCAAGACAGGAACGGCCGCCTCCATGGAAACCGAACTTGTCAAAATAACCACTGAGCCTGCAAAAAATGATAATCGCGGATTTCAGCTCAAGCGCTCTGACTACGCTATAAAGATGATTTCTGATAATACCGGCAAGGTTGTCGTTCGGCCTGAAGAGACCATAGGCCACTATGCGGAATGGAGCAGAGTTCCTGTAAAAAGGGTGTTAAGCCTCAATAGGAAAAAACGGATGCGGCATATCAGGAGCGGCTCTCCTATCAAGGTGCCTTTATCGAGAGTATCGGCGGAACAGTTCGAACAAAAACGGCTTGAATATCACATGAGCCTTAGAGAAGATTTTTATGACGCGTATAAAGTGGACGGTGAAAAAGAAGTCTCCATAAAACGCGGCCAGTCCTTGTGGGACCTGTGCGTAAAAGAGAACGAAGCGCCGATATGGCTTGTCCGTCTCTACAACCCGGACGCCAGGCTAAACAACCTCATGCCTGGCGATATCATAACCATCCCGACAGTCGTAAAGAAATAAAGCCTCTTTTCCCGCAATCACAAGAACCAAAGCCTGGCCACCTAGCTTTGGTCTGGCTTGACATTCCTGGAATCAATCTTATACAAACGCCAGAGACGGTGATACGTATTTACCATTAAAGAAAGCGGATTGATTGACATGGATTTTAACAAATTCACAAATAAAGCGGCTGAGGCGGTTCAGGATTCGATGAACCTGGCTTCCGCCATGAACCATCAGGAGATCACGCCGGCTCATCTTCTGCATGCTCTGGTCGGACAGGCTGGGGGTGTGGTTCCATCGCTCCTGAGCAAGAATGAGATCGATCCACGGAAAGTTTCCACAGATATTGAAAAAGTTTTGCGCGATTTACCATCCGTTTCCGGTGGAGCGGATAAAGCGTATATTTCGCATGGATTAAAAACAGTTTTCGACGACGCTTTTGCTGAAGCCGGGAAATTGCACGATGAATATGTTTCGGTCGAACATCTTTTTCTCGCTCTTATTGCGCGAGATGAGATACAAAAAATAGTGGCCGTAGACCGTGACAGCGTTATGTCTCATCTTGCTGAAATCCGGGGGGGCCAGAGGGTGGTAAACCAGGACCCCGAAGGAACGTATCAGGCGCTCGAAAAATATACACACGATTTTACAAAAATGGCCGCTGACGGCAAAATCGACCCGGTAATCGGCCGTGACGACGAGATTCGCCGCGTCATGCAGATACTATCGCGCCGGACGAAAAACAACCCTGTGCTGGTAGGTGAGCCTGGCGTAGGCAAAACCGCCATAGCCGAAGGGTTGGCGAAAAAAATCGTCGACCAGGATGTTCCTGACGTTTTAAAGAACAAAAAGCTTCTCTCGCTGGACCTTGGGCAATTGCTGGCCGGCTCAAAATACCGTGGCGAGTTCGAGGAGCGCCTGAAAGCGGTATTAAACGAGGTTGAGAACTCCAATGGAGAGATAATTCTTTTTATAGACGAGTTGCACACTATAGTCGGCGCAGGGGCCGCGGAAGGCGCGATGGACGCTGGAAACCTGTTAAAACCGGCTCTTGCCAGAGGATCGTTGCGATGTATAGGAGCCACTACGATAAAGGAATATCGTCAGCAGATAGAAAAAGACGCCGCGCTGGAGCGCAGGTTTCAGCCTGTGAATGTCGAAGAGCCATCGGTAAAAGACGCCATATCCATTTTGCGTGGTATTAAGGACAAATACGAGGCGCATCACGGGGTTCGTATTCGTGATAACGCCATTGTCGCGGCAGTCACACTTTCAGATCGATATATCGCCGACAGATTCTTACCGGACAAGGCCATCGATCTTATGGACGAGTCCGCCAGCAGGCTTAAGATCGAGATAGACTCCAACCCCGAACAGATCGACCGTATATTACGCAAAATCCGACAACTGGAAATAGAACGGGAAGCGCTCAAGCAGGAGAGTGATGATGACGTCGACGCCCGAAAAAGATTACATGAACTGGAAAAAGAACTGGCGGATATGCGTGAAAATTTTTCTGAAATCGAGGCGCATTGGCAAAATGAAAAAAAGATAATCGACACGATAAAAAATTCGACTAAGGAGATAGACCGCTTAAAACAGGAAGCGGAGCGGGCCGAGCGCGAAGGCGCCCTTCAAAGAGTGGCCGAAATACAATATGGAGAAATTCCGGCAAGAGAAAAAGAGATTGGAGAGGCGCAGGAAAAGCTCGCGTCTATTCAATCCGACCAAAAAATACTTCGTGAGGAGGTGACAGAAGAAGATATCGCCGCGGTAGTATCCTCGTGGACCGGTATTCCCGTATCAAAAATGTTGGCCGAAGAGAGCGACAGGCTGATAAAAATGGAAGAGAAACTGGGAGAACGTGTTATCGGCCAAAAAGAGGCGATATCCGCCGTGTCGCGAGCTGTGCGAAGAAGCCGAGCCGGTATACAGGACGAAAACCGGCCCATAGGCTCGTTTCTTTTCCTTGGGCCCACAGGTGTTGGTAAAACGGAGCTGGCAAAGACGTTGGCGGAATTTCTTTTTGATACTGAAAAATCGATGATCCGTATCGATATGAGTGAATATCAGGAGAAACATTCTGTGGCAAGGCTTATCGGCTCTCCTCCCGGATACGTAGGTTATGAAGAGGGTGGACAGCTTACAGAAGCGGTTCGCCGTCATCCGTATAGTGTGATCCTGCTGGACGAAGTGGAAAAGGCGCATCCTGAAATATTTAATACATTGTTGCAGGCGCTCGATGATGGCCGTTTGACCGACGGCAAAGGTAGAACCATTGATTTCACCAATACCGTCGTCATCATGACCAGCAACCTGGGTTCACGAGAAATCGCTGAATATCATGATGACCGGAAGGCGCAGGAGTCTGCGGTGCGAACTATTATAGGTCAGGCATTCCGACCAGAATTTATAAACAGGATCGATGATATCATTATTTTCCAAAAACTGACGCATGACGAACTTAAGGAAATTGTCAGATTGCAGCTCAAACGAGTGGCGGATAGATTGCAGGGTAAAGGCATCGCTATCGACGTGACCGACGCCGCGCTCGCCCATCTCGCGGAAGCTGGTTATGATGAAGTTTTTGGCGCCAGGCCTGTCAAGCGGCTTATCCAGACCGATATACTCGACGAGCTTTCCTATAGGATCATCGAAGGGAAGCTCAAAGAAGGAAACACGGTCAGGGTCGACTATTCAGATATGAAATTTCGGTTTACCGTCGTTGAGTCCACCGAAGCTTTGCAGGACTAATTTTCGCCATTTTTAAAATTAAGGGCTTATATTTATAAGTAGAAAAGTCTCTTCTATTTGATTTCCTTTTCAAAGGAGGGAAATGGCATGAAAGTGGCAACTCTTGCAGTGTCTATAGTATTTTATTCCTTGTTTGTTTTACCGTCTTCCGTATTTGCCGACACTTCCGGTGAAAAGATTTTCCATGAGAAAGGGTGCGTCAAATGTCATACCGTCAAGGCGCATGGTATAAATGGGGAAAAAAAGTTAATGGAATCCCCTGACCTTTCAGATATTGGCCTAAAGCATGATAGTGATTTTCTCGTAAAGTATTTACGAAAGAAAATCAAATTGAATGGGAAAAAACACCTTAAACGTTTTAAAGGAAGCAAGGAAGAGTATAAAAAACTGGAGATGTGGCTTTTGAGCCTCAAGACACCGCCAGCGCAATAATATTGGCTTAATGTTGAGATTATATCCTGCAAATTATTAGCTAAGATGGTTATTAAAACCAATCCTTCTTTTTGGAAGGAGTAAAATAATGACTATAATCCTGATATTTTTTGCGCTGGGCAACATCGTTTTCATCTCATTCATGCTCATAGGAGAATGGCGGCGTCTCACCGTAAGGGCAAAAAAGTTCCTGGCTTTTTTCACTTTGGGCGTTTTCCCTCTTTTCTGGGGTTTGGGAGTTGTGTCGCAAGACCTTGAAAGGGTGAAAAAGGTAAGCTTCTGCGCAAAATGCCACGTTATGACCAAATACGTTGAAAGTCTCAATGTAGACGACGATGAGCCGCTATCGGCTATTCATTTCCAGAACAACTGGGTGCCGCAGGAGGAAGCATGTTATGCGTGCCATACTCAATACACCATGTTCGGCCCTGTGCAAGCCAAGTTAAGAGGGGTAAAACATCTTTATGTTTATTACGTAAAAGGCGCCCCTGAAAAAATTAAGCTCTATGAAAAATATGAAAACAGGAATTGCCTGCGATGTCATGGTGTTGCGCGGAATTTTATTGAAGCCCTGCCTCATATGCTGGGTGATGGTCTGTCCGATCAGATAATGGACGGCAGGCGCTCATGTTTGTCCAGCGGTTGTCACGACATGGGGCATTTGCTGGCTTCAGAGGAGGATTGGTAAGATGAAAGAAAAAATACCGTTTCTAATGAAGATGGCTATAGCTTTCAATATCGTGGGTACAATTGCGCTTAGCCTGTCTCTTGTCTCCAACACACCGTTCAAACTTGTGGTGACCCTGAATGTTGGCGGCCTGTTGTTGTTGGGCGGGTTTCTGTTCTGGGTGGCTCTGGTGATTCTCGAGGCGATACATAAGGGGATGTTCAAATAATCCACCGTTTTCGCATTAACTATCGGAGAGCTTTTTATCAGTCCGCAAGTGTGGAATAAATTATTAGAAGAGCCAGCGCAATGCCGATTACCAGAAACGCCCCGCCTATAATATAAATGTATTTATCCCACTTCTCCGATGGCGCCTCGACAACAAGTTTATCTATTTCTCCACTTTTCTTGAGCTCTTCGTATTCGGAAGGTCGCTCAAGCGCAAGCCTCTCCTCAGGAATGGCTCCAGTGAAAATGATTTTATCCATAGGAAAAGACTCTGGCCTTAAGTGCGTGTTGAAAAAATGGACAACAAAAATAAAACCTGTCGCAAGTAAGGCCTCTTCGCTATGTATTATTGTAGCGACGTTGATTACCCAACCGGGGAACAGAATAGTAAACTGTTCGGGAAACCAGAGCATCAATCCACTTAGCCCAATAATAGCCACACCCCAGAATACGGCAAAGTAGTCAAATTTTTCCCAGTATGTCCAATGTCCATACAAAGGTCTTGGCCCAGCTCCAACGAACCATTTGATTGTACCCCAGAATTCTTTGACATCATGCAGGTTGGGGAAAATAGAGTTTTCACCAAAAATAAATTTCGCCCAGGTTGTCCCTTTGTCACGTTTCTTTTTAGCAAGACCCCAAAGATGATAAAAAAAGTAACCGAAAGTAATAACCGCGCATATTCTATGAATGATTCTGGCTACAGCAGGGCCGCCCATAATATCGGAGAGCCACAAAGCCCATGGCATTGAGGAAAATTTCAGAACCATACCGGTTAACGCCAAAAGAAGGAAGCTTGTAACGACAAATAGATGAGTTATTCGATCGGCAAGGGTGAAACGCAAGATGTATCGTCCGATTTTCACTTCTTTTTTAAGTTTTTTTCTGTGCGCTAATGATCTGGGCAACCACAACAGGGTGTGGAGACCAAAAAAACCGAAAACACTTAATAGCAAAGTAGTCATGCTCCAGTATGCGTAGTAAAGCGCCGGATATCGCTCCTTGTCCTTGTGCGTGGCGTGTGTCAGGTATTGGGTAAATTTATATGTTGCCCTTTCGTGACATTTTCGGCATGTTTTTAAAATATTTTTTTTCCCAACGCTGGAATCAGAGTTATTAACCGCAAGTGTCATATGTGATTCATGACAGTTGGAGCATGAAGCCGCTTTAAGATAACCGAGTTGGAAAGCTTTTCCATGAATTGTTTCAAGATAGGTTTCTGAAAGCTTGGCGTGACAAACTCCACACTGGTAGCGTACCTCCATGATGAACTTCCCTCGTTTTACTTCGGAAATTTGATGAGCGGAATGGCAGTCTGAGCATGTCGGATATTTCCCTGCGTCATTTTTATTCACTGTATAATGAATGCTCTTTTCAAGCTTTTCAAGAATACCAAGGTGGCACCGCCCGCATGTGGAATCGATATTCAGCCTGTTAACAGGGGAAAGAGAGTCTCTGCTCCTAATAGCTTTATGGCTGTTGTGGCAGTCTGTACAAATCGCTGACGGCAGAAGTCCCTTTTCACGAAGTCCCTTGCCGTGAACGCTGAAAGAATAGTCGCTATAAACTCCCAAAGCAGTCCGTCCAGTAGCCTCCACAGCCTTACCTTTTTTTCGATGACACTCCCCGCACAAAGAGGGTATATTCATCCTGTTGGTTTTCGATGAACGTTCTGTGGAAGCTAGTATATTGTGCTTGCCATGGCAGGTAACGCAATCAGGAGCGTCTTTCACCTCCCTTTTCAGCGCCGCTCCGTGCGACCCTTTCGAATATGATTCTTGCGCTTCCTCATGACAGGAGCCGCACTCCACTCTTTGATAATCCGCGAAGTGTGGTATCTTTTCGGGGTTAACTTCAAGATGACAAGCGGCGCAATCAAAATCGCCATGAGCTGACTTGATGAATTTATTTTTGTCTACATATAGGGAAATCGTTTTACCATTTCTTTCCATTTTAAGTTCTGGATCGGAGTGGCATTGGAAACAGTTTTCTGAACCGGATGCCACAGTTACCTGGAATAGCGCGGCAACCAGCAGAATGATTATAATGGAGCGATTCATTTTCGCTTTCCCCATTGCGCCAGTTATGCTCTATATAAAATATAGGCCCGACTTAAAAAAACCGCTGAAAGGAATACGTAAATATATTAAATAAGACTTGGTCTACACGGGAAGTCTTAATAAATGATAATTATATTTACAATTTGCGGTGTCGGACCTCGACCCAGCATCCCGATGGGGAAGCGGCGAAAGCCTATTCACCTCTTATTTTTTGTAAGTAACTTAACGACCTGTTTGGGGTTATTTAACCGCTGAGCCCATCTGAATCAAGGTACTTTCTTCAACGGTAACAACGTGACGATAAATGAGGAAAGCTCTGGCGGACACTTTTACCTCGCCCCTTGGCGCCGCGCTGAACATAAATCGCTCCACCCTGCGCTCCTTCGGTTTAAGTGAGCTGTTTCCTGTGACCTTTGCGCCCCTCATCATGACCTCGCCGTCCATCGTAAGAGCGTTTCCAGATTTATCGACTATATCCTTACCGAATTTCTTAAGCTGAACAGACTCAGTATAGTTTTCGCCGGAGAGTCTGACTTCCAGAGCCAGCTTGCGTGACGGAGAGCCTGTTGGTATGTTATGCCCCGCTTTTTTATTTGTAATAGCGACGTCAACGATATAGCGCCCATCCGCCATTTTTTCTTTTCCTACTATTTCAACCTTGATTGCGTTTTTCATCTGATCCATATTGTGCGAGAGGCTATGTTCATGGAAAACATTTTTGGAGCTATCTTGAACTGACGGGTCTACAACGTTACCTGGAACAGGAGCCATATGACAATGCTGGCACTGGACGCCATCAGCCGCGTAACTGGAAGATTTCCATTCGCTGTATGTGCTTCCGGTCCTTACTCCGTTCATGTTCGTAACTTCGTGGCAGGCGCCGCACATTTCCGATTTATTAAACCAGTCTGCGTATGAGGTTGAATGGGCCTCCGACTTTGCGTTTTTCAGTGACGAATGTTTAGCGCCGCCGACATCGAGCTTGAAAGGCGATTCTGTATTGGTGACGTCAACGCCCACAATCGTATGGCAAAAATCGCATGTGACACCCTCCCTGGTTATCGGATAAGCCGCATCCACGTCTCCTGTAACAAGATATGTCGGGGCGTGACATTTCAGACAGAAATATTTCGCGGAGCCATTGGTTTCAAGATACGCTTCACGATATGCCGTTAAAAACACCTGGTTATTGTATGACAGAGCGTGTAAAGATTTACGCCAACTCTCGAATATTTCCACATGACATGCGCCACAGACATTTGAGCTTGTATAAGACTCTTTTTCATCGGCGCGGACAGAGCTTGGCGAAAAGGCAATGGTAATTACGAGCGCCAAAACAGAAATCATTCGTATAACTCTTGCCAATGCAAACATTAGAGATACTCCGTTAAAGGCCTACCTGACACTAATATACAGTCATTGTGAGTATTTCTCTACGCTTTGACAAATTTTTTAAAAAGATGGCGAACTAAATTGCCGTTTAACGGCTATCGCTCCCAGTTTTTGCAACTCGCCGATTGTTATTTCCGTTATTTCGGCAAGCTTTGAATCAACAATATCGCTCAAAACGTTTCGGGGAGTTTCTATATCCACAGGTTTAATACCGATGACAGTCACAGATTTCGGAGTTTTCCCGTTGATTTCAGCAATGGCGATGCATTCTAAAAAACCGATATCATGCGCGGAAAGTTTCTTTGGCATGACAAGCCTGAAATCACCCAGTGTGTATGTGCGGATGTAGCCGGGCGGATCGCCCGAGTTTACCACGTCGATTACTATCAGGTGATCCGTGTCTTCAATAATTGGCAGGAGCCCCATCATTCCTGTAACACCACCATCATATACTTCAACGTTTGAGGGGAACTCCCATTCATTTAAAAGTTTACTTATAGCGTGAACGCCTACCCCTTCATCGGACAGGAAAATATTGCCTATGCCAATAATCACGATACGAGGCTTGGCTGGTTTTGTCATTTTACATCGCGGTATTTATATCCGCCGATAATGGTTGAAATATGTCCGTCCCGCCATATCACAGTCTTGATTACCTGGATATATACGTGAACTATTATTCCTGCAATCATGATCCAGAGCATCATGTGATGAACAAGCCGTACGGTTTGATCGCTTCCCAGCAACCATGTTATCCAGTCTGTGCCCATATGAATAAGCTGCGCGAACCAGTAGTCGCCTGGCAAAGCGTGGACATAGAGCTGGAATCCTGTCACAAGTTGCAGAACCATAAACAGATGTAAAGTTAGAAACATAAACCCGTCAAACGGGTCGGTATGGCGAAAAAACGGGGGCTTTTTGAATGTTATATAACTTCCGATGACTTTTAGAGCGCCATAAATATTTGCAGGTGTTGGTATTATTTCGTACCAGTCACGGTGGTATACACTGAAAAACGCAAGGTAGAAACGAATCATTATGGCTACATCCAAAGCCATAGCGGCATAGAAATGGTATAGCCTGATGTCGGCCATAACAAACGCCTGAACTGGCTCACCCTGCCCGTAAACGGCGGTTGGATTACCGATATAATAACCTGTCGGCAACAGAACCATTACCGCAAAAAACATAGTCCAGTGCAATAACCGGTTCGTGAAATTCCGCACGTAAACCAGCTTCTTTTTTTGCGGTGATATAAATCTATGTGGCATATGTTACCTCCGGCTACACGGCTTTTACCGTGTAGGTCTCATTATTATCTGGGTCAATGATATGAACCGAACATGCAAGACACGGATCGAACGAATGAATAGTCCGCAACACCTCGACCGGCTGTTTCGGATCGATAACAGGTGTCCCGATAAGCGACTCTTCGAACGCCGACCGTATATTGTTTTTATCCCTCGGTGATCCATTCCATGTTGTCGGCACGACCAGCTGATAGTTCTTTATCTTTCCATCGACGATTTCTATCCAATGGCCGAGCGCGCCGCGGGGAGCCTCTGTCATGCCAAACCCCTTTGCGACTGATGGCGCCGGATAATCTACACATGTTTTCAAATCACCCTTCTTGATGTTCGAAAGCAATTCGTTCACCCAGTTTTCCATCTCATGAGCGATAATCTTTGTTTCAATGGCTCTGGCGGCTGTGCGGCCAAGCGTGGAGAAAAGTATCTCCGGCCCTACTCCCAGCGCTTTGAGTACGCCATTTACCTCACGCACTGTCGATTCATGTCCAGATGCGTAGTTGACAAGCATCCTGGAAAGTGGCCCCACCTCCATGGCCTTTCCGTCATAGCGCGGAGTTTTCAGCCACGAGTATTTCCCATTTTCTTTGCCCGTTTCTATTCCCGTGTACCATGGGTCTGTCTCCCCAACACTTGGGTGCAGCGGCTCGTCCTTTGAATATTTGTACCAGGCGTGAGTAACATCCTCTGTTATCTTGTCTACGTCCACCGGGTGAACTTTAGAAAGGTCCCTGTCCAGGATCACGCCACGCGGGAACCATAAATTATCCGGTTCCTCACCACCTTTTTGAGGGAACATTCCATACGTCAGATAGTTTTTCACACCTCCGCCGAGCTTGGCCCAGTCAAGATAGAAAGGGGCGACGGCCAGTACGTCCGGGATATAAACGTTATCGATAAAATCTTTCGCTTCACGAAGAATGAACAGAAACTCGCTGATCCTGTCCGCGTTAAGATCGTTGATACACGTCACACCGCCGACGGTGTACGTTTGTATATGCGGATTTTTCGCGCCAAACACAGCGTGCATCCTGGCGATCCTGCTTTGCATCGCAAGCGCTGTAAGATAGTGGGCGACAGCCATCAGGTTCGCCTCCGGCGGCAGCTTATATGCCGGGTGCCCCCAGTATCCATTCGTAAATGGCCCAAGCTGGCCTGCGGAAACGAATTTGCTTAGCTTATCCTTCACAACCGCAAAATCGCCAGGGCCACTTCTGGGAGCGTTCGGGTTGATGGAATTTGTAAGCTCCGATGTTTTTTTAGGATCGGCCTTAAGCGCCGAGACCACATCCACCCAGTCCAATGCGTGCAGATGATAAAAATGCACAGGATGATCGTGCAGATATTGAGCGCCGTGGATAAGGTTGCGTATAAGCCGCGCGTTATCAGGAATTTTTATCCCGGCCGCGTTCTCGACACATTTGACGGATGTGAGCGCGTGCACCTCGGTGCATACGCCGCAAACCCGCTGTGTTATGAGCCATGCGTCACGCGGGTCGCGCCCTTTAAGGAACACCTCAAAGCCCCGCCAAAGCGTTCCGGAACTCCAGGCGTCTTTCACCTTTCCGTTTTCAAGCTCTATCTCTATCCTCAGATGTCCCTCGATCCTGGTAATAGGATCTATAACGTGCCTCTCACCCATGTCGCGCCTCTCTTCCTTTTATTCATCCTTGGAGGTGTCGTCGAACTTTTTCCTGTTGAATATTGTCCATGCGGCATGTCCCGCGGCTCCGGCCGCCGCGGCGCCGACCAGCGTCATGCCGACCTTGTCCGCAGTAGCCTCAACTCCCGGTAACCTCACGTTTGGCAGCCTCTCATAGAAGGGTTGCATATCATCCCAAAAGTTCGGCTCGGAACATCCTATGCATCCGTGTCCGCCTTTAATGGGCCATGAGGTGTTGTCGTTGTATCCAACTTGCGAACAGTTGTGATAGGTCTGCGGACCTTTGCATCCAACCTTGTAGAGACACCACCTTCTTTTAGAAGCTTCGTCGCCGAATTGTTCCACATATTGGCCCGCGTCGAAATGCGCTCTTCGCGGGCAGGTGTCGTGTATCCGCTTGCCATATGCGAAAAGCGGGCGCCCCAGCCTGTCTGTCGCTGGCAGTGAACCCAGCAGGAGATAGTTGACTATTGAAGCGACCGAGTTGATAACGTTATGAGGGCATCCCGGTATCTTAAGCGTGGGGATTCCAATAGCGTCCTCCACTCCAACCGCTCCTGTGGGGTTTGGTCTCTGCGCCTGAACACCACCAAAAGAAGAGCATGTCCCTACACACATCACAGCGAATGCGTCCGAGCATACTTCTTTTGCAAGCTCAAATCCTGTTTTATTGCCGAGAGTAAGGTAAGAGCCGAGTTTGCCCGCTGGTCCCGGAGGGGTGGCCATTGGAATGGCGCCTTCACACACGGCAATATATTTACCTTTGTTATCCTTCATCGCTTTTGCCAGCGCCTCTTCCGCGGCATCGCCCGACGGGGCCATGATGGTCTCGTGATAATCGATGGAGAGAATGTTCAAAATCAAATCTTCAATGGATGGGTATGTCGAGCGGAGGAAAGCCTCGGAGTCTCCGGTACATTCCGCGAAATGGAGCCATATCACAGAAGGTTTGCTGGCGGCCTTTTCTATAGCTTCCGCTATTTTAGGAATAAACGAAGGGCTCAGCCCAAGCGTGGCGGCGATCGTAACGCAAAACATCATAAAATCCCGCCGGTCAAGGTTCCCAAGGGCCTCAAGCTTTTCCTCACGCGTAGGCCCGATCAATCCTCCTGTTTGACACATGATACCCTCCAGTATTCAGATCATTTATATCTTGCTTCGATAGTAATTTCAGACTCTTTCTCCATCTCATCTTTGCTTGGCGGAGCATCGTCCAGCCGTATACCGTATACATCGTCGAAATGGCCTATCTGGCTTAACGGGAATATTTTGTATCCGGAAATTATTGAAGATATGTCAGATTCCGTGTACATGCTGGTTTTCCAAATTTGCATATATACATGAATGATTACGACCGCCGCCAATATATACATAGCAATATGGTGAATAAGACGCACCCCCTGCAAACCTCCCAGGAGGTTTTCCGCCACAGGCTGTATCCATATGGCCCACCACCAGCTGTCTGGATTGGCTCCCGGAAGATAAAGCGCCAACCCCGTGAAAATTTGAACGAGGAATAGTATCGACATCGTGAAAATGCCTATACCCCCAAGCGGGTTTACAAAGCGGTAATGTTTGTGGGGGCCTTTGAAAGTTATAAAGAATTTTGCGAGACGTAGCGCCCCGATTATATTTTTAGGTGTGGGAAGGAATTGTTTCATATCCCTGTTGCATGATTTTGTAAACGCAAGATACATTCTGGTGAAAATCGAGAATATCAGCGCAAGCGCCGCGTAAAGATGATATGTCCGGATATCAGCCATTGTGGACGCTTGCCACGCTTCACCCTGCCCGTAAAAATATGACGGGTAGCCGATGTATAACCCTGTGAGCGTAAGAACTACCACAGATGTGAATAATATCCAGTGCAGGAGACACGCAAAGATGGAACGAGTTCTCACAACAAGGTATATGTCGTTGTTAGCCGTTGCAGTATTGTCCGCCGGTCCCATAACATCCTCTCCGCATATAGCATAGGGATATCTGAATATCTAGCGCTCTTATTAGTTAATATACGCCAAAGTAATTAAATAGGGCCTATATTAATAAAAAATAACAAACTAAAAAATGGGAGCCAGTCACGTTCAATACTATTGATATAGTATATCTGGCATTAATGCGGATATATTATTTCATACTATTGTCTAGATAATTAACAGGGTGTCAGAGCAAGCGGGTATTGCGTAATGCATGAAATGTCAATCGCTATGAGCGTTATCGCTGTTGTCGAGGAATCCGTCCTGAGCCAAAATGCGCTCAAGGTGTTAACTGTCACAGTCGATATTGGCGATTTGGCTGGTGTTAGTTGTGACGCGCTGGAATTTTGCTACGAAGCTTGCTCAAAAGAGGCCGTCGTTACGGAGGGGAGCAGGCTTGTGTTGAACAAGATTCCAGCCGTGGCTCTCTGTCCCGCATGTGTACTTGAGTTCAGTCCTGATAGCCAATATTTTGTTTGTCCGGAATGCTCTGGCCCTGCAACCGTCTTGCAGGGAGATGATCTTGTTGTGAAAAGTATTGAGGTGGAGACAACATGACAGCTCCGACAGTTATTGAAATAAAAAAGGACGTATTTACAAAAAACAACAGGATAGCCGTGATAAACAGAGCGATTTTCAAGGAAACCAAAGTCACGGCGTTAAATTTTGTAAGCTCACCCGGAGCGGGGAAAACCTCTTTGCTGGTCAAGACAATATCGGAGATCAAAGACAAAATCAATTTCGCAGTCATCGAAGGAGACCAGCAAACCGATAATGACGCCAGACGAATAGCGAAAACAGGAGCGCAAGTAACGCAAATTAACACAATGTCCGCCTGCCACCTGGACGCGTCCATGACGCTGAAAGCGCTTGATCACATCGATCTGACCACCATTCACCTGCTTATGATAGAAAATGTGGGCAACCTTGTATGTCCCGCCTCCTACGATCTTGGCGAAAAAATGAAAGTGGCGCTGGTGTCAGTTACCGAAGGGGATGACAAACCGGCAAAATATCCAAATATGTTCCGCGCCTCGAAAGCCCTGGTTATTACCAAAACCGATCTTCTTCCATATGTGGATTTCGATGTCGATAAATGTGTTGAGCTCGCCAGAAATATTAACCCTGAAATACGTTTGTTTACATTGTCTGTTTCCTCAGGCGAAGGTCTTGATGAGTGGTATTCGTTTCTAACGGGACTGAAATCACATGAAATATGAACAGCTTGCATATCGCAAGCATATACACGTCCGTGGAATCGTGCAGGGCGTAGGGTTCCGACCGTTCATATATCGTATTGCAAAACAACATAACCTTACAGGCTATGTGGAGAACAATTCCTCCGGAGTCGATATTGAGGTTGAAGGAGATATTGAAAATATCGAAGCTTTCGAGCGCGATCTGACGGACCTCTCCCCTCCCCTTTCACATATCGTCAAAGTGACTTCACATGAAGCTTGTTGCGGCGAAGATTCCGCTTTTGAAATAAGGGAAAGCGATCATAAAGGATCGAAAACAGCTTTGATTCCACCCGATTGCGATGTTTGTCCCGATTGTCTTAATGAACTGTTCGATCCGAACGACCGGCGTTATCGATATCCCTTCATTAACTGTACGAACTGCGGGCCACGTTTTACGATAATCAAATCCATTCCGTACGACCGGCCTTTTACTACGATGAAGGATTTTCAGATGTGCCCGGACTGCCTGAAGGAATATGAGAACCCGGCCGATCGCAGATTTCACGCGCAGCCTGTGGCCTGCCATGTTTGCGGGCCGCAGTTAAGCCTTATGGACGAGTCGTTTAACGTAATTGATACAAAAAATAACGCGCTTGCAAAGGCAATCGATCTTCTCGCTACCGGTAAAATCGTTGCGATCAAGGGTATTGGCGGCTACCACCTTGCAGTGGACGCTGATAAAAATAACGCGGTGATGCGCTTACGACGAAAAAAATTGCGGGATGAAAAACCGTTTGCGCTGATGTGTTCTTCGTTGGATGGGGCAAAGCTTTATGCGGATATTTCTGAGAGCGAAGCAGAGCTTTTAAAAAGCCGTTCACGGCCAATTGTCCTGGTTCAAAAACTGATGAAAAATATGCCGTCAGGCGTAGCCCCTTTCAACAAAAAGCTCGGCATAATGTTGCCGTACACTCCATTGAGTTACCTGCTTATGGCCGATGGAAACTTCAATGCGCTCGTTATGACCAGCGCGAACATAAGCGATGATCCGATAGTTCACACCGAAAAAGACGCCAGGGAGAGGCTTGCTGGAATCGCCGACGCTTTTCTCGTTCACGACAGGCCGATATATAACCGGGCGGATGATTCTATCGAGCTTTCAATGAGCCATGGCCCCGTCGTGTTAAGACGTTCGCGCGGATATGCGCCGATACCCATTATGCTCGACCGTGAATATCCGACAACACTGGCTGTGGGTGGAGAGCTGAAAAACACTTTTTGTGTCATAAAGGAAGACCGCGCTTATATAAGCCCGCATATTGGCGATCTTAAATACGAAAAATCGTATGACTACTTCTGTTTTTCGATGGAACGCTATTTTGACATGCTGGACGTCAGGGATTTTTCTGTCGTCGCTTTCGACAAACATCCGGATTACTCATGCTCTCAATGGGCGAGGGATAGTTTTCCTGAGTCCAAACGAGTGGAAGTCCAGCATCATCACGCGCATCTTGTTTCGGTACTGGCGGAGCGTGGCGCATTAGACGAAGAAGTTATCGGCGTTATTTTTGACGGTACGGGGTATGGAGACGATGGGTCGATTTGGGGAGGCGAATTTTTTGTCGGTAACGCGGGTGGGTATGAACGGATGGGTTATACCAGCGCTGTTCCGCTCCCCGGTGGCGATGTGGCGGTAAAGGAGCCATGGCGGATAGCTGTCGGCATTTTACATGAGCTATATGGCGATAATATTCCTAAGCTTTCCGTAAGATGGATGAATGAGGTGACCACAGAAAAGCTTAAGACGATAAAAATTATGGTGGAAAAAAAGTTGAACACAACATATTCCCATGGTGTTGGAAGGCTTTTTGACGCCGCGGCGGCTTTAACCGGATTGCGAGGGAAAGTGTCTTTCGAAGGTCAGGCGGCGATGGAGCTTGAAACAATAGCGACCACGGGAATAAAGGAAAGTTACCCCGTTAATATCGTGAAGGTGGATGACAAATTTATTTTTGATATATATCCGGTTTTTAAAAAGCTTGTGGAGGATTCTCTGAAAAACGTTCCTATCGGCATAATGTCGGCGATGTTCCACAACACCATCGCTGAAGGCGCTTGTCAGATGATTAAAAGAATCAGCGGCCAAACAGGTCTTCGAAGCGTAGCGTTATCGGGTGGAGTGTTTCAGAACAGGTATCTTTCAGACAAGCTAGGGGTGATGCTGGAGTCTGAAGGGCTCCAAGTGTTTCGCCACAGCCGTGTGCCTCCGAACGACGGAGGTATCTCGCTTGGACAGGCGGTTGCGGGAGCAAGAAAAGCAATATCAAAGGAAAGATAATCATGTGCGTGGCTGTCCCTATGAAGGTAATTGAGATATCAGAGTTTTCCTGCATGGCCGAGATTGATGGCGTAAAAAAATCTGCAAGCCTGCTGGCCCTTGATAACGTAAATATCGGGGACTACATTCTTGTTCATGCAGGGCTTGCCATTGAAAAGCTCGATACAACTGTCGCGGAAGAGACATTACGTCTTATGCGAGAAATAGAAAAGAAATGTAACGATGAAATATCTTAGCGATTTCCGTGATGGCAAGCTTGCGAAAAAGCTAGCGGACGATCTTCACGGCCAAGCGTCCCGCCTTAATAAACAGGCGACGTTTATGGAAGTGTGTGGAACACATACCATGTCGATATACCGCCATGGAATAAGGACGTTGATTCCTGAAAACATAAGGCTCGTTTCCGGCCCCGGTTGCCCTGTCTGCGTTACGCCAACAGGTTATGTCGACGCCGCTATAGAGCTTGCGAGGCGCAACGGGTTTATAATTACTACCTTCGGAGACATGATACGAGTTCCTGGCTCCGACTCGTCATTGATAAAGGAACGCGCAAAGGGAGCCGACATACGTATTGTCTATTCCCCTATGGACGCGGTAGATATCGCCAATAATAATCCACAGTCCAATGTCGTGTTTCTTGGTGTCGGGTTCGAAACAACAGCTCCCGCTGTCGCCGCATCCATCCTTACAGCGGAACGTGAAAATATACCAAACTACACTGTTCTCGCCGCGCATAAGGTGATGCCGGAGCCTATGGCCGCATTGACGGAAGGTGAATTGGGAATAGATGGATATATCTGTCCCGCCCATGTCTCGGCCATTATTGGAGAGAGCGGATATAAACCTTTGGTCGAAAAACGTCGCGTGGCTTGCGTCATAACAGGTTTTGAGCCGCTGGACATTCTTCGTGGGATTTCCATGCTGACAGCGCAGGTGGCCGAAGGCAGAGCGGAAGTGGAGAACGAATACAATCGAGTGGTAAAGCCTGAAGGCAACCTGAAAGCGCAGGCCATTTTAAAGGAAGTATTCAAAAAATCGGACGCCATATGGCGCGGCCTGGGATCGATACCGGGAAGCGGCCTTGCCATCTCGGATAAGTATATTCATCGGGACGCGGCTTATAAATGGAATGTAGAATTCAAAGATACAAAAGAAAATCCCGCATGTATCTGCGGGCTGATATTAAAAGGGCTTAAACAACCGGTCGACTGTAAAATTTTCGGAAGCGCCTGCACGCCTGACAATCCTATAGGAGCGTGCATGGTTTCATCGGAAGGGACATGCGCGGCGGAATGGAAGTATGGCGCGGAGAGGAAAGCGTATGCGTGACGATATAATATTGCTGGGGCACGGCTCCGGAGGCTTGATGACCGAACGCTTGATTGAAAAGATCATTATCCCTAACATTCATAATGGAAATTCTGCGCAGGAAATGGACGACGCGGCGTTGATCGACCTTCCTGCGGGCAGAACGTTTTTCACCACCGACAGTTATGTTGTCGACCCGTTTATTTTTCCTGGGGGGAACATAGGCGAGCTTGCCGTAAACGGAACCGTAAACGATCTTGCCATGCGAGGCGCCATGCCTGTGGCTATAAGCGTGGGGCTGATACTTGAGGAAGGCCTTGAAGTAAACGATCTTGGCTTGATACTACGATCGATGGGAGACGCGGCGCGGGCCGCCGGTGTCAAGCTCGCGTGTGGTGACACCAAGGTTGTTCCCCGTGGTCGGGGTGACAAGATATTTATAAACACCTCCGGCATCGGTGTTGCGCAAAACGGCTTTGATATAAATTGCGGAGCGGCAAGGCCGGGAGACGCCGTTCTTGTAAACGGAACCATTGGCGATCATGGCGTCGCGATAATGCTGGCGCGTGAAGGGTTGAATTTCGAATCTCCAGTGGTAAGCGACACCGCTGCGCTGAACGGTCTTGTCAAAGAGCTGCTTGATGGAGGCGTGACTCCAAAAGTGTTGCGCGACCCCACCCGAGGCGGACTTGCCACAACCCTGGTTGAAATAGCGGAAGCTTCAAACGTTTCCATACGTCTAAACGAAAGCGATTTACCAGTGGCTCCTGCAACTCTGGCGGCTTGTGAAATACTCGGGCTCGACCCTCTTATGATCGCAAACGAAGGTAAAATGATCGCCATTGTCCCCGCTGATGAAGCCAGCAAAGCTTTATCAATAATGCGCTCTCACCCGGAAGGTGAAAACGCCGCTCTAGTTGGAGTTATAGAAAACGGGCCTCCCGGCAGGGTATCCCTTGCTTCCGTTATAGGCGGGTCCAGGCTTGTCACACGGCTGGACGGGGAGCTTCTACCCAGAATCTGCTAGCGAAAAATCAGCGCTTACATTGCGGAATGTCTGATATTAACAATAGTGGTAATGTTTGTCATGTGGACGGCTCGATTATGGCCCAACAAAACAGTAATCGAAAAATTTGGCACGCTGAAACCGTCGAAGCCACGGTAAAAGCGCTTGGCTCCGATATACATGCCGGGTTAAGCGAAGAAGAAGCGCGCCGGCGCAGCGCTGCATATGGCCTAAACAAGTTGCTGGAAACGCAAAAAGTCACATGGCATGAAGTATTCGTCCGTCAGTTTAAAAGCATCCTCATTCTTATCCTGTTCGTCGCCGCGGCCGTTTCATTCATGTTGGGTGAAATTGCGGACACTATAACTATTCTCGCCATCATTATCCTGAACGGCATCCTCGGTTTTATCCAGGAGTGGAAGGCGGAGAGAGCCATGGAAGCGCTGCAGCGGATGTTGTCACTCCGTTGCCATGTCGTGCGAGGTGGACGGGAAAAGGAAATAGACGCTGTGACATTGGTTCCCGGCGACATGGTATTGCTGTCGACAGGAGATAGAATACCGGCTGATGTGCGCCTTGTCGAAGCGATCAACCTCAAGGTGGATGAATCTGTTCTGACAGGAGAGTCCGTCTCCTCGTATAAAGACACAAAAGCCCTTGATAAAAACACTCCCCTTGCGGAAAGACGTTCCATGGCCTGGATGGGAACCGCTGTTACAAATGGAAGGTCTCGCGGAGTGGTTACGGCCACAGGTATGAACACGGAATTCGGCAGGATCGCTCACCTTACCCAGAGTGTGGCCGATGAAACAACCCCGCTGCAAAAAAAGCTGGCCGGATTAGCTAAACAGCTTGGGATCGCATCGCTCGTAATCGCCTCGCTGGTTACAATCATTGGCGTTTTTATGGAGAAGCCTCCGACGGAAATGTTCTTAATCGGTGTTTCGTTGGCAGTGGCGGTTGTCCCGGAAGGTCTGCCCGCCGTTGTGACAATAACGCTTGCCATTGGAATTAGGGCAATGGTCAAACGACGGGCTTTGTTACGTCGCTTGCAAGCGGCGGAAAGCCTGGGCGCGGCCACAGTAATATGCACAGATAAAACCGGCACGCTGACAAGAAATGAAATGACGGTTCAACGCATAAGCCTGCTCTCTGGGGAATATAACGTTACAGGAGTGGGATACGACCCCACCGGACACTTTGAGCGATACGGTGAAAAGATAAGCATCGAAAATAATAAAGATTTGTCCGCTTTGCTGGAAACCGGGCTGAAGTGCAACAACGCAAAGCTGACGAAAGACGAACAGGGCTGGCGCGAAATTGGCGAACCGACAGAAGCGGCTTTGGTGGTGGTGGCGTATAAAGCGCATATCAAACATGAGGAGAAGGTACGCGCTGTCTCCGAGTTTTCTTTTAATTCCTCTCGTAAACGAATGACGGTTATAGAAAGAAGTCCGAATGGGATGATGGCGCATGTCAAAGGAGCGCCGGAGGTTATCATCGAACGATGTTCACGAGTGTTAGAGAATGGAACAGAACGCGCCTTAACCAGCATAGAAAGAGAAACTTTTACTTCAACATATAACGATATGGCTGACAGCGGTTTGCGAACGCTTGCTTTGGCCCGACGAACTCTCCCTGATGATTGCGCTTTACGAGAGGATATTGTTGAAACAAATCTTACATTGCTTGGAGTGGTGGGGATTATCGACCCGCCCCGGCCGGAAGCTAAGAACGCAATCAAGCTTGGGAACCTGGCTGGTATCCGTATCATCATGATTACAGGTGACGCGGCAGGCACCGCAATGGCCATCGCAAAACGGATTGGGCTTAAAATCGGAAGAGTAATTACCGGAAGCGATGTTTCTTCCATGGATGACCAGACGCTGGATTCAGCCCTTGACGAAGATCCTATATTCGCCCGCACTACTCCGGAACATAAGCTTCGCATAGTCACAAGGTTGAAACTGGCGGGCCACGTGGTCGGCATGACCGGCGACGGAGTCAACGACGCTCCGGCTTTAAAAAAGGCGGACGTTGGCATCGCCATGGGCATTCGCGGAACCGACGTGGCGAAAGGCGCGTCCGACATGGTGCTGACCGATGATAACTTCGCATCTATTATCGGAGCAATAGAGGAAGGACGCAGGCAATATGACAATATCCAGAAATTTGTGCGGTACCTGCTCTCATCCAATGTAGGGGAAGTGGTTGCGATTTTAACGAATATTATGTTGGGCGGGCCGCTAATATTGTTGCCTGTCCAGATATTATGGATGAACCTCGTAACTGACGGGATGACAGCGGTGGCTCTTGGACTGGAGCCTAAGGAAAAAGACGTTATGAAACGACCGCCACACTCTCCTGCCGAGCCGATTATCAATAAAGCGGGAATCCTTACCGTTTTGGCTATAGGAACATATATAGGCATGGCGACACTGTGGCTGTTTCAGCATACGCTATCGCAAGGAGGAGACAACGCTACCCTTCATGCTCAAACGGTTGCGTTTACTGGAATCATCATTCTGGAAAAAATTAATGTATTTAACTTCCGGTCTTTGAAAAGTCCGTTACGCGAAATAGGTTTTTTCACCAACCCATGGGTTCTGCTGGCATGGACGGTAACTGTTGGGTTTCAAGTGGGTGTTGTTTATATACCATTCTTTCAGGAAGCATTTCATACGATGCCGTTACCCCTGGATGACTGGGCGTTGATATTCGTCGTGGCGATGCCAGTTTTTCTGATCGTTGAAACTTATAAATGGTATCTCTGGAGGGAACAACGTTAAGCGATGGAAGTCCATACATTTTTTCTATACTTGATGGTCATCCTGTTGACAGCGCGGGTATTCGCGGAACTTGCGGTGCGCCTGCAAGCGCCAACGGTGATAGGCGAGTTGCTTGCTGGCGTGGTTCTGGGGCCGAGCCTGTTGGGTTGGATTGAGCCTGTAGAAGCCATCAAACTGCTTGCCGAGATCGGAATAATATTGCTGCTTTTTGAGGTAGGGCTGGAAACCGACGCAAGACATTTGGTTCGGGCCGGAAAGAAGTCATTCGTTGTGGCTATCGTGGGATTTTTCCTGCCATTTACTCTGGGGTTCTCTCTTAGTTATTGGGTGTTCGATCTGCCGTTGCTGATGGCGATGTTCATTGGCGGAACATTGACAGCTACCAGCATAGGTATTACCGTCCGTGTCCTCACAGATTTGAAACTGCATCGCTCGACAGAAGGGGAAGTTGTTCTGGGAGCCGCTGTGATGGATGATGTCATGGGAGTTGTGTTGCTTGCGTTGCTATATGAGTTTTCAATCGGTGGCGGAATCAACCTGGGGAACGCTGGCAAAGTGCTGATATTTATGGTGGCGTTTTTTGCGCTTGCCCCACTGGCCGCCAAACTGATCTCAATGGTCATAAGACACTTTGATAATATCACTGAAATCCCTGGTTTAATTCCAACCACCATTGTCTCGCTAGTCCTTTTTTTCGCGTGGTTCGCCCATATTGTCGGGGCGCCTGAGCTTTTGGGAGGCTTTGCCGCAGGTCTTGCTCTTTCAAGGCGTTTTTTCCTGCCATTCGGTATTGCCTTGCATACAGATCCAGGATTCACCAATCGCATCGAAGGACAGATGAAGCCCGTGATACACCTGTTCACACCTATTTTCTTTGTTATGGTTGGCCTCTCGTTAAATTTACACGAGGTTAACTGGGGTTCCAGTTTCATCTGGATATTTTCATTTTCAATTTTTGCGGTAGCGGTCGTTGGAAAGCTTATTGGCGCCTTTATGATAAAAGAACCCTGGCCCGTGCGATGGATTATCGGAATCGCGATGATTCCTCGCGGAGAGGTTGGTCTTGTTTTTGCCGAATTGGGACGCTCAAGCGGAATTTTCAGCAACGATATCTACGCCTGTATGGTTCTAGTGATCGCGCTGACAACATTGGGCCCGCCATTTATAATCAAATGGATCTATGGCCGGGCCGGTAACTTTAAACACGACCGGTAACACTTGGCCATGAATTAATATCCTGATATATGGGCTTTACTTTTTGGCCTTGGAAATATATTCAAATATCTCTTTGATCTGTTTATCGGTTTTCTTTTTCAACGCAGGCATTCTCCCTTTTTCATAACCTTTCATTTTGGGGGGGCGGCCCTCCCATTTCGAGCCTTTTTTGACCTGCATACTGAATTGCTCAAACGTCATTTTGCTTTTTGCCAGATCGGGAAACTTTTTTCTTTTCTTGCTATCCTGGCCGGGAAGACCATGACATTTCTTGCATGTATTATATGCGGCGGGCATATCTCCGGCCATCACGGAAGCTGATGAAAATAAAAGTGTCATAAAAGAAAAAATTATTTTTTTAAACATATCTTTCCCTCCTTCTATTATTTTTACAATATACAGCCACTAAGGTCGAAAGAGCCATTCAGATATATTTTTCTTTTTGCGTTTTATCAGATGTTTTTAAAAACTCCTGAAACCTTTCTGGCGAACGGACATCTAACACGCAGATTGCACATTTACTGAATGTACAACTTTATGGTTATTTCGAGGGGCCCACATATTTAATCTCTATATATTTAACTGACGGCTAATAAAAATAATGTTACCATGAGCAAAATCTATATTATTCGTTATGTATTTGAATCTCCGGTATTAGAGGCTTAGTTTACTGTGGGAAGAATGCGAGGCTATCAATCCCTGGGCGTAAGATCCAATATCGCCAAATCCATCTCGATAGTTTTAATCCTTGGCGCCTTTGGCTTTGTCGGGTTCGTAATTTTCTTTTATGTGGCCCCTGTCGAGTCTCTGACCGTATGGGAGCCGGAACAACCAATACCATATTCTCACAAGCTCCATGCAGGGGACCTCGAGATCAACTGCCAGTATTGTCACTCCTACGCAAGACGTTCGGAAATGGCGGGAATTCCATCACTCGCAAAATGCATGAACTGTCACGACAATTTATCGGTCGAAACCGAACCTATAAAAATACTTAGAAAACATTTCGAAGATCGTACGCCCATAGAATGGGTCAGAATATATGACCTGCCGGACCATGTATGGTTCAGTCACAAAAGACATTTGGCAAAAGATGTTTCGTGTCAGAAGTGCCATGGGCCTGTCGAGACGCTTGAAGTTAACGCGCGGCTCATAACCCATCATATGGGGTTTTGTCTCAATTGCCACCAGGCAAATAACGCGCCGACCGACTGCTTGACATGTCATCAATAGGAGAGATAGTGTGGATAGACGTTCGTTTCTTAAAATAGGCGGGGCTGTTGCGACGGCTGGCCTTACCGGAGCTTGCGGGCAAGCGGCGCAAAAGATAATTCCATATGTGACGCCTCCTGATGACGGCATAAATCCTGTAGAAGGATGGTTTTTTGCCACTACTTGCAAAATGTGCGGCTCCGGATGCGGGATAATGGTGCGCACAGTCGAAGGTCGGGCAAAAAAGGTGGAGGGAAACCCGAACCACCCTATCAACAGGGGCGGAGTGTGCGCTCGCGGGCAGGCCGCAGTGCAGCAATTGTATCATCCTGAAAGAATCAAACATCCGCTGAAAAGGGTTGAAGGCCCTAAAGGCTCCAATAATTTTGTCAAGATTACATGGGATGAAGCTTTTTCCATACTGTCTGAAAAGATGAAAAACGCAGTTGGGGAAAATTCATTTGTAATGACATCAGACCCGTCAGATATAACCGCCGCTATTGCGAACAAGATTCTCAACAAGCTTGGGTCGAAAGATTTTGTGACACCTGATATTCAGGGAATTGAAACAAGCCTTGTCTCCTCATCGATGTTCAGCGATGAATTTTCCTTGCCATATTACGATTTGACACATGCCTCGTTTGTTCTTCTTCTCGGGGCTGATCTGTTTGAAAATTCTATCTCGCCAGTTCATTACAGCTGGGCATATGGAAAGATGCGGCGGGGCGATCCCACTCGTCGTGGTGTTCTTATGTACGCCGGTCCCCGAGTGTCTATGACAGCGGCTACCGCTGATAAATATATAGCTTCAAAACATGGGACGCTTGGTATTCTCGCCCTTGCTCTGGCCAGCGAAGTTTTGCGCATGGCGGATAAAGAGAGAATGCTCACTTTCGTTCCAAGGCCGACTCTGGCTAAATGGTCCGCGGCTCTTAAAGAATATTCACTTACCACAACAGCTATTCGGACGGGTGTATCGGAGTGGAATATTAAAGAGCTTGCAAGGCAATTTATAACTCATCAGCCGGCGGTTGTGGTTCCTGGCGATGATGTCGCAAACCAGAGCAACGGCATGGAAGCTATGAAAGCTGTATCATTTTTAAATATGTTACTGCGTGAGATTGCAAGACATAAAGGGGAACTGAAAATCCCTGACCTGCCATATGCTGATTCCGATCTTTATAAAAGGATGAGAAACGTTATCGGCGCGCCGATCGCCGTTAAAGAATTTCAGGCGACAAAAGATATATTAAAAAAATCTTCGCAGGGTAAAATGGCTTTTGGCATGATCATCAACTCAAATCCGGCGCATGCCCTGCCAGGATATCTTGACGCTGGGAACGCGCTTTCCAAGGTTGATTTTCTTGTGTCGTTTGACACATTTTTAAATGACACTACCATGTACGCCGACCTGGTTCTTCCAGATCATCACTTCCTTGAAGCCTGGTCGATCCAGATTCCCGATTATCCGCACGGATCGCCAATGGTGAACACTCAACAGCCTGTGGTACGCCCGCTTTATGACACTATGCAGGCTGGCGACGTAATATTAAAAGCCGCTAAAATGGCTGGAATAGATATAGGCTTCGATAGTCAGGAATCAATGATAAAAAAAATGATTACCGATTTCCGGGCGGAATGGCCGGAAGTTCCTCCCGCTTATGAAAATAACGAAGTATGGGAGTTTCTTTTGCAAAAAGGCGGGTGGTGGCCTGAAAACCGCGCAGACGAGCTTGAGCCGCCTCCTTCTACCGACCAATTATGGAATGTGTCGAGCCAGCTTAAGGTGAGCAATCCTGTTTTCTCTGGAGGTTCAGAGCATAACTTTCATCTTCTTCCATACGAAACTGTGAACATTGGTGATGGACGCGTGGCAAACTTGACGTGGCTTCTTGAGATGCCAGAACCGATAACAACTTTAAGCTGGGGAATGTGGGTGGAGATAAATTCACATAAAGCTGAGACACTGGGCATTCATCAGGGTGATATTCTAAAAATCTCATCACCCTATGGCTCAATAGAGGCTCCGGCGCATTTATATCCCGGTATCAGCCCGGACACATTGGCGGTTCCGTTCGGATACGGGCATAAGTCATTTGGGAAAGACGCAACTGGACGAGGTTCTAACGCTATGGATTTGCTTGGCTCATTTCCTGTTCTTGGCGCGTCAGGGGCTCTGGCGTGGCGCGGTGTAAAAGTGAAAATAACAAAAACCGATAGAAAAGTAAAAATGGTACGCGAAGGTCATCCCAAAGGAGAGTATGAAGGTGAAGTCTTTCAATTATAGTCACGATAACAACTACAAATGGGTCATGGTGATAGACCTTGACCGTTGCAATGGATGTGGCGCGTGCACAATAGCGTGTCAGGCGGAAAATAACGTTGCGGTTGTAGGTGAGGAGCTGGCCTTCCAAAAGCGCACCATGTCATGGATACGGATAGAACGCTATTTTGAAGGTGAATGGCCGGATATACGCGTTTCGTACCTGCC
>CAYNDB010000002.1:0-10716 GCA_964395915.1 uncultured Nitrospinota bacterium | reverse complement strand
GCATGTGGACAGACCTGCCCCACGCAGGCGATCACTTTCGGAAATATAAACGACCCTCATAGCAAAGTTTCACAACAAGTTGAGAGTAAAAGAACATTTAAGCTTCTTGAGGAGCATGGCGTACATCCATCGGTGATATACCTCAAGGGAGGATTGTAAAATGGCCGACGAATCTGGCAAAGGATCTTCCAAACCAGAAGATAGTTTCCCGAGCCTTGAGAAAATTCAGGAAGAAGCGGCGCGGAGACATGTGACGGCTGGACAGGATGTTGACCTGAATATGCCTGAAACATGGCTAAACCAATATTCTCTTGCGCCGATGTTTTTCACAACGAAGGCCTATTTTATTTTCACAATCGCTCTTTCGTCGGTCGTTGCCTGGGCCGCCGCTTGCTGGGTATACCAGATTATCTATGGAATGGGCGTTACCGACCTGCGTCCTCCTATCTTCTGGGGGATGTATATTTCAACGTTTGTTTTCTGGGTAGGCCTTAGCCACTCCGGAACTATAGTGTCCAGCCTGCTAAGGCTCACGCAGGCGAATTGGCGAAGACCTATATTGAGAGGGGCGGAGGCGATGACCGCCTTTTCGTTGCTGGTAGCTGGCATGTTCCCGCTAATTCACGTTGGGAGATTATGGAGAGTCTATTACATGTTCCCTCTTCCAAACCAGCGGGAGCTATGGCCCAACTTTCGCAGCCCGCTTGCATGGGACATGATGGCTATCGGGGTTTATTTAACAAGTTCGATGATATTTCTATACGTAGGCCTGTTGCCGGATATCGCCCTGGCCCGCGATTTGTGCCCTAAAGGTAATTGGCGCAAGAAATATTTGACCATTTTGTCGCTCGGCTGGCGCGGCACACATCACGGGTGGAACGTTTATGAGAAGGTATCGACGTTTCTCGCGGTTTTCATCCTTCTGATAGCGCCATCTGTACACACTATAGTGTCATGGGATTTTGCTATGAGCATTACCCCTGGCTGGCATACAACAATATTCGGCCCATACTTCGTGGTCGGCGCCATATATTCCGGCATAGCCGGTGTTATTACGCTTATGGTTGTCCTGCGCTGGGTTTTCGGTCTCGATGAAATAATACGCTACATCCATTTAAGAAACCTGGCAAAACTGCTGCTTGTCATTGCGCTCTTGTGGACATATTTTTATTTTACCGAGTTTATTACGGCGTGGTACGCCAAAAACCCGGTGGAGTGGCGCATATGGGAATACCAGTGGGAACGGTTCCCGCATCTTTTGATTGTCATGCTTGGTGGAGACGTTTTCGCCATCACAATGCTATGCTTTTCAAGAGTGCGCACTTCGCCAGTTCTCCTTATGATTGTCACCATAGTCATCAATATCGCCATGTATATAGAGCGTTATCTTATCGTTGTCCCGGTACTTACACATCGTGATAACGCTTTTACCTGGACAGACTATTTCCCGTCAACAGTTGAGATATCAATCGCTGTGGGCGCCTTGGCGTATTTCCTGCTTCTTTACGCGATTTTTGCCAAGCTCCTTCCTGTTGTCACAGTGGCGGACATAAGGGAAGGCAAGGTTGTGAGTGGAGACGTTAAGATCGGCAACGCTTACGTAAGAGTTCGCGCCGCGGTGGAGGACCATTAAAATGAACTACAGCACTGTGCTTGGCATATTCGATCATGTAGACACAACCGCTTCCTCCATAAAACCGCTGGAAGACATTAACATTTCGCACGATGACATAAAAATTCTTTCGGTGGCGCCCTACCCTAACGGCACATTTTTTGTCGATAAAACACCTATTCCCATATGGCTTTTCGCTTTTGTTGGAGGAATTTGCGGGCTTCTTTTGGGGTTTGCGCTTGCCGGTGGAACACAGGTGATAATGAATCTGAATGTTGGCTCCAAGTCGCCGCTATCCTGGCCAGCTGTCGGGGTTATCAGCTATGAAACCACTTTATTGGGATGCGTAATAGGAACTTTTATCGGGTTGCTCTGGATGATTGGCCTGCCAAACTGGACCGAACGTGTCTATGACTCATCCATCAGTACTGGCAACATCGGCGTACTTGTGCGTTGCGATGACAAAGGAGTGGTTGAAACAGTAGAGGACGTATTCAAGCAACACGGCGCAGTAAAAATCAAATTTGGGGAGAATGACTTTTGAAAAGAGCCACGCTTATTTTGGCTGTTATATTACTCGCTGGATGCGAGAACGTGGATCGTGATCTTTACGACCAGGTAAGCTTCAGGACTCAGGAAAGCCCGCGTCGGCTAAACCCGCAAGGTTCAATCCCTGTCTATGGCTCAAAATTTAACTATGAGAATACAGATCCTGCGACTTTAGCGTCCCCATTTTCCCTTAACGAAAAGACGGCGCTTCGTGGAAAACCTCTTTACGAAATTTACTGCCAGGTTTGTCATGGGAAAGCTGGTATTTCGGATACAAAAGTCGCCCTGAAGCTTGATACCACGCCGTTTGATCTGATTGAAGAAGGGACAAAGGAGCTTACCGATGGAGAGATTTTCAAAAAAATACTGGTCAACGATATGATGATGCCAAATTACCGAAATGAACTCACAGATAAAGAAGCGTGGGAAATTACAGCATATGTGCGAAATTTACAGGAGGTGAAATGATAACCGTCATTAACAAAAACGTTATTAATAAATACCTGCTAAATGCATTTATTTTTCTATCGATCCTTTTTACGGCTACGCTGGCCGCCGCCCAGGAAGACTCTAATCCATACATAGGGAAACGGCTGTATCGATCCTATTGCATGGTTTGCCATGGGCAGCTTGGAAACAGCCTGGGACCGCTGGCGCAAAAGCTGGGTCTTTCCCCCGCCGACCTTACCTCTGATAAATATCAGAAAAAAAGTATAGAGGAAATGAGTAAAATTATTGGCGGTTATGGAAGAGCCGTAGGGGATCTTATGCCAGTGTGGCGCAATGCCATTACCGAATCAAACATTAAGAACATTGCGGCATACCTTGCGGTAATCAAAAGCTCCGATCTTCGGATGATTGGAGATGTTCGCAGAGGAAGAGCTCTGTTTCAAAGCGCTTGCGCCTCATGCCACGGGCCTAAAGGAAAAGGCAACGGTATTCTTGCAAAAATAATAGGGGCTCCCATGGTGGATTTCACTCAACAGAAAGTCACCGGGCATTACAGCGACAAGGCCCTTGTAGAGCTTATCCGAAATGGTAAAGGGAAATTTATGCCGGGATGGAAGTCTGCACTCAACAGGAGTGAAATTAATGACGTGGCCGCTTATGTGCGGAGTTTTATCAAATAACTGGATATGATCGTAAATATCGCGCCAGCAAAGCGTGATATTTACGATATAGAATGCGAATATTCAGCTTATTTCCTTAAAAAGATTCGTCTTGATCTGTTCCAGTTCGTCAACCATTTTTAGGCAGGTATCAAACGGAGCTGTGCCGTCGCGGTCTGCCCTGCGAATTTCATCTGACATGGAAATCATCCCCAGGAAGCTTGCGTTTATTGTTTCATTTTTCAGAAATTCCATATCCTCATCGTTTTCAACCTTGTTTCCTACATAGAAGATATTTTTTATACCTATCTCTTCCGCAAGTTTCTGTATGCGGCTAGCGGTAAGCATGGTCCGTACGCTTGGTTCAACTACGATAATCATCGCGTCAAACGCCTGAGCCGTTCCGCGTGTAATATGTTCAAATCCCGCCTCCATATCAAGAATTACCGTCTCGTCCCTCCCCAGAATCATATTCATAAGGAGGGCTTTAAGTAACGAGTTTTCCGGACAGTAGCATCCGCTTGAAGGCTCCCTTAACGCGCCGGTTAAAAGAAACATCACACCTTTGTATTCGTACTTGAAGCGATCGGGAAGATCGTCCACTTTAGGGTTAAGTTTGAAATAGTTCCCCATGCTTCCAGGAGCCGCGCCTGTTCGCTCTTCAATAAGTTCTTTCATCTCTATTATCGGGGTGAAGTTATCCGATTTTTCGCGAGGTATGCCGAGTGATATTGAAAGGTTTGTGTTTGGGTCGGCGTCTATCGCAAACACCTTCTCGCCGTCTCTGCCAAGGAGGCGCGCAAGCGACGCGCTTAATGTTGTTTTGCCTACCCCTCCCTTGCCTGCAATTGCTATCTTCATGAAAAGCTCCTCAACCAGCGGCCAGATGAAGGCCGAAAAATACCGAGAAAAAGCCGACTATCACCATAAAGGCTATAACCGGATTGATATCCTGTCGTGATGCCAGGTATGTTAACTCCGCAAGCATCATAAGTCCGTAAAAAATTATTCCCGCCGCCGCTGAAAGCGAAAAAATTGTGACGACTGGCGACACCGAAAGCGTTCCAAGCCAGAATCCTATAATAAGCGGGAAACCGGCAATCGCTCCAAGCAGTATGTACCTGCCCAAATTAAAAGGCGACCTTAAAATAGGCACGGCAATTCCCAGTCCTTCAATCATCTTGTGCGAAAAGAGCGCCGCAAGCGGAAGCAGTTTCATACCGGATGCGGGCCCTTCCTGAAGGTGCGATACAAGAAGCCCTTCGCCTATGCCATGAAGCCCGATGCCCCATGCTATCGCTATGCTGAGCGGATAAACGTTATAGGTCTTTATTCTATCTATAGGCGCTGCCCGGAGAAGAAAGATTTTCTGTGGAAAGTCGCCCCTCATCGCGTTGTCCATTGGGCCTTTCATCACTTCCATTTTAAAAGCGTTATATAAAAGTAAGGTGATGGAGCCTGCAAAAAAGCCTCCCGTTGAATATGCAAACATGCTGAAAGGGGAAGCTGTGCCCCTTAGCGTATAGACCATGGAGCATGTGGATATCAGCAGAAAAAGCATCAACCCGAGCGTTACATATAAAAGCATGTTGATTGTTTTTTCGGTGATAGATTTGGCGAACAGGAGAAGAGAAAGGCCGATATAAATCGGAACCCATCCGGTTAACACTACAGATAATATCCCGTCAGAGCCTAAATATGCGGAGTGGGAAATCGTCAGTTTTTCCCACTCCAGCAGATAGTCAAGTAACATTTAGCTCTACAGAACAGAGAGGCCAAGCCCTTTTCTTCTTTGAGTGATATGGTCCAACAGAGTTTTTGCCGCTGTTTTCGGATCCGGGTCTACGATGTAGCATCCGCCGGTAAGCTCCTTCATATCTTCTGTAAGAAGCTTCACAACAGTTGCGCTTCCAACAATCGGAGGCACGACAGCTATATGAACAGGGAAACCAAGAGCGACCGCGCCGCTTCCGATAGATACCGATTTTTCGGTGACAGCTTCCGCCGCCGATACCACAACCGGCAGGTCCTTAATCTCCGTGTCGAGCGCTACGGCAAGCGCGCTTGTAAGGCTTACAGCTCTTGAGTTGTCTACGCACGATCCAAGATGCCAGACTGGTGGAAGTGGCGCCCCCAGGCCAGCCGCTTCGCCAAGCGCCTGTAGAACAGCCTTCAGTTTTTCGCCTGCATATTGTTCTGTAGCCTTTATGTCGAGCATCCCGCCGCGTCCACATGAACCTGCGGCGCATCCGGTACCGACAATCAGCACGTTTTTCGACAAAAGTTCTTTGGCGATGACGTTGTAGGCCTCGTCGGTCGCAAGCTTGGGGCTGGTACATCCCGCCACAAGGCAAACTCCGTAGATATTACCCGCAACGATGTTATCAATAAGCGGCTTGAGCGGGTTTTCCGCGTCAAGCTTTGAAAGGACATTAACACAAGCCTCTACAGAGAATCCGGCTATCGCATCTTTAGGCTCATGTGGAGGTATATGAGATTTGCCCGGACGTTTGGCAAAATTATTAATCGCAAGTTCCAGCGCCTGCTTTGCCCACTCGTCTGCTTTTTCAGCCTTAAACGGTATATGATCCGCCATAGGCACACGCGCGTCCTTCATTGTCGTGATTACCTTGGTGTGGAAGTTTTCCGCCATGTTGTGCGTGCTTGGGTAGGAACATTGGACATCCATTATGAATGCGTCCACCACTCCTGTAGCTATCAGCAGGTCTTCCTGGAGGTTGTTGCCGGCAAGCGGTATCTGGTGACGCTGAAGAACTTCCGCGCCTGTACAGCAGAGCCCGACAATGTTTATCCCTTCCGCGCCGACAAGCGCAACCTTGTCCTGAAACTCTTTTGTCTGCGAATGCTCAATAAGCTTTTCGCAAAGAGTGGGGATATGGCCATGCATCGCGATATTGATCTGTTTTTCATCCACCACGTTGATGCCTATTTTTGTCGGAACAGGTGACGGCGTGCCGAGGAGGATATCGTGAATTTCCGTTGTCATTGCAAGAGCCATCATATCCGCAACACCTACCTTAAGGCTTTGCATGATGAAGTAGTACGGATCCGCCATCATCCCTATTGCAGCCTGGTGATCGGCATCCGCCAGATCCTCAAAGCTGGATGTAGGCATTATTTCAAGCTCCTTCAGCCGCGCAACAACTTTTGGCGGCAGGTATGCGTTGGCAAAAGCCATACCGTCTTTGTTCGATTCCCCATCCGGTTTGCCCATAACATCGGAAAGCACCGTAAGGGCGATTTTCTCCGCCAGTTCCGCATCGGACGCCCCGCCGTTAAAGCCCAGTTTGCCTGCGACAGCTTTCAGCTTGGCTTTATCTTTTAGTTCATACGTAGTCTCCCCTCTTGCGGTTTTCAGAAGAGTCTCAGCGGTATCCTTGCAGGTGGTGGAATGCGCGGCGCAGCCTCTGGCATGAAAAACAAGCCAGTTGCGGGCGACAATTGTATCCGCTGTCGCTCCACAGGTTCCGCGTGACTGGTTTGGCGTATTAATCCTTAGCGGCAGACCAACATCTTTGTGCCATACTCGGCACGGCCCCATAAGGCATTGTCTGCAACAGATTCCCATAGAACCGAAATCACATCTGCCGGTTTTTGGGAAGATTCCCATAAAGCTTTCTTCATATCTTTTTTGCCGGGTAAAAACGGTATCCATGCCCAACCCCTCGACATAGTCGATCATATATTGCGTTGCCGGGTCGGAAGTGCGAAGTTTACTTCTCTGTTCTTTTTCCTTAGCGAAAAGGTCAATATTTGGCATGATACCCCTCTGTATTTGTGTTGAAACCCTGATTCCTCTTTATGGCAGAATAGCCACGGGATGTAAATATTCAAGGAACTTTTGACGAAAGGGGTTTTCGTCATGATTAACGGGCTATATAAGCTCCAAAGCCTCTTTTAGCTCGCGTACTCTTCGTTTGGCGACAGGCAGTTCCGTCATCTCTTCCTTATCGAAAGATATAACTGTGTGCCCATCACCGCCCTTTTTAATTGCGGCTATATGCCGCAGGTTGGCGATATATGTTTTATGTATACGGAAAAAATTTGGGCCGGTATACCGTTCCAGAATGCTTTTAAGCGTGATATGCAGATAGTAAGATTTATTTTCCGTATGCAGTTTACAGTAGTTGCCGTCGGCCTCTATATAATAAATGGACGCTGGATCAAGGAAAATATATGAGTCGTTATGAAATATGGGAAATTTTTTGAGCTCCATAATCCCGCTGGACTGGTTTAGCTCCGCGCCAGTTTTCTCCGTTACATTTATAAAAGTCATGGCAAGCTGCGCTTCCGCATTGTCATCTTCGTTTTCTATTTTGCATACGTTTATCATCAGAACCATTTTAAGAACATCTATTACCATCGCTACAGGCGCGTTGTCATGATGGTCGGTAGATTCTTTTAGCAGGTATTCCAGTTTTGCATGGCTTTTTTTGGGATGGAACTGGAACACCGATTTGCCAATGCCCTTAGCGGCGGGGCCAAGCATTTTTTTGGCAAAAGAGTTCATTCCAATCACCCGGAAATCGGGAGATAACAGTATGATCCCTATATTCTTGACATCTATAAAGCTTGGCATATAAAACTCCCGACAGAAATTCTACTTCTGGCAGGTAAAAATAGACAAGCGCTCGGCATTGTAGAATTATTTAATAGAAGAATAAAATAAAATGGATTTTCACTATCTTAACGCGCTAAATGCGTCTGTGTAAACCTCCCTGTCTTGGGGCCGCGCTAAAATCACTAAAGCCGTGCGCTATGTTCCTATACGGCTTCCGAAAGTCTTCCTGTAGGTGCTTTTACGTGAGGCAACATTAAGTTGCGCTATATATTTATTTGATTTTAAAGCTCCTTTATTTTCGCGATAGGTTGCGGGACCGAGCATTTTATTCCGACGCCAAGCGTCAATTTTTATAATTTCTTAAGCCTTCCAATTGCTCAATCGCCAAAAAAAAAAGAGGGTAGACAATTCCCTGAAATTTTTGTCGATTATTGCGGCTTCCACGTTATTTTTGATATATAAAAAAAGGCTTAAAACCAGTGACAAAATGAAAAAGAGTGTGTATAAACATTGTTCTGCTTGAGCCAGAATCAGATAAACGAGGTTCAGTATTTGAAACGGAGGAAATGGCGAGTATCCAAAAATATTTGAATGTGGCTATGCTTCATTCAAACCTTTAAGTATTGTTAACACAAAAAATAGCGCATGAGGAGAACATGACAAAAGAAACATCGAAAATCATCTATACCGCGGTTGATGAAGCGCCGGCTCTGGCGACGTACTCTTTGCTCCCTATCATACAAGCCTATACAAAAGGGTCCGGCATTTCTGTAGAAACAAGAGATATTTCTCTTGCGGGAAGGATCATTGCTAACTTCCCTGATAACCTGACTGACGACCAGAAAATAGACGATGAACTGGCGAAATTAGGTGAGCTTGCCAAGACACCTGAAGCGAATATCATAAAACTGCCGAATATCAGCGCGTCACTGCCACAGTTAAAAACCGCGATCGCAGAATTGCAGGAGAAGGGCTATAACATCCCTGACTATCCGGAAGACCCGAAAAATGACACGGAAAAAGAAATTAAAACAAGGTACGCAAAAGTTTTGGGTAGCGCTGTTAACCCTGTTTTAAGAGAAGGAAACTCCGATCGGAGAGCGGCGGTAGCTGTAAAGAATTTTGCAAAAAAGCATCCCCACTCGATGGGAGCCTGGAGTTCTGATTCAAAATCTCATGTGTCCAGCATGTCTGCCGCTGATTTTTGTTCCAACGAAAAATCCACCACTATTGGTGAAGCGACAGACGCAAAGATTGAGTTTGTCGATGGAGATGGAAACGTCACAGTTCTAAAGGAAAAAACACCGCTTTTGGCTGGTGAAGTTCTTGATGCGACGTTTATGAGTAAAAATGCTTTGACCAAATTCCTTGAAGAGCAAATAGAAAACGCAAAAGCGCAGGGCATACTTTTTTCTCTGCATATGAAAGCCACTATGATGAAGGTTTCCGATCCGATCATTTTCGGTCATTGCGTTAAGGTGTTCTATAAAGACGCCATTGAAAAGCACGCGGATGTAATCTCTGAGCTTGGAGTCGATTTCAACAACGGTATTGGCGATCTTTACACCAAGATGAAAAGCTTGCCGGAGGAAAAGCAGGCGGAGATCGAAGCGGATATTCAGGAGGTTTATAAAAACCGCCCCGCAATAGCGATGGTCGACTCGGACAAGGGTATAACAAACCTGCATGTGCCGAGCGACGTTATTATCGACGCTTCCATGCCTGCCGCGATCAGGACTTCAGGGCAAATGTGGGGTCCGGATGGTAAGCAGCATGATACAAAATATGTTATCCCGGACCACAGCTATGCCAGCCTGTATCAGGAAACTATAGACAATTGCAAAAAGAATGGCGCATTTGATCCGGCGACTATGGGGACCGTTCCAAACGTAGGCCTTATGGCGCAAAAAGCGGAGGAGTACGGGTCGCACGACAAAACTTTTCAGTCCCCTGGTGATGGAACGATTCGCGTTGTTGACTCCTCAGGTAACACAATCCTGGAACACACCGTAGAAAAAGGTGATATCTGGAGAGCATGCCAGGCAAAAGACGCCCCTATTCAGGACTGGGTAAAGCTGGCTGTTACCAGGGCAAGGGCCACTTCCGTTCCCGCTGTTTTCTGGCTGGACAAAAACAGGGCGCATGATGCGCAGTTGATAGAAAAGGTAAATCGCTATCTTAAAGATCATGATACGAGCGGCCTTGATATTAGTATCATGCCTGTCGCGGAAGCGGCGCGATACTCCCTGGAGAGAATGAGAGATGGTAAGGATACCATTTCAGTCACTGGCAATGTATTGCGTGATTATAATACGGATCTTTTCCCGATACTTGAACTTGGCACAAGCGCAAAAATGCTTTCAATCGTGCCGCTGATGCAAGGCGGCGGACTTTTTGAAACAGGCGCAGGCGGTTCCGCGCCAAAACATGTGCAGCAGTTTCTTGAAGAAGGTCATCTGCGATGGGATTCTCTCGGCGAATTCCTGGCGCTTGCGGAGTCGTTTGAACATCTTGGTAATTCAACCGGCAATAAAAACGCCAAAATATTTTCCAAGACGCTTGGTAAGGCAAACAGCAAGTTTTTGGATAGCAACAAGTCGCCTTCCCGTAAATGTGGCGAGCTGGATAACCGTGGGAGCCATTTTTACCTGGCCATGTACTGGGCGGAGGCTCTGGCGGAGCAGACTGAAGATACGGATCTTCAGGAACGTTTCTCCAAGGTAGCCAAAGAGCTTGCCGACAACGAAGCAAAGATTATTGAAGAGCTTAATGGGGCGCAGGGATCCCCCGTTGATATCGGCGGATACTTTCTTCCAGATTTTGAGAAGACGTCAAAAGCGATGCGACCCAGCGCAACGTTGAAC
>CAYNDB010000001.1:65691-69263 GCA_964395915.1 uncultured Nitrospinota bacterium | reverse complement strand
GAAAAGAAAGGGGTTGTTTTGAAAAGTGAACATAAAGAAGTTATTGACGCTTGGATAAAATTAATTGAACCTATCTTCCCTGATGCTGCTGATATTCTTCACAATCCAGAAGGCGGGTACGATCCCTGTATTGTTGTAATTGATTGGCCTTTAAATGATGACAAAAGACCAAACAAGCGTTCACAGCCTATACATCTTATTTTTCTTCGTGAGTTTTTAAGCGACTATTCATACTTGGATTCAGACGATCAACGTGCTTCGATCGATAGGAAGATAAAAGATTTTGTCCAAAACAAAAATAGGGAGTTTGACCCAGACCATGATGTTCCTTCTCATTTACCAGTATCTCAAGAAGCATGGACAGTACCGATGCAAATACTGTCCAACTAATTAAGCTTTGACAAACATTTCTATCTGTCATTCTGAGCAAAGCGAAGAATCTCAGTTTATTAATCTTCTAAGGCAAGATGAGATTCTTCGTCGCCTTAAGGCTTCTCAGAATGACAATCGGAGGGTTTTTTTGCAGACTTCTATTTTGACATGACACAACAACGCCGGATAAAACTGATACTCGAATATCTCGGGACCAATTACGTAGGCTGGCAACTTCAGCCGAACGGGGTTTCGATACAGCATATGGTGGAAGGAGCGCTCGCCAAGCTTGTGAACCATGATGTACGGGTCAACGCTTCCGGCCGAACGGACTCCGGAGTGCATGCGCTATATCAACCTGTCGACGCGGACGTGACAACAAGTATGACCGACGAAGATATCATGCGTGGGATGAACGCCCTGTTGCCCCACGACATAGCAGTGAAGGAGGTCGCCACCGTTTCGCCAGACTGGAGCGCCCGGCATGACGCCACGGAAAAAACGTATCAGTACATAATCCATAACAGTCAGGTTGTCTCAGTTTTCGACTATGGGCGGGTGTGGCATATCAAAAAACCTCTCGATGTTGCGCCTATGCTTCGCGCGGCGGAATCTTTAGTCGGTAAACACGATTTCACGTCGTTCCAATCCTCCGGATGCGCCGCGAAAAGCCCGGTGCGCGACCTTATAAGGCTCGACATAAAAAAAGACGGAGACAGGATCACCTTTACGCTCACCGCCAGCGGGTTTTTAAAACAGATGGTCCGCAACATCGTCGGCACATTGGTGGAAGTCGGTCGAGGGAAGCTGACCGTTGGCAAAGTGAAGGATATCCTTACCGCATGTGACAGGACAAAAGCAGGGCCATGCGCCCCTCCTGAGGGTTTATATCTCATAGATGTGATCTACGATAAATAGTGAAATGTGAATTTGAAATTACGCAAATCCTGAAAACTCCGATACCGCCTCCTCTCCGCGTCTTGAAAATCAAAAATAATGAAAAAAAGTGAAAAAAAATTGAGGTGAAAAATGTGTCGAAGAAATTCACAGACCCCCGCACGCTGTCGTAATTATAGCCGACGTGGTGGTGTTTGGTATCTAAGTAATAAAAAATCAATAGTATAACTTTATATAACATTTGACATATGACGTTTTTCGCCTGTAAGAAGCCATTTTTCGCCTAAACCGGACTAAAAGAGTTATCCACAGCCCTTTCAATTCAAAACGCCTTATTTTCGTTTAATTTACGGTTTACAGGGGTTTACCCGCCAGAGAATATCTGTATAGTAACGATACATATGGGCCGAGGTGGGATGACTCATGCAGACGTGGCGTTAGCTTAGGAGGATATTGTGGAAAGATTGTCTAAAAAGATAGTGAGGGGGACTATTATTCTTGCGCTCTTTCTTTCACTCCTGTTCACATTCATCATTCGGGCGGGGGATCCGCTGGTGGATTTAAACAGCGAGAATCCTTCCGAGCGCGCCAGCGCTGCGATGGCCTTGGGCAGAGATAAAGTTTTCAGCTCAATGGGCCTGCTGGTTATGGCGTTAAAAGATAGATACGCCTCTGTCAGGGAGAGAGCGGTATTTGCTTTGGGTGAATTGCGAGACCCTAAAACCGCGCCATACCTTACTCTGATGTTAAAGGACAAAAACAAAAACGTACGTATAAGAACCGCCGAAGCTCTGGGTAAAATGGGTGTGCGGGACGCTATCCTCCCGTTAAAAGAAAATCTTACGGACTGGCATAGCAACAGCATGGTTGTGGAGGCTTTGACAAAGCTTGGATGGAAGCCACAGTCTGACAGTGAGAAGGTTCATTTCCTTGTAGCGACCAGAAAGGAAGCTTCGCTAATAAATAAATGGAGCTTGACTAAAAACGTTCTTCTTCAGGATGTGGATTCCGGTAGATACAACGATATCGAAAACGCTTTGAAGGCGTTTATCGCGATGGATGTAGAAGATATATTCCCCGTACTCATCAACAAGCTTGATGTTGACGGCAATGAAATGTTGGCGATGGCGTATATTAATTCCGGCCATCCACGGCTAAATTCCGCGGCGCGTAAATGGGAAGCCAAAACCGGGCATGAAATTTCCTTTATTTCCAACGATTCGGTATTCGGCAATAAATCGATTGAAAAAAGCGTTTCGGCGCTTACTCTTTAATCCTGCGATTGTTCCGAAACCTCCACCCTGTTACGCCCATTATTTTTCGCTTTATACAGAGCTTCGTCCGCCGCTTTAATTAACGTCATATGGTTCAGCTCGTGTTTGGGTGTGGCCGACGCTACGCCAAAGCTTGCCGTAACATAGCCTGCCACCCGTGAATCAGCGTGAATAATTTTCAGGTTTTCGATCTTTTCTCTTACCTTTTCGGCGATATGTACAGAGTCTTCCAGGCTGGTCATTGGCAGCATTATCACAAACTCTTCGCCTCCAAGACGCGCCGCAAGATCCGCCGGACGTCTCACCAGGGATTTCATTACGCCAGCCACTTTTTTCAGGCATTCGTCTCCCGCCGGGTGCCCAAGGCTGTCGTTGTATTCCTTAAAGAAGTCAAGGTCGGAGAATATCAGGGAAATTGGATATTTACCCCTGATAGCGCGGCGCCATTCATTCTCAAAACGTTCATCAAAATAGCGCCTGTTGGAAATTTGTGTCAGCCAGTCGGTTGTCAATAGCAGGCTTAATGTCTTATTAAAATCTTCAGCCAGTTCTTTAGCTTTGCGTAATTCGCTTTCAATACGTTTGCGTTCTTCTATTTCTGCAAGCGTATGATCCCGCAACGCTTTGTATCTGCTGATATGGTAATTCAGCTCGGTTACGTCCTGTATGGCGAACATGACGTGGATTGTCCCATCATCCGTTTTTACTTTTATGGCCGTGGTGTGCTGGATTCTATGCCCGTTGTTGGGCTCAGGTATCGGAATTATATACTCGTGTAGTTCCGAAGAAAAAACCGCAGGCGCCTCTCCGGCGAAAATGTTCTCGATACGTTTTGAATATTCTGGGTTGTCGAAATGCGGGAAAAGATCGAATATTCTTGCGCCAATAATTGTATTACATGGGATACCGGTCCAATCCTCAAGACGCCTATTCCAAAAAGTGATGGTAAAGTCCTCTTGCAGCATAAACACTCCAAGAGGAATATGGTCCAGCAACTCCAGACTGTTTATCGACGTCTCTTCCATATTG
>CAYNDB010000001.1:56317-65591 GCA_964395915.1 uncultured Nitrospinota bacterium | reverse complement strand
GATTTGTAGCAATATTCAATGAAGGCTTTGAAGACTTTTGTCCTTGTCAAACCTTATGGCCGGATGTTCCGATGTTAATTATGGTTTCGCGCCTCTTAAACGGCGTAAAATATAGCTATGTTCGACAGGATAGATAATATCGCGCCTGAGATTTACCATTTTGCGGAATTTGACAGGCTCGGTTTTAAAGCTTTTGTGACCGGCAGACGGGGCGGGGTGAGCCTTCCACCCTACGATAGCTTAAACACATCCGCATCTGTTGGAGATGATGCCGATTGCGTTAAAGAGAATATTGGCAGGATAGAGAAAGCTATTGAACTGGATCATATATGGATGCCCAGCCAGGTTCATGGCGATACGATCGTAACTGTCACAGAACACTCACATATTGGTAGCGTGGAGGCGGACGCGGTTGTTGTCGCGGAGCGTGGAACGCCTATAGGGGTGCGGACGGCTGATTGTCTGCCACTTTTATTGATGGACCCTGTGCGCAAAGTAGCCGCCGCGGTGCATGCCGGCCGACAGAGCACAGAACTGCAAATAACTTTAAAAACCATAAATTTCATGGTGGAGCGTTTTGATGTGGATCCGGCGACGGTTTACGCGGCCATAGGCCCTTGCATCAGATCGCGCTGTTATGAAGTGGACGGCGCTACAGCCAAAAAGTTTGCGGAGTGTTGCGGTGGAGCCTATGGGAGAACGCTTGACATAGCCGCCGCAAACCTCAGACAATTATCAGAAGCCGGAATTTTAAACGAAAAAGTTTACGATTGCAAAATATGTACGGCGTGTGAAAACCATCGATTTTTTTCCTACAGGAAAAATAAAAAGATAACAGGGCGCTTCATCACAGGGATCGCCATATGCTGACTTGACCAAAAACGATTAATTGAATATAATTTGTTTAAATTAAGTGTAACTTATATGAATTATACCTCCACATCCATGATTGGATTTAGGCGGGCTCTCTTTCTTTTGGTGGTTTTAACGATTGCTCTTTTCGGGCAGGGATGCGCATCAACCGAAACGCCTAAAGTCAAAGACGATATAACGTCACTGAAAGCGCAGGTCCGAGATTTGCAAAAACGCGCGGCTGATCTTGAGCTTAAAGTTTCATCTCAGGAAAATGAAATCGTAATGATGTCTGAACGGTTGACAGTTTCCGAAAGCGCGAACAACGCTAACGGCCACTCTTCATTAATAAACGATAAGCTTGCCGCTAAAACGAAGTCTCCAATTATTCAATTTAAGAACCTTGATCCCGCCGAGGTATACAAAAGATCGATAGTTTTCTTTAATCAGGGGGACTACGAATCCGCCTTGAATGGCTTTAGCTATATTGTAAGAAGATATCCCGGCGCCACCCTTGGGCCTAAAGCTCAATACTGGATAGGCGAGGTATATTACAGCAAGAAGCGATTTGCCAGAGCGGTGGAGGAGTATAGAAAGGCTCTGGTACGATTTCCAAAAAGCGTTAAGACACCTGACGTGATGCTTAAAATAGGATTAAGCAGGCTTGCTCTTGGCCTCAATGAAAAGGGCGAGAAAATGTTAAAAGACCTTATAGAAAAATATCCGGAAAGCGCGGCGGCCATCGTTGCAAAGGAAAAGTTAAATGAAATAAGCGTCGTTGTTAAACAATGAGAAATAACATTTTATATATAAGTAATAAGGGTTAATGACCATGAAGAGCAAAGCGACTATTATCAATGCCTTTACGCTCCTGACTTTTCTATTTGTTTTACCGGTCCATGCATCCACGCCGCAAAAAGGGTTTTCATCTTCTCTCGGCGCGGCCGATGGCGAAACCACGGGCCAGCTAATGGCTGGTGGATACACCGACGATATGCCCGCTGACGCCGGCAAGTCAGGGTCTGACATGTCCGGAAAAGGCGCTTTGAAGCTTGAAGACCTGCGAAAAAAAATTAGGGATAGCGATAAAAGCCATGGAAGCTCCGAAGCGCCCAAAGTTAGTCCGGAGCTTATGGGAGATTATCTAAGCGGCGGCTTAACAGACGAGTTTTTCACAGATAAAGACAAACTTGTTCCGGTAACCCATAGACAATTATATGAAACAGCCGGATACCTGGACGGCGACCTGGACTCTTTGGGAATTATTGAGGATGGAGAGCGTGGCGCCCAGCTGGCTTTCAGTATCATGGATGAGGTTTATATCAACCGCGGTTTCAGTGATGGCCTTAAGAAAGGGGACCTTTTTATTGTTCTCCACGCGGAAAAAGATCAGATTAAACACCCTGTCACAAAAGAACCGATAGGGCAAAAAGTTGTGGTGGACGGTATTATAAAGGTGGTGGCGGTAAAGGAGAAAAACTCCAAGACTGTTATTGTAAGAGCGTACAACGCCATCCAAAGAGGCGACAAAATCGCCCCCTACACCGAACCTGATATCCCTGGCGTCGACCCGGACAGCCCTGTCAAAAATAAAAAGATTAACGGCTACCTTGTCGCAACCAAAACTGAAAGAGAAGGTGTTGGAGAGGGAGACGTGGTTTATCTGGACGTTGGAGCAATCTCCGGTGTTGAGCCTGGAGATGTATTCGATATCATAGACGCCAAGCCTCTTATGCGAGAAGACGGCGACCAAATGACCGAATTTGATAAAGTTATCGGGAAAGCGAAGATTATTTCCGCAAGAGAAAAGACATCAACAGCTTTCATATTCGTAAGCAAGGATGTGATTGTCGCCGGAGACAAGGTTAAGTTTTCACAGACAAGATATCAGTAGTCCACAGCATATTCCCGGTTTAGTGAAAATTTGGCGAAATAACGCTTGACTTTCGTTTTGCTTTCGCTTATTCTCCGTAATTGGAGGATATTATGCATCTTACAAAACGCCAAAAGCTGATATTTGACTTTATTGTTTCATCAATCGAGGGAAATGGTTACGCTCCCAGCATAGTTGAAATCGGGGAGCATTTCGGTCTCTCGTCCCCCGCCACAATACATAAACATCTTACCAACCTCGAGTCGAAGGGGCTTATCATTCGGCATAAAAACATGAGCCGCGCTATAGAGCTGCCACCGCGTGAGGCGCAGTCGGTCGGCTCTGTTGAAGTCCCGCTCCTTGGTTATATTGCCGCTGGAGTTCCTGTCGACGCATATCAGATAGACGAGACAGTGTCTATCCCTGAAGACATGCTGGGAAGACACAAGACGTATGTTCTGAAGGTCAGGGGAGACTCTATGATCGATGAGCATATTCAGGATGGCGATTTTGTGGTAATAGAAGAACGTAACCAGGCGGATAACGGAGAGACGGTCGTCGCCCTTATAGACAATGAGAGCGCCACCTTGAAAAAATATTATAAGGAAGACGGCCATGTGCGTCTCCAGCCCGCCAACCCTTGTATGGATCCCATCATAGTCCCGGCGGACAGTGTCGCCATACAAGGCGCGGTTATCGGCCTGCTACGCAAGTTCTGACAAGCGCGTCGACAAAAATCCTTTATCAATAAGCCTCCCCCCGAAAACCGGGCATATTTCTGATTTCGCCTTATAATAAATATAAGGAGATTTACTTTTAATCGGAGTTTCGAAATCATGACCAGTGAAAACGCCGGTCGCTTTTCCGGTCGGACAACCAGCGAGATCACATTTGGCGACAGGCTGGACCACTTCCTGGCGCGATGGGGATTTCACCGGGCTGAACATCGTGTAAAGCCAGGACTTTATACTATCGGCGAGCCGACAGCGGAATCGCCAATATTCGTTTCGGCAAATTATACTTTAAGCTTCGATGCGCTTCGTTCAAATCTCGCCGGTATAGACGGCTATATCCTTGTTTTGAACACAAACGGGGTGAACGTTTGGTGCGCCGCCGGGAAAGGTATTTTCGGCACGGATGAGCTTGTCCGCCAAGTAAACGAGGCGGGGCTTAAAAAAATCGTAAATCACAGAAAATTGATCGTCCCTCAGCTGAGCGCTCCAGGAATGGCGGCGCATCTTGTCAAGAAGAGAACAGGCTTCAAGGTTGAGTACGGGCCAGTCCTGGCTTCAGACCTGCCAAAATATCTTGAAACCTACGAGGCCACACCAGAAATGCGCCGTGTCCGGTTTCCGATACTCGACAGGATCGTGTTGATTCCGGTGGAGCTTGCCCACGTAATAGTCCCTGCGCTGGTGGCGGCGGTTGTTCTATATTTTGTTCATGGCCCAATGCTTTCCATGGGAGCGCTTGCCTCCATTATTGCGGGAGCGATTTTATTCCCTCTCCTTTTACCATGGCTGCCCTGTAAAGATTTTGCGGCCAAAGGTTTTGTTCTAGGCGGAGCAATCGCGATTCCGTTTGTTGTCGCCGCGTTGTTAGACAACCCTTCCGCATCGATTTGGAGCAGGGCCGGTTGGGCGCTCGTATACGCCCTTGCCATGCCCTCGGTCACGGCGTTCCTCTCGCTTAACTTCACAGGATCGTCCACGTTCACATCCACGAGCGGTGTCCGGCGTGAGATATTTACCTATATACCCTCGATGGCCTATATGTTCGGCGCGGGAGTTCTTATTATGATTTCATTTACCGTTATGAGGGTTATAGGAATATGAAAACCGCAGTTGCGGATATGGATATAGTTGTCCGATCGAAAGAAAACACGCTTTTGTACTATCCCGGCAAGTGCGTTAATTGCGACCGGTGCATAGAAGTATGCCCTCACGCGGTTTTTGAACGTGGCGAAAGGGTTGTTGAGATAGTTGAACACGAGGCTTGCATGGAATGCGGAGCCTGCGCTATCAACTGTCCCACGGAAGCATTGAAAGTGGAGGCTGGTGTTGGATGCGCCTATGCGCTGATGTGGCAGGCGATAAAAGGGACGAAAGAGCCCTCATGCGGATGCGGTTGAAATATTGCTTCTTCCTGATAATTGATTTGCAAATCACTACAGGCCAGCTTCTTCATCTTCCTTTTCTTCCTCTTTTCCCTGAGGCAGCGCGTCGCTGAGTATTTTATGGATTCTTGCGCCACGTTCGATGGAGTCGTCCAGCCGGAAATCGAGCTCCGGCGCGAAACGAAGCCTCAACCTTTTCCCCAGTAGCCCACGAATAAACCCCGTCCCGCGTTTTAACGCAATGAGGCTTTTACTTTTTTCCTCAGCGGAGCCAAGCACCGAAATCAGAACATTCGCATGACGTAAATCGCGCGCCGCTTCAACCCTCGTAACGGAAACGAACCCAAGCCTCGGGTCTTTCATGTCCTTTTGGAGAATGTTCGACACCTCTTTTAAAATCTCTTCCGAGACCCTGTCCGACCGGTGAAACCTTTTCATTGTTTTCCCTCACTTTTCAACGACGCGTTATTTCCGTCGCAATATTTGTTATATCCGCCTGACCCGATACAAAACCAATAATTTTTTGAAGCTGGCTGTCCGCATGGGCGGCGTCGCTTCCCACTACGGAGATTCCCAGCGTGGCGGTCTGGTGAATATCATGATTATCAACCTCTGCGATAGACACATTATACCTCGATCGGACCCGGTCCTTTATACTCTTCACCACTTTTCTTTTGCCTTTCAAAGACTTGTTGCCAGGAAGCGCGACGCTCATCTTGCATATTCCTATTATCATAGAATTTCACACTACCACATGCCGCAAGCGGCTAGCAATCCGAACGCCCCATGCCGTGATATACTTGCGCCTAAAGGTAAGTTTAATGAAAGTTCTGATAATTGGGTCAGGAGGCGTCGGCGGATATTACGGGGCAATGCTGGCGAAATCCGGACATGACCTGTTCTTTATCGCCCGTGGCGCCCATCTTGGCGCAATATCACAAAACGGGCTTACCGTAAAAAGCCTCGGTGACGAATTCACTATCCATCCTGAATGTGGCGAGACTGCGGAGTCTTTTGGAGTCGCGGACCTTGTTATCGTTTCTGTAAAAGCATACGACACCGCCTCGACTCTCGGTTTATATCACTCCAACGTCGGGTCAGACACGGCGATTCTTTCCTTGCAAAACGGAATCGACAACGAGACTGTTGTAGCCAGAGAATATGGAAATGAGTGTGTGTTGGGTGGAATCGCGTTCATCGGGTCGAGGGTGGAAAACCCTGGCGTTATTCTTCACACAGCGTTCGGCCATATCGCCATAGGTGAGCTTTCAGGTGGTGTATCCGAAAGGACGAAAAGGCTTGGAAAAATATTCGAAAATGCGCGCATAAAATGTAAGGTATCCGGCGATATAAAGCGTGATCTCTATGGCAAAATGGTATGGAACATTGGGTTCAACGCCATCTGCGCCATAGTGGACAAAAGCGCAAAGGAGGTGGCGGAATTTGAAGAGACCCGCAATATAGTCCGCTCGGCAATGCTGGAGTGGATAGAAGTCGCCAACGCTTGCGGCGTGAGCCTTAACCATGACCTTGCCGACAAAAATATTAATACAACATTGAAAGGTGGGGAGGTAATCCCGTCAATGCTGCACGACAGGAGGCTCGGCAGAAAGATGGAGATAGACACATTCAACGGCAAGGCTGTGGAGCTTGGCGAAAAGCGAGGTATAGCCACACCGGTGAATATGACACTTGCCGGGCTGGCGCGAAAGCTTGACGGATAAACCGCCGTTGTCGCGGCTCGGCTTCGTTGCGCGCGGGATGACAACGCCCACTGCAAAATTGGTTACGTGCGAAAAACAAGATTTGCGTTTACAGAAAGGTGTCTTCTGGTCTTTTAAAACCTTTACAGCAGTCATCACGAGGGAGCCTTTTTAGCGACCGTGGCGATCCCGTTGGGAAAAGCATGGTTTGCGCCTATCATATTGCTTCCCGCGAGATTGCCGCATCGGCTTATAGCCTTCCTCGCAATGACACCAAGTAGTCCTGTATCGCCCTATCTCAGATAAACTCTGGATAGTGTAAGGCCATTTTGTAAATGCAAGTTGTCACAATTGCAGGTTACGCCGCCACGCCTTCCTTGCCTCCGTTCAGGCAGTTTTCGCAACGATGGCTTCTGTCGCGCCCACACATGAAGCATGAAGTTCCTTCAGGTGTCGATTTCAACATTCCGCCACAGTGATTACATGTAAGCTGGCTGATAGTTTCGTTTTCAGTAGTCGTATCAATATCGCCTTTGGCTTCGCCAAAATGCGTGTCGTTCCGAGGGCTTTGTTTACGTGCGTGTTTCATGTTCATACTCCTTTTCCTTCCACATATATGATGCATAAGCTAACTAAAGGATTCAACGATCAAGTTAAGTATAACAACATAATCGCTATTTATTCAATAACATAAAATGGGCATTCCAGGCAAAGAAGTTACGAAATATCTAAAAGGAGTACGCTGGAATCGTTAAGCCGGGTTATTGGGCGCCATAATCAGTGGCGCCAGAGGTAAATTTGACAGGGGCTGGATCATAAATCTTTTATGAACCGCTGGCCCTTCCAGTTGAGCGCGCATCTTCTTTTGAGGTCTGGCTTGCCATTACGCGGTCGTACCATTTTTTAATGCCATAGATGGTTTTTGGATGAAGAAGGCTTTTCAATATTGTATCGTCCCGAATAGGCACCTGAAATTTATCGGGGAAAATATATATGGTGGAGCCAACATCGGCGTATGCTCCAAGATCCATGATATTCCAGTCGTTAACTTCCACGCATCCTTGAGTAGGCTTAGTGTCTTTTCCAAGGCCGGAGCCATGAATCCATATACCGTTGCCTGTTTTACCAAGCTTGACGTCCACTTCATTGGGGTAATTCAAGACGAAAGCTCGTGGGCCATATCTTGCCGGCAATTCATGATCTTCCTTTATTTTTACAATATGATAGACGCCTTCCGGTGTTCGTTTATCTCCTGTCCGGAACTTGTCTCCATTTTTCGAGCCAAGAGAAACGTTGAACCTTTCAACGATCTGATATTTGTCTCCAATATCTTTTAATATTAGAAGTTCTTCGCGCGACTTGTCGACAACCATCATAAACGCCCCTTCAGGCTCAGGAAAAGCGGGTGTGAAGTTTAGCGTAGGCAATTTCTCCAAATCCGGGACAAGGGACGCCACTATAGCGCGATCATTGTCTTCACCTGGTATCGATTCCACATTTGCAACAGGCGCAGGCTCCCTGTTTTCAAGTTCCGTCTCATTGGCCTTAAGCTTCTCCATAACTTCGGCCGGTTCCGCAACAGGGGCAGGCGCAACCAAGATTACTGGGGCTATAACAGAAGCCTCATATTGTGGTGGTATGTTTGCCGTGGTTTCTTTTGTAACCACAATATTAACAAGAGCATAGATCACCGCTGCTGTAAAAAAGAAACCCGTATATATCCTGGCTTTTTTAGGAAATAGGGCTGGTTCCAGGGTAAAAGCCCGCTCAACATCCCTGTTGATTTTACGAGTGTGGCGGCTGAAACGCGCATTGGCTATTATCCGGTTAAAAGGATTGTCATAGTTAAACAGATGGAGTGTCATCGCACAGGTCTCCACATCTCAGAAACGATTTTCCACTCCCGCCCGATAAGAGACATGGTCAAAGTTTTGTTTCCAATGTCGCTAAGTCCTTCGGATCGGTAAATTTGTGTAAATTTGACAACGGCTTTCCTGTTCAGAATTTTCACAATGATATTGTCGATATTTACATCAATTGAGCCTGCCAGCCGAAACTTTCTCTTTTTTGATTTCAGCCACCTCCCTTTGCTCATACCTTTATGCGAGAACGAGGCGGCATAATGGTCACTATACCTTAAAATGTCTTGCGAGCGCCACGCCTCCAGCCAATCCTTTATTTTTATTTTGATTTTTTTCGTGGCTATTTCTTCCGCTGTTTTCACCCTGGAAACGGGCGGTATGGCGAGTCTATCGTCCTTTTCAGTCCTGGCCATGTCAACGCGCGGCACGTCCGTTTTCGGCGTAACTCGTTTATTTTCCAGCTCTTTAATTCTGTTTTCAAGACGAGCCATTTTTTTGTTAAGTTTTTCTATGGTCTCTTTTGCCTTGGCAAGTTCCTCGACAGTCTTCGTATCAGTTTTTGGAATGTCTGGAGATATTGTTAAAACAAGCGAAGTTCCACTCATGGAGGTGTCGAAGGAACACGGCTTTCGAAGCCCCACTTCCACACGCACATTAGCGGATTTATCAAAACGCAGGATATGCGCGCCGCTGATTAGTTCGTCATCCACTTCAGCCAATGACCGGGTGGAGACCTTTGTGACACCTTCTATTTCCAGAGCTATACGCTCCGGGTTCCGCATTTTAAAAGCGATATATTTGAAAGGAGCGCTGGCCGAAACCGTCACAACCGTTTTACCCTGAATTGTGTTAACGCTTATACCGTTTA
>CAYNDB010000001.1:50598-56217 GCA_964395915.1 uncultured Nitrospinota bacterium | reverse complement strand
TTTATTGTCGCCGTTTTTCCATAGTTTATCGACTTCTGGAAATGTTTTGCACCCTGACGCTACCGCCAGTAAAAGCGATACCAGAACTATATGCCATCGACAAATTTTTGGCGAAATATCTGAAAACATAAAAACGCCCTTCACCCAGTATTACTTTGACTTGATAAGACTACCTCCGGCTCCAATCTTTTTCAACTCCCCAACTATTTCTTTTGTAAGGTTTTCAAGACCGGATCTCTTCGACGCGCTAATGGGAATTGCGTTGTAACGCCTGACCAGGTTTTCGGTTACACCAACATCCACCTTGTCGATTTTATTCAACACTATACGTCGTGGTATTTCCACTATTCCAAGTTGATGTAGAATTTTTTCCACTGTTTCTGTCATGCTTTCGAAGTCCGGGGCGGAAATATCAACGAGGTGAAGCAGAAGATCAGCGTCCCGAAGCTCTTCCAGGGTAGACTTGAAAGCGTCCAGAAGATCTTCCGGCAAGTCTCGTATAAACCCTACGGTGTCAAGAAACACAACCTCCATTTCCTTTGGAAACCGCACCCTGCGAGCCGTCGGGTCCAGCGTGGCGAACAACTTGTCCTCCACCAGAACCGAGCTTTTTGTGATCGCGTTGAGCAATGTTGATTTCCCGGCGTTTGTATACCCTACAACCGCCACCTGGGGTATGGAAGAGCGCTTTCGGAGGCTTCTGCGTTGCTCGCGCCCGCGTCCAAGCTTTTCCAGTTGGCCTTTTAACCGGCTGATTCTTTCCATGATCCGTCTTCGCGACACTTCCATGGCGGTTTCGCCCGGCCCGCGCATACCAATACCCCCTCTTATACGGGAAAGCGCGTCATCGCGGGTTCCAAGTCTCGGTAACATATACTTCAGCCGCGCCAGCTCAACACGCATCTTGCCATCCGCGGTAAAAGCCCTTCTTGCGAATATCCGCAGGATTAGCTGCGTCCTGTCGAGAATCGGCATTTCGGTCAGGTTTCCAATCCATCTGGCCTGGGCCGGAGAAAGCTCCTGGTCAAAAAGTATCATATCCGCGCCATTAGTAAAGGCTCTGATGATAAGGTCTTTGATTCTGCCTGCGCCCAGAAGATTTTTAGGATTTGGCGCCCCCTTGTATATCACCCTGTCAACGACGCTGATTTTTTCCGTTCTTGCAAGCTCCGACAGCTCGTCAAGTCGCGCCTCCGCTTCCGTTTTGGATAAGCTTCCTATATGAACAAGCGTGGCCGCCAGAGTATCTTTTTCTTCCTTACGTGTGTCGAGCCGCGATAGCTTTTGCTCAAGAGTGGCGATTAATTCTCCAAACCTGAAATCGAGCTTTGAGAAGGGGCAAGGCTCAACAATTTTCCATACCGACTTAGCGGCGTGGCGATCCGGATCGATATGCGCAATATACGCCGTCAACGGCTCTCCATTAGCGCCTGTTCCTATAGCCATAACCAGATCAAGGCGCAGGAGCGCAAGGTCGTTTAAATCATCTTTCGAAAGCGGCTCGTTTTTTAGATGTGTGTGAATCAGCCGGAGGCCTTTGAGCCTCCCGGCCCCACTCCTGACACGGGTGAGGTTAGGTATTACTATTTCGTTTTGGTCACCTATGATGACATGTGTGACGCGTCCACGCCTGTCTATCATAACACCCACCTGACGGCCGATTTCTCTTGATATCTTGCATAGCGTTGCGCCAAGCTCGCTGGAAATAGTTGTTTCCGCGGTGGTTTTGCGGCGATAAATCCTTTCCAGAGCCCTGATCTGGGAAGGCTTTAAGCCAGTTGTCGAACCTTCTACCTGTTTAATGGCAGCCCTCTAAGGCCATAAATATTGTTGTTAAAATGACTCTATTACCATGGTGATGATAGATTCCGCCGCTTGCGTGGAGGCCTCTTTGATCGCCGCTATCCGCAAGTTTTCCGCCAATGTGATCGACTGCTCCACCTGATAGCGCCAATCTTTCGTAAACGTTTGCTTTGTTAACACTTTGCCACTTCCGCTTACGGTATGTTTAATGGCCAATGTAAGCGATACCACATATTCGGTGACTTTGTTATTTGCATCATAAGCCACCGGCCGCAAGCTATACGCCTCTATGGCGCCTTCTAAAATTGAATCCGCCCGGCTTCCCGCGCTTACCACTTTGAGCCTGCCGTCTTTTATAAATCCGTCTTGCACCGCCTGTGTCATACGGGTATCGAGGTTTGGCTCCGCTGTTTTATTTTTAAATAGCTGAATATCGATACTACGTATATTGGGCGGTAATGAAGAGCCTTTGCCAACCAAAGCGTATCCGGCGCACGACGCGGTGAACACCAGCGTTATCAGTAAAGCTACGGTTTTTGTTGGCAACGAAATTCTCCATATTTAAAATCAGCCAGATAATATCACACCTTGCGAAAACAGGTTTTCAAGATATGTCGCAAATCCGCACGCCTCGCATCTCTGCTCGTTGACCGTACAAAAATCTGTGTACACCTGGGTGAGCCCCTGGCGTCGAATAGACCCGCGGGCAAGCTCATTCGCCGCGATTCCGCCACACATCCGCTGCGCCATTAGCCGGACAACGCTGTTTTGAGCGGTTGATGGCATGACGCGAAATATTCTCCGCGCAATTTCTTCCTCCCGCTTATTTTTTCTTGATTGGGCGCGCGCCAGGGCAAAAGGTAATATTATGTTCACTAATATTAGCTCCACTCGCTCTTTCCCGATAAGTTTGCGCGGTTTTGCAAGCTTCTTGCCGCCAAGAGCATATCGCCACGCCCAATAGTCATCCGCAGGCGATGAGAAAAGGTTTGAAACAGCGTTGATCCATTTTCTGATCTCCCTTACTTTTCCATCCACCGGACACTCTTCCAGTATGCGTGGAAAGACTCTCTCCAAATCACTCTCCAAATATGTCGAAAGAAAATATGACAACCCCGCCAACCGTCCCGCCGGGAAATTCGCCGGACGAGAACCAGCAAGCTTCCATTCGTCAGAGCCGATTGTTTGCTCGAATCCACATTTTTCGGCGATACGCTCCCACGCTTCCAGGCTTCCGCCGATATATGCCGAAGTCTCCTCATCGAAATCATCCTTGGTCACATGTCGTGGCAAAAGTCCCGCCACGCCAAACAATATCCCTTGCAGAACAGCGGAACGTGTCGTCCGCCGGATATCCTCCATAGAGCCACGCAATTTTTTGAGCGTCGCCTCCCTTGCCACTCTTCCAAACTGAATTTTGAACGCCTGATATCCAAGCGCCTCCAATATCCCCTGATACAGCTCCTCCTCACCCACGCCTTTTTTGATCGCCGCAAGATAACGTTTCGATTTAAATTCCATCCTCGCCTCGCCAGCCGCCTCTATTATCTGGAAAGCGTTTGAGGCGCCAAGGTTGGCTAAAGCTTCGCTACATTTACCTGTGATAAGGGCAAGGTTTGCTATGGATTGTTTAACGGGGGATCGAGACCGTATGCGGTCTATTACTCCAGCGCACACGTTGGCAAGCTCTATCTCTATAAGCGCCTCGCCGGAGTTTACGGTTCGTGGATCGTTTTTGGAGTCGCAATATAAAACAACATGGAGCCGTGTGTCGTTATATGCGGGGTCACGAAAATGTTTGTGGCGCAACCAGTCGGAAGAGCGTACATGTATCTCCACATCACCTTTTTCAATGGCGCCATTGTTATATCGAAAAAGCGCGTCGCAAAAATCCGGCCCGGCGCCTCCTTTCAGCCATCCGGGGGAGATGATCTCCACCATTTTGCCTTTAACATCGCGGACAGGATGCGGCGCCCACGGTTGCTCCATCCAGATAGAAACAACCGCCTCCTCCCGCACACGCCGCGGCGGGCTCTCCTGCGCCTTTGCTTTCCCTTCCCGCACGATAGGCGGCTCTGTTTCGCAAAGGGCGAGATATATATTGGAACGCATTCGATGATGGTAAAACAAGATGGGGCGTTAGTGGAAAAATAATACCGGCAGGTAGTGGTATTTCTAAAGAGGGGAAGCCGTTCTTGTGATGTGGCGGCAGCCATCGTTGCAAACTCACACAACCACTGTATCGCAAACGAAGTGAATCCCGCAAGGAACAATGAGACAGGCGCAAACCACACTTCTCCCAACGGAACCGACACAGCCGCCGACTCTGCGTGGCGGTGCCGCCTCCCCCTCAACGGTAACAACTGTGAAGGCTTTTAACGATCAGAAACCGCTAGTCCGTAAACGCAATTTTTGTTTATTACAATTAACGCCCTTTATGGCCTCCGCCGCCTTTCTTTTTCCCTCCCAGCAGCATTTTGCCTTTTTTCGAGCTCAAAAATTTAATTCTTTCTTCCCGCGTCATGGTTCCCGTTAGTTCAAGCAACGCTCCAAGCCTTTTTTGCTCATGAACCTTTTGTAGCTCGGCAAGCTCTGAGACCAGTTTTTGAAGCTTGTTTTTGTCCGGTTTAATTTTTTCAAGCTCTTCTTTCAGATCAAGCCGCACAAGCTTCATCTTGCTGTGATGCTTTATCATGAACCTTTTCATTTTATAGCCAATTTGTCGCATGGCCTCCTGCTGCGCCGGGCTAAACTTCATACCATGCGCCCCCTTATATTTTTCACTCTTATGTCCGCCTTCGTTGGCAAACGCCATGAACGGCACAATTACCGCAATCAGAGAGATGATGATAAATTTACGCATAAAAACCTCCATTATTTTGATAGCTCTTTTTATAACTATACAGAAAAAATAGCGCCCCCGCTCATATACTCGATACGAGCGGGTCTAAGCGCTGTAATTAGAACCTTTTATTGCGACGCGGCCCATCGTCGAAACCATCCCGCCGCTTATCCCTTACGCCCCGGAGCATACCCTCGCTCATCTTCTCAATAAGCTTTTCTATAAGTTTTTTCAGCTCGTCTACCGTGTCCATAAACCTGTTTTTGTTATCTTATGCCGCCCTTTACTTTTTGGACATCGCAAGAAAGGAAAAAGTTTCCAAAAAAACAGATGATGTTTCACTTTGTTTTCTCATCAAAAGCTTTCCTTTTAATTATGAATTGCGCGGGGAAAACTCTAATTATCAACCAGGCTATTTTAGAGGGGCTTGCGCGTTTCAAGAGAGGTGAGTTTTCAAAAGGTTACAGTCACTCAATATTATATTTTTTGAGCCTGTATGAGAGTTGACGCGCCGTTAGTCCCAGTTCGGAGGCGGTTTTCGATTTGTTCCACCTGTTTCTATTTAAACTATCTTTGATTTTTTCACTTTCCATACTTGAAAGAACAGATGTCATTTTCCCATGCGACAGATCGATTGGCGCGGAAGCTGTAGAGCTTCGCCTTTGGGAAGCGCGCTGGTCGGCTATTTCCGATGGAAAATGCTCGCTTTTAATTCTTTTTTTGTCGCAAGACAACACAGCATAATCAATCACGTTTTCAAGCTGACGCACATTGCCGGGCCATTGGTAACCTGTAAGAAGATCAACGGCGCTTTTGTCGAATGATTCTATTTCCTTGCTGTAAACCATATTAAATTTCTTCAGGAAATATTCGGACAGAATATTGATATCGCCCTCCCTTTCTCTTAATGGCGGGACATGGATACTCAAGGTGTTTATTCGATAGAACAGGTCTTCACGGAAACGCTGGTTTTG
>CAYNDB010000001.1:20018-50498 GCA_964395915.1 uncultured Nitrospinota bacterium | reverse complement strand
ACCGGGGCGTTTGAGTTTGAGAAAAGCTTGATCTTTTCACGCACGGTATTCATCGCGTGTGATTGGCCCACAAGGTCTCCGCTTCCTGACCCGGTTTGCAGGAACTTTGTTAACATTTGATTTTGATGTTTCAGGTCGAGGTTTTTTTTAACCCGTTCCATAGCTATTATGAATTCGCTTAAATCAAATGGCTTGAGAATAAAATCAAATATTCCAGCCCGGATAGCCGCAATCGCTGTTTGGATTTCCGCATGACCTGTCATAATCAGAAAATACGACTCGGGATTTTTTTCTTTAAGGGCGTTTGCCAGTTCAACACCATTCATTTTTGGCATTTTGAAATCAGTAAGCGCGATATCAAAATGATTTTCTTTGGCCCATGACAAGGCCTCGAGAGGGGAAGAGCATCCATGCGCTTCGAGAAAACTTAAATTTGCGGAATATTTTCTGACCAGCTTTAACGCGGCGGGGTCGTCATCAACGACAAGAAGCTTGTATGGCAAAATTGAATCAGGTTTCATAAAGCCGCATTTACACAAACCATAATATTTCTTGTAATTATATTACAAATTTGTTAGAAATCAGCGCTCCAATTTATCCGCCACATCTAGCGTTTCTCATATCTCATTGAAATACAGCTAGTCCCAGCTTCATTTTTCATGGCATGCCTTGTGCAATTGAGGTTTAGAAAGAAACAGGAGCCTCCATGTCCCAGAAAAACTTTTTTGTATGCGCTTTATGTGATGATCCCATTATCGCTAACAAGGTTGCCTTAATGTTGGATGAGCTGGACGTATATTCGATCCATCTTACTCACGCTTCTCTGGATTTGGTTTCATTTACTTTCCTGAAGGAGATTGGATTTGACCTTGTGATCGTTGATGAAGAATATTTGTCAAAAACGGATTTATTGGAATTACATAATGCCTGGCCGAAAGCTGAAATAGCCAAGATTCCATGTAAATCTGACAGGGGTAAAAGCCCTGGCTGGGAAACCGAATTGCTGGAAAATATTTTCTTAACGCTTATTCAAACTTCCGAGATATTCGATTCACATAAATTCAAACGTTATTTGGCCAAACAATATCCGCGAATAGTAAATCAAAAAAGTCTGGGGGAAAAAGAGTGAATTATTCGCATGGCGCAAAAATGGATATTGGAAACCTGTTGGTTTGTGTGCTTTGCGATGATTTTGACAATACCAGAATCGTGGCAAACATATTAAAAAGCTTTAACGTCCCTACGTTGAACCTTACTCACGATTCTATTGGTTCGATTTCATCTGATTTATTGAGAAAGGTGGGATTTGATCTTGTAATCGTGGACGATGACTTTCTATCCAAAGTCGATTTGATGGAATTTCGTCAAGCCTTGCCTGAATCGAAAATTATCAAGTTTCCTTCGAAATCAGAAAATGAAGAAAATTTGAATCGGGAGATCGAATTATTGGAAAACATTTTGTTGTCATTTCTTCCTTCCAATGGCGATGATTACCCCTCATCGTCATATGCCCCAAAGCGTGGTGGCGATTTCCCCCAATCGTCACCACGCTATTTACAGGTATAGATGAAACAGGGGCGGAAGTTACATAAGTCAGTTACAAAAAAGGGAGGCATGAAAAATGGCTGGTTTTTTTATGCAAAATACGACCGTTGAAACGGGTGACAAGGGCTGGTAAAAGCATAATGAATCAATAGCTTTACCCCCTTCCCGATCACCAGAGCAAACTTATAAAAATTACGAGTTTACAAGAATTCCCTTATTTCTTCGCAATATATTGATAATTATTGTTACCATTTATTAGTAATGAACCAAGGTGGGGTCATGACAAAAAGGGCGCAGTCTGATAATCCGGCGACCATGAGTGGAAAGTCCTTCTCTATTATATGGGTGGCTCTTGTCACCGCGTTTCTATTTCTTGGGCTTCTTGCTGTAAATCATTGGTCGTGGGTTGATTATATTCGTATCAACGATCCCCTCGTTGATAATATGAACAAGGCCAAGGTAAATATCTCCACCGGACATCTGTGGCTTGAAGAATTGATAACAGGAGACGATACCGTCCAGATTGAGTATGTCTGGCGGGATATGGAAAACGTAGCGAATGCTATCGACGACGCCATTAACGGGAAAAGCAACATTCCCGGTGTCATTGGTCGTTCGGTTTCCAACCGGGAACTGCTGGCGCGTCTTGAAAAGCTTAAAACCTCAACAGAAGCTTTTAGGGAAATAGCCGAAGAGCGCTGGGCAAATGTGAAGCAAGGCGGTATCGGTTCATCGCTGGATCAGCGATTCGACAAATTATTTAAAGAAATATTACTCGAGATTGACACCGTTGTTGGCATAATCAACCGTTTAAAATATCAAAGCCTGACCCACCAACAACGGCTGTATTATCTGCTTTCAGCCATAAGTTTTTTTCTTTTCGTGGCCGCCGGCATAATACTTTTCCGAAAAGATAAAAATCGCAAACAGGCGGAGGAAGGGTTAAGAAAAAGCGAGGAGCGATTTAGAAACATTTTCAGGAATTCCTACGACGCGATATTTATGGTTGACCCGGGGCAGGATAAAATCGTCGATGTTAATCCAAAGGCCTGCGATATGCTTGGTTACTCGCGTGAAGAATTGTTATCAACTCCCATGTCCGCCATTCATCCGGGTGAGATGAAAAGGCTTGGGGATTTTGTCCAACAGGTTTTTGCAGCGGGACAGGGCTGGACGGATGAACTTTCCTGCCGTACAAAGAAAGGAAATCTTCTGCCTGTGGAAATTTCAGCGTCGCTTATAGAAATAGAAGGCAAGACATTCATGATAGCTATTGTTCGGGATGTCACCACCAGGGCGGCGGCGGAAATGGAGCGGCTGCAAGCTGATAAAACACTTCGCGAATCGGAGGAGAGGTTTTCCAAGGCGTTCCAGTCCACTCCGGACTCTATCACTATCACCTTGCTGGAGGACGGCCGCCTCATTGAAGTTAATGATGGTTTTGAACAGATCACAGGTTTCAGCCGCGAGGAGACGCTGGGAAAAACTACGCTGGACCTCGGCATATGGAGCGCCCCTGAGGATCGCAAACATTTCATTGAACATTTGCAAAATAAAGGCAAGGTTACGAATTTTGAGACGAAGTTTAGAACCAAGACAGGCAAAAGTATTATCTGTAAAATTTCCGCCGAATCCATTGACCTGAGTGGGCAGCCCTGTTTGATTACCATCGCCCGCGATATAACAAAGCGTATGGAGGCGGAAAAAGAGCTGAGACAATTTAAAGAGACTCTTGACCAGACGCTGGACTGCGTCTTTATGTTCGACGCCAAAGCCCTGAAATTTATATATGTGAATAAAGGGGCGGTTAATCAGGTCGGGTATAGCCGGGAAGAGTTGCTGAATATGACTCCCGTTGATATCAAACCGCAATTTACCGAGAGAAGTTTCCGCGAAATGATCGCTCCGTTGCTGGATGGAAGTAAAAGCTCCCACCGCTTTGAGACTGTGCACAGGCATAAAAACGGAAGACTTGTTCAGGTGGAAATATTTTTGCAATATATGGAGCAACCTGGAGAAACTGGCCGGTTTATGGCCTTTGTGACAGATATCACCGAACGCAAAATAGCGGAGGAAGCGTTAAGAAAAAGTGAAGCGAGCCTTTCCGAAGCGCAACGTATCGCCCATCTTGGCAACTGGGACCTCGATCTTGTAAATAACGAACTGAAATGGTCGGATGAAATATATCGAATATTCGAAATGGACCCAAAAGATTTCGGCGCAACCTATGAGGCCTTTTTGGATACCATACATCCGGAAGACAGAGATATCGTGAATAAAGCCTATACCGATTCGCTTAATAGTCGGGAACCTTATGAGATCACCCACCGCCTGTTGATGAAGGACGGTTCCATTAAATATGTAAACGAGAAATGTGAAACGTTCTATGACGATAATGGAAAGCCGTTACGGTCGGTTGGCGCCGCACAGGACATCACCGAACGCATGCTGGCGGAGGAGGCGCTGCGCGAGAAGGATCGGTTTCAGAGTGAAGTACTCAACGGCATGGTCACGTTTGTTGGGGTGCTGGATCCGAGCGGAGACATCATCTTCATAAACAACGCGCCGCTCAAAGCGACCGGATTCAAATTGGAAGATGTGAGAGGGAAGAAGTTCTTCGATATAGCTTGGTGGTCATACTCCGATGAAGTCCGGGAGATAATCAAACGTGACATTGAACAATGTATCTCTGGAAAATCTATACTGCATGATATCCAGTTTCAGGCCACGGACGGATCACTAATATGGATTGAATTCAGCATGCACTCGATCCACGATGAACGAGAGGTTGTGCAATACTTGATCCCGGAGGGGCGCGTGATCACCGAGCGCAAGCTGGCGGAGGAGGAACTAGTCAAACACCGCGATCATCTTGAGGAGATGGTCGAAGAGCGCACGATCGAGCTTGCCGCCGTTAACAATGAGCTGGAAGCGTTCGCATATTCCGTCTCGCACGATCTGCGCGCTCCGCTACGCGGCATAGACGGATTCAGCCAGGCTCTTCTTGAAGATTATGCCGATAAAGTGGACGACAACGGCAAGGATTATCTTAACCGCGTGCGGGCCGCCACCTTGCGAATGTCTGAACTGATCGATGATCTTTTAACACTTTCCCGCGTGACCAGAAGCGAGATGACTTACGAACGGGTAGACCTGACCGCGCTGGCGTATGATGTGGCGCATGACCTGCGGAAAGAACAGCCGGAGCGTAGTGTTGAATTTACTGTTGAGGAAAGTCTGGAAACGGAGGGTGACAAACGCCTGTTACACGTTGCGCTTTATAACCTTATTAGCAACGCATGGAAGTTCACAGGAAAACGTTCGGAGGCGAGTATAGAAATCGGCTCGACCCGGCGAGATGGGAAAACGGTTTATTTCGTACGTGATAACGGTGTGGGATTTGACATGAAATACACTGGAAAACTGTTCTGCGCGTTCCAGCGTCTCCACTCAAGGGCCGAGTTCCCGGGAACAGGTATCGGGCTGGCCACCGTTCAACGCACCATTCACCGCCATGGTGGACGAGTCTGGGCGGATGCTGAATTAGGTAAAGGGGCTATATTTTATTTCACATTGTAAGCCGGGGTGATAATTATGATTGGTGATAAATTCATACTTCTAATTGAGGACAATCCTGATGATGAGGCTCTGACGTTGCGGGCGCTGAAAAAGAACAACATAGCCAACGAGGTGGTGGTGGTGCGTGACGGGGAGGAGGCGCTGGACTACCTGTTTGCAACGGGAGCCTACGAGGGACGAGACACAAGCGTTATGCCGACGGTCACCTTGCTCGACTTGAAACTTCCTAAAATGGGCGGGCTGGATGTGCTTAAGCGATTGCGAGCGGATGAGAGAACAAAATTTCTTCCCATTGTGGTTCTGACTTCGTCTGACGAGGAGAAGGACATGATTGAAAGCTACAGCCTCGGAGCCAACAGCTACGTACGAAAGCCTGTTGACTTTACCCGGTTTTCCGAAGCGGTCCAGCGGCTTGGCTTGTACTGGCTTCTTTTAAACGAGCCTCCACCAACTTTTAAAGGAAAGTAAATGAGTGAACCTCTACGTGTTTTGATTGTTGAGGATTCGAAAGACGACGCGGCTCTGCTGGTTCGTGAACTTAGGCGCGGCGGCTACGATCCTGAATTCACGCTCGTAGACACACCGAAAGATTTTTCCGCAGAGCTTGAGAGGGGCTCCTGGAAAATAATTATCGCCGATTATTCCATGCCACGTTTCAGCGGTCTTGAAGCGCTGGAGCTTTTAAAAAAATCGGGCATCGATCTTCCGTTCATTCTGGTTTCAGGAACTATTGGCGAAGACGTGGCTGTGGCGGCAATGAAAGCCGGCGCGCATGACTACATAATAAAAGGATCATGGTCGCGTCTTGTGCCTGCCATTAAACGCGAATTATCCGACGCCGAGATCAGGAAACAGCGCAGACAGGCGGAGAGCGCCTTAAAAGAGAGCGAAGAAAGGTTTCACTTTCATATTGAAAATCTTGATTTGATCGCTGTCGGGCTGGATAACGAGGGAAATATAACTTATGTGAACCGGGCTTTATGCAAGCTATTCGGCTTAAGCTCTGAGGAGCTTGTAGGACAAAGCTGGGTCAAAAATTTTATCCCGAAAAAAGATCGGCCTGATATTCATAATGTTCATCAAGACCAAATCCTAGCCGGTTCATACGCAAAATATGAAAATCCGATTCTTCTTCCTAGCGGGGATGTGCGTTTAATTAAATGGAACAATACGACATTTAAAAACAAGCATGGAAATACATATGGGACCATGAGCATAGGCGAAGATATAACCGAGCGTAAAAGGGCGGAGGAGGCTTTGCGGAGAAACGAAGAAACTCTCAGGCTCACGCTAGACGCCACCAGTGACGGCTCATGGAACTGGAATATTAAAACCGGTGAAGTTTTATACAGCGACAAGTGGGTTAAGAATCTCGGTTATACGCGGGACGAGGTTGAGCCTCATGTGAGCTTCTGGGAAAGTATCGTTCACCCTGATGATATTCAAAATACTCAAGAAAAATTGAAAGCGCATTTTGAAGGGCGAACCGAATATTACCAGTGTGAAAACAGGCTTCGAATGGAATCGGGAGTGTACCACTGGAATAAGGGCCGTGGAAGGGTTGTTGAACGAGGCGCCGATGGTCAACCGCTTCGAATGGTCGGAACCGGCGCCAATATCGATGACCGCAAGATGGCCGAAGCCGCCCTTCGCGATTCAGAGGAAAAATTTTCTAATGCTTTTAAATTCACTCCGGACTCGATAACCATTACTACTTTAAAAGACGGAAAATATATTGAAGTCAACCAGGGGTTCGAGCGAATTTTTGGTTATAAAAGCGAAGAAGCTGTTGGTAAAACTTCTACCGAACTTAACATATGGGTAAACCCGGCCGATCGTGACATGCTCGTATCCTTGTTGCAAAAACAGGGGTATGTAAGAGATAAGGAACTTGAGATTCGTGTGAAATCGGGAGAAACGCGAACATGCTTGTTTTCAGCGGAAATTATTAATATTAACGATGTGCCTTGTAGTGTCGCAACAACCAGGGATATTACAGAACAGAAAATGGCTGTAAAAGAGCTGAAACAATTCCGGGAAACACTCGACCAGACTTTGGATTGCGTTTTCATGTTCGATGCAAAAACATTGAAATTCATCTATGTTAATCAGGGATCGGTTGAGCTGGTGGGATACAGCCGTGAAGAGTTGATGAATATGACTCCTGTTGACATTAAACCGGAGTATACCGAGGAGAGTTTCCGCGAGATGGTGGCGCCCTTGCTTGATAGCAGCAAAGATTCCCACCACTTCGAGACCGTACATAAGCATAAGGACGGGCATCTTATCCCTGTGGAAATTTCTCTGCAATGTGTGGCGCCGCCTGGGGAACCGGGTCGATTCGTAGCTATCGTACAGAACATAACAGAACGCAAACAGGCGGAACATGACCTGAAAGTCGCGCATCAAAGAACCAGCGCCATCCTGAACACTGTTGGTGAGGGAATAATCGCTGTGGGTACGGATTCGCGGATTCATTATGTCAACCAGGAACTGCTCCATATTTTTGGTTATTCATTAGAGGAGATAATCGGCGTACACATCACTAAATTAATGCCCGAAAAATATCGGGCCGCCCATAGCGCCGGGATGAAAAGATACCTTGAGAACACAACGCCAATAATAGTGGATCGCCGCATGGAGATGGAGGGGCTTCATAAAGATGGCGCGGTTTTTCCGATTGAAATAAAAATTGAAGATACTGAAATCGACGGGAAAAATCGAATATTTACCGCGGCGATACGCGATATTACCGAGCGTAAAAGGGCGGAGGAGGAACTCAATAAAACTAATAGAATGCTTCGAATGATAAGCAATTGTAATGAGACTCTTATACATTCGAAAAGTGAGCGGGAACTTTTAGATGATATGTGCAAAGGTATTATTACTGATGACGATGATTATTGCATGGCCTGGATAGGTTACGCCGATCACGATGGGGGGAAACCGGTGCGACCGATGGCTCAAGCCGGTTATGAGGAGGGATATCTGGAAACCCTGAATATTACATGGGCCGATACTGAACGGGGGCAAGGGCCGACGGGGACTTCCATAAGAACGCGCAAGCCTGTCATAGCCCAGGATATTCATACTGATCCACGTTTTAAACCATGGCGACGGGAAGCGGAAAAAAGAGGCTATGCTTCCTCCGCCGCAATCCCTCTGGTCATTAATTCAGAAGCGATTGGAGCTCTTAACATTTATTCCGCCAAGCCTAACGGCTTTGATAAGCAGGAAATGTCTCTTTTGATGGAGCTTGCGGGTGATGTATCCTATGGAATCGCATCACTGAGAGCGGCTGAAAAGCAAAAGAAAACAGAAAAAGAGGTTTCCCGATTGCACACAGCCATTGAACAGGCTGAGGAAACTGTGGTTATCACCGATACTGACGGAACTATACAATATGTCAACCCGGCTTTCGAACGTATAACCGGCTACAAGGCTGATGCGGTCATTGGGCAAAACCCCAATATACTCAAGAGCGGAAAACATGATGAATCTTTCTATACCGAGATGTGGGAGACGATTACCGGCGGCGAGGCCTGGGTCGGCCATTTCATTAATAAAAAGAAAAATGGAGAGTTATTTGAAGAAGAGGCCACCATCTCGCCAATTAAAGACCCATCCAGCACAATAATCGGTTACGTTGCCGTCAAGCGTGACGTAACACGAGAAGTTATGCTTGAAAGACAGTTTCGTCAGGCGCAGAAAATGGAGGCCATGGGCACATTGGCTGGAGGCATAGCGCACGATTTTAACAACATCCTCTTCGCTATGCTTGGCTATTCAAGCCTGGTGGTTGACTATCTGCCGGAAGGAAGCGATGCGCGCGAAAACCTTGATGAGGTAATCAAGGCTGGCGCCAGGGCTAAAGACCTGGTCAGACAAATTCTCGCCTTCAGCCACCAAACAGAGCAGGAGTTTCAACCGATTCAGTTGCATCTGATCGTTAAGGAAGTTTTAAAACTTATGAAAGTCTCTATCCCGCCGAGCATCGTAATTCGCCAGAACGTAAACATGAAATTCGATACTGTCATGGCGGATCCGTCACAGATACATCAGGTGGTGATGAACCTTGCCACCAACGCGTCCCACGCCATGCAGCATAGCGGCGGTGTTCTTGAAGTGAGTCTTACGGCGGTCGATGTGGACATCGACCTTGCCGAGACCAATGCCAAATTACGCGAAGGCCCTTATGTTCTGCTTTCCGTGAGCGACACCGGTCATGGGATGAACAAGGCCACCATTGAACGAATATTTGAGCCTTTCTTTACGACAAAGGATGTGGGTGAAGGCACCGGCATGGGGCTTGCCGCTGTACATGGGATCGTTGGCGCCCATGGAGGAGCCATCACGGTTGAAAGCAAAATCGGGAAAGGGGCCACGTTTAATATATACCTGCCCCGTGTCGAGTCCGCTGTATCAGTGGAACCCAGCGCCGAGCCATCTGTTCCACATGGTAATGAGAAAATTCTGGTGGTTGATGACGAAGTGTCTATCGTCCGGTTGATGGAACAGATGCTGAAACGGTTGGGATATGATGCGGTGGCTTTCAGTAGCAGTGGCGACGCATTGGAAAGTTTTCTCGAGGATTCTGATAAATTTGATCTTGTTATTACGGATCAGTCTATGCCGGGCATGATGGGTGAAGCTTTGGCAAGAGCCATTCATAAGGTTCGTCCGAATACTCCCATAATTATGATGACAGGTTTTGCCAAAACGGTGTCTCTTGAAAAAGTAAAAACGATTGGTGTGCGCGAGCTGCTTTTGAAACCAATAATACCTAATGATCTCGGTAGAACCGTGCGCCGGGTGTTAGATCAAACGGAAATGGAGGTGTAAGATGGCTCATATTCTTATAATTGACGATGACGAGCAGGTGCGTCGGATGCTAAAACAAATGGTGGAAAGCGCCGGACACACAGTGACACTGGCTTCCGATGGAGAGATCGGGGTTAACTCCTATAAAGAAGCGCCCGCGGACCTTGTTATTACCGATATCCTGATGCCGAACGAGGATGGGCTACAGGCCATAGTAAAGCTACGCAAAGATTTCCGGGATGTGAAAATCATCGCTATTTCTGGCGGAGGGCGGGTTGTTCACACTGATTTTCTTAATATAGCGCTGTCAATGGGCGCTACGGGCGCGTTGAGAAAACCCTTTGAAAGAAAAGACCTGCTGGAAGTCATTGACGCAACGCTGACTAAAGATCACTAGGCCTTATTTGATAGATTGGTGCGCCCGGCAGGATTCGAACCTGCAACCTACGGATTCGAAGTCCGTTACTCTATCCAGTTGAGCTACGGGCGCAAAAGCGAATCTCAAACACGATAACATGACTTGCCTGTTAATCAATTATCTCTCTATCAATTAAACTATAACCGGCGCTTTTTCATTTGTTGAGTTACAATCGTTTCCCATGATAAAGAGCTACGACGTAATAGTTATCGGCGGTGGGCACGCAGGGTGCGAGGCGGGGCTTGCATGCGCGCGGATGGGCCTTGCCACGATGTTGATCACTATCAACATAAAACAGATCGGCGCCATGAGCTGTAACCCTGCCATAGGCGGCCTGGCCAAGGGCAATCTCGTCCGCGAGATCGATGCGCTCGGCGGACAGATGGCAAAATGTATCGACTCCACAGGAATACAGTTCCGCATACTCAACAGCTCTAAAGGCCCCGCAGTACATGGACTCCGCGCACAGGCGGACAGGCATCTATATCAAAACGAAATGCTAACAACCCTTAAAACAGAACCCAACCTTACTTTGGTTGAGGGAATTGTAGATAGCTGCGTAATTGAAAACAGTAAAATCACCGGGGTAAAAACCGGCGCAGGCGATGTTATAAACGCAAAAGCGGTTGTCCTGTGCTCCGGTACATTTCTTAAAGGTTTGATTCATATAGGGTTAGAGCAAACTCACGCAGGCCGTACGGGCGAAGCTCCGGCAGACCGTCTCTCCGACAACCTGCGTGAGTTAGGCTTTGAAATCGGCAGGTTGAAGACCGGCACATGCCCAAGGCTTGACTGCGACACGATAGATTTTTCTAAAACCGAAGTACAGCCTGGCGATGAAAATCCGGCTCCTTTCTCCTTTTTCTCCAATGGCATTAAACAAAGGCAGGTGGCGTGTCACATAACGCATACAACAGAAGAAACACAGCGTGTTATCGAAAATAATCTGGAACGTTCACCTTTGTACACCGGGGTGATCGAAGGTGTTGGCCCGCGCTATTGCCCGTCTATCGAGGATAAAGTTAAAAGGTTTCCTGAAAAGCGAAAGCATCAGATATTTTTGGAGCCGGAAGGATTGACGACGAACGAGGTATATCCAAACGGGCTTAGCACATCGTTGCCTATCGACGTCCAGCTAAAATTTCTGCAAACAATACCAGGGCTTGAAAACGTGGAGATCACACGAGCCGGCTACGCTATCGAATACGATTTCTGCCCGCCAACACAGGTCTATCCGACGCTTGAGACAAAAAAAATCAAGGGCCTTTTCTTCGCCGGCCAGATAAACGGCACCTCCGGCTACGAAGAGGCGGCGGCGCAAGGGCTTATAGCCGGTATCAACGCGGTGGCTTACGTAAAAGAGATAGAGCAGCTGGTTCTGACAAGGCAAAACTCATATATTGGAGTGATGATAGACGACCTTGTCACAAAAGGAACAAGCGAGCCGTATCGTATGTTCACCTCACGCGCAGAGTTTCGATTGCTGTTGCGGCATGACAACGCAGACCTGCGCCTTTGCGATATCGGCCACAAAATTGGCCTGCTTGATGAGACAAGTTACGCTATTTTTAACCAAAAACGTGAACGAATAGAAAAAGAGATCGATAAACTTTCACGCACAAGGATAAAACCGTCCGACGCAAATAAAAATGGAATGGAGGTTGCGCTCGGTGGCAAAATACCAGATGACGGGATTCTGCTTTCCAACCTTCTGAAACGACCCGGTGTCACATTACACGACCTGCCGCGATACGATCCTCCAAACGATTTTTCCTCGGTTGAAAAAGAACAGGTGGAAATAACCTTCCGGTATGAAGGATATATCAAACGGCAGGAAAAACTGGTGGCGAAAACTATGCAGTCTGAAAACAAGGCTTTCCCGCCAGATTTCGATTTCTCCCAAACCCCGGGTTTATCTAACGAAGTTCGAGAAAAGCTATTGAAAATAAAGCCTTTAAACCTAGGCCAGGCGTCCAGAATCTCTGGCGTCACCCCCGCCGCTTTGTCAGCCTTGCATATATACCTGACCAAGTATTCTACCGGGAGAGCCTAAATTGTATTCTGAAATTTTCGGGAGCGATAACTACCAAAAGCTGCAACAATATTGTGAAAACCTGATCTCCTGGAACAGGAAAATTTCTCTGACTTCCATCCCGGATGACAAAATATTCGAAAAGCTCATCGCGCCTTCAGCATGGCTGGGGCTTCAGTATTCAAAGGAAGATATCGGGCTTGTGGCGGATTTCGGCTGTGGACCAGGCATCCCGGGTGTCCCAATGGCTATAGTGGACCAAAAGAATCGCTACCTTCTGCTCGACTCGACCCAGAAAAAGATAAAAGTAGCTAAAAACTCTCTGGCCATTCCCGGCTTAGTTGGGAAAACAGAGGTGGAGGCGAAAGCTATAAGAATTGAGAGAAAAACAGACATCGGTAAGGTGGACAGGCTCGTATCCAGAGCGGCGGGTGATATGACCTCTGTTGCAAAACTATGGAAAAATAAAGTTAAAAGGGGCGGGATAGCCGACTTTTTTAAAGGAAATGACGTTGATGTGGAAATAAAAGAGCTATTGTCGAATTTCCCCGGCGTCTCTGTCAAAAAGCTTGAGGTTCCGACCTGGTTCGATGGATTAATTATCGTTCGGATACGTGGTTTGTTCTAGTGCGAGTCGGCTGGCGAATGTAATGAATGTTTCACGTGAAACCATCTTGCGATCGGCTTTATCAGCCTGTCGGCTGGCAGCCAGGAAAGTTTTTGGCGCGAATGCCCGGCAGTGGGTAAATTTGAATTTTTCTATTTTTGAGATCCTTCCCTTCGGTTCAGGATGACAAAGTTTGGTTCGCGAGTCACCACTATCATACAAGGTGTCATTCTGAGGGGCCTATGCGACGAAGAACCTCCACATATTAACTAGTAAACCAACCGTAAGGTTGTTTCACGTGAAACATTTGGCATATATAACCAAATAACCAGTCAAAGACAGGAAAAGTCCACCGCTAAGGTGGATTTCCCTTTAATTCTTTGAATACCTCCTGTTATACTCTCCTGAATCATGAAAAAAGTTATCTGCGTCGCAAACCAAAAGGGTGGAGTCGGGAAAACGACTACCGCCGTAAACCTTGCCGCCGGGCTTGCTATCGCCGATCAGCAAGTCTTGCTCATTGATATCGACCCGCAGGGAAACGCCACAACAGGACTTGGACTACCCAAAAATGGTGATGGCCATAACATATACACCGCGATAATCGACAATGAAATTCGCCCTGAAATGATTATGAACACGATTGTGGACGGGTTGAAAGCCATTCCATCGACCACCGACCTGTATGGAGCCGAAATCGAGCTTGTCACATTCGAAAACAGGGAAAAACGTATCGCTCATTTGATAAACCAGGTATCGGATGATTTCGATTTTGTAATTATAGACTGCCCGCCATCGTTGGGAATGCTGACATTAAACGCATTGACGGCTTCCGACTCTGTAATTATCCCGTTGCAAACCGAATATTATGCGCTGGAGGGGCTGAGCCAGCTCGACAGGACAATAGATATGGTGCGCAACGCCTTTAACCCGCGCATTAAAATAGAGGGCATCCTGTTTACAATGGTGGATGGCCGAACGACATTATCAAGACAGGTGATGGAAGAAGTGAAAAAGTATTATGGCGAATCGTTGTTTAAAACAATGATTCCGAGGAATATCCGTCTCTCGGAAGCGCCATCTCACGGTAAACCAATTATCCTTTACGACATCCATTGTAAAGGCTCCGACGCATACATTGATCTGGCTAATGAGTTGATAAATAAGAACAAACAGGCGTTATTGGCAATTCCAGGCAGGCGAAAGAAAACCGAAATTAATGAACTGGAATCTGACAGCGTTGAAAATAGCTACGTACAACCATCAGGGAGCGTGATAAACGAAAAATGACACGAAAAGCTTTAGGTAGAGGATTGGGAGCTTTGATTCCGGAGCAAAAAGGCGCCCCGGAAGAAGGTGATATGGTAACCAACATCCCGGTAAATGAAATATTGCAGAGCCGGTTTCAGCCGAGAACGGTTTTTAATCAAGACTCACTTGCCGGTCTGGCGGAGTCAATAAGAGAGCGTGGTGTAATCCAGCCTATTATCGTTACTAAAAAACATAACGGTTTCGAGCTTATCGCAGGCGAGCGCAGGTGGCGTGCAGTAAAGTCCCTTGGACTGGATAAAATCCCGGCGATAGTAAAGGTCGTTCGCGATTCCGACGCGCTGGAAATGGCGATAGTGGAAAATATTCAGCGTGAAAACCTGAACCCTATCGAAGAGGCGAACGCGTATCACCGATTGATGAACGAGTTTGCGTTCACACAGGAACACCTGGCGAAAAAACTTGGGAAAAGCAGGCCTACGGTGACGAATATGTTGCGACTGCTCAAGCTGCCGGATGCTGTGAAAGACGACCTATCCGACGGGCGCCTTACAATGGGGCATGCGCGGGCTTTGCTGGCGTTGAATACGGATGAGGAACGGCTGCGGCTGCGTGATGAAATCATAAGCGCCGGAATGAACGTCCGCCAGGTGGAGTCGCAAGTAAAATCGAAGTTAAAAAGGAAGCCTTCCCTACGGAAAGCTCCGGACATACACTTGCAGCAGGTCGCCCACGACCTTGAGAGAATCCTTGGAACGAAAGTCGAGATAATAGCAAAGTCAAAAGGCGGCGCAATCAAAATAAGTTATCATGACGTTGACGAATTGAACCGTGTGGTGGACCAGATCAAGGCTGGTTGAAAAACTGAATTTCGTTGCCCGTTGTTCACTATTCAGTTATCATTAATTTCACTTAAAATACACCTATAAATAGTAAATATTTTGTCAGGGGGGAATAGCCATGGCGCGCGATAATTTGGATAAAGATGTTATAAAAGCCTTTCTCGGAGAGGATACAGAGTTTAACGGACTTTTATCTTTTGAAGGAACAGTCCGCATCGACGGCAAGTTTGAAGGTGAAGTGGCGACGAACGACAACCTTATCATCGGCGAACATGCCCAGGTAAAAGCAGAGATCAACGTCGGCACGATGATGGTGCAAGGCAAGGTGGAAGGCAACGTCACCGCAGCCAACAAGCTGCACATCACAAATAAGGGTCAGGTGTTCGGAAATATTTCCACTCCGTCATTACACATAGAGGAAGGCGCCATTCTGGAAGGCTCCATCATTATGACCGGGCGAAAAAACGATAAGGTCCTTCCGCTGACGCTTAAAAAAGAAGGCGGGGCTTCGGCAAGCTAGGCAACATCGTAAGCGCCAAACGCTCTTACTGATCGCGGACGACAAGGATCTAGATCTACGATCAGTTCCCCACACTTTGATACCGGTTCACGCCTGCGCGCCAAAGCTTATAGGCCAAAAAGAAAACCACACACCCGACTACAGGCGTGCCGTATTGAAGCGCCGGATGAAACAGCATCCCCCCCGTATCCTTAGCCAGAAAATAGTGGCTCGGGTAATAGTTGATAAACGCCAGGGGGAATAATATCGTGAGGAATACCTGCAGCCACAGGTTGTAAATCGAAATCGGGTAAAGAATAAATTCCTTCGAGCTGACCACAAGCGTGTTAAACAATGAACGATTGCGCAACGTCCAGAAAGCTATTGCGGAAACCGCAAGCCGAATACCTCCATGAATTAAAACCGCGCCTGCGATCATTAGAGGGAAAAACGCGACTTTGGCCAAAGTCCATTCCACACCAGCGTGTATTGAGCCATAGCAAAGAGCTACCACCCCGATAATAAGATGCGCGACGGATGTAAGCTCGAAACTGGAAGAGAGCATTTGGCCCAAAGGATTCAGAGGTCTGATTAAAAGCCGATCGAATTCCCCTTCAACAACCATCTCTTCAAAGTTGCTCAATGAGGCGAAGAAAAATGTAGCAAGACTCTGGCTAAAAACCAGAAGCCCGTAAAGAAACATCACCTCCTCCAAAGCCCAACCATTAATACCTTCAAACTTTGTAGTCATAATGAACACAATTGAAAGCTGGCTCAGGTAGTAGAAAATCAAGGCGACAAGAGTGAAAAGGAAAGTGGCTTTATACTGCATCCTGGCTTGAAAGGAGAGGACCATTATTCTCCAGTAAATCGGCAGGTCTCTCATACCCTTAACCTTTACATCAACTTCTGACATTAACAGGGGGAAGAAAGCCCTGCCAAAACAGAATTATGCACACATAAGTTTTTTGTCCTATCAGGAATACTTATTATACCTGTTCGAGAAGAAATAGGTAATATTTTAAAGAATATAATGAATATTACTAATACCTAAAAAGGGGAAAGGCTCCGCCCTAATTCCCCACGCTCTGATACCGGCTCACGCCTAAACCCCAGAGCTTATAGGCTAAAAAGAAAACCACACACCCGACCACAGGTGTACCGTATTGAAGCGCTGGATGGAACAGCACCCCCCCCGTATCCTTAGCCAGAAAATAGTAGCTCGGATAATAATTTATAAACGCCAAGGGGAAAACTATCGTGAGGAACACCTGCACCCACAGGTTATAAATTGAAACAGGGTAAAGAACAAATTCTTTCGAGCTGTAAACGATTGTGTGCACAAGCGAGCGGTTCCTTATCGTCCAAAAAGCTATTGCGGAAACGGCAAGCCTGATCCCGCCCTGTATAAGCACAGCCCCCGCTATCACAAAAGGGAGGAAAATGACTTTCCCAAACGTCCACTCAACCCCCGCCCTGGTGGAGCCGTAGTAAAGGGCGGAAAGCCCGATGACAAAGTGCGCCACCGAGCTTATCTCGAAACTGTTCGCCAAAATTTGCATCAAAGGGTTCAATGGCCTGATTAAATACCTGTCGAACGCCCCTTCGATTATCATTACTTCAAAATTGTTCATCGAGGCAAAGAAAAGCGACGAAAGCCCCTGGCTAAACACGAGCAGACCATATAGAAAAGCCATTTCACCAAGATCCCAGCCGTTGATGTTCTTGAACTTTGCAAGCACTACCAGAATGACGCCGAGCTGGCCAAGATAGTAGAGAATAATCGCCACCAGCATAAAAAGGAAGGTGACCTTATATTCCATTTTTGCGCGGATAGCGTTTACCATCATTACCCAATAAATTGGAAAGTCTTTCATATCAGCCCCCCTGCACCACAAGCTTGCGTTGAGCCGCCGACCACATCCACCACGATATCAACCCAAGAAAAGCGACCCAGGCAAATTGCAAAACGATCAGCCTGATAGCATCCATGCCCTGTATGTGGCCGATGAAAAGCGCAGTTGGCACATACAAGATATATTGGAAAGGGATAAAGTCGATAAAAGGGCGGATCCAGTCCGGAAAGAAATCGATCGGCACGATACCACCGGAAAATAATGTGAACATGCCAAACTTCATCAGCTGAAAGCTGAACGTCTCCATAAACCAGAACGCCAGCAATGAGAAAAGGAAGTTTATCATAAACAATATGGCGTAGCCCAGAACCCATGCCACGGCCGCCAGCGCATAGTTTGCGGCCGCGTCCGGCAATGACACGTCAAACGACAAAAGACAGATTACAAGTATCGGCGCGACTCTCGTAAACCAGTGGAACGCCGTCTGCCCAAGCGCCTCGCTGAGCAACATCAGGAAATAGTTCACAGGTTTTATGAGGTCAATGCTGATAGCGCCTGTACGCACCTTGCTTGCCACTTCGTTGTCTTCCATGGTCATCGAAATACGAAACATCATGGCAAACACAGCATATGAAATTATCTGCGCCCTGTTAAACGCCAATCCCGCCACCGCCTGCGGGTTCGAATAAATCGCGCTCCATAACGACGTGAAAACGAAGATAAATAAAAGACCGTTGAACACTCCTACAAAATATTCAAATTTGTAAGCAAGCTGTTTTTGAAAAGACTTCTTCATGAAGCTTAAGTAAACAGGCTGGCCGGGTCCGAAAACCTCCGACGCGGCCTCCTGCCGGCCAAAGACTTTTTCCACGCCTATCGAATCGATTTTTTCCATGTGCTAAAAAAGCCGGTCAAGGCGTTGCGCCTACGTTCGCTTTAATGCCGTTAGAGTATATGTTTTTTACGATATCCTCTACGCTTGGCTCATGAATGGATATGTCTTTTACGCAATGCTCTTTTAATATATGGAAGATCACATCCTGCGCGGAAACATCATCCTGTGAAAATCTAAGTATTTTTTTGTTCGCTTCCGAGGAAACAACCTCGACGTGTTGTATGTTTATATCAGAACAGTCTTCGTCGTGAAACTCAACGGCTATAGATTTTTCGCGCACATAGTCGCGTTTCAACCTTTCCATGGAGCCGTCATACGCCACCTTCCCCCTGTCCAGTATTATGATCCTGTCGCACAAAGCCTCTATATCGTCCATGTCGTGCGTAGTGAGGATAATTGTCGTCCCACGTTCCTTGTTTATCTTTTTTAAAAACTTGCGCACCTGATCTTTGGCGATAAGGTCGAGACCGATTGTAGGCTCATCCAGGTAAAGAGTGCGTGGGCTATGCAAAAGCGCCGCCGCCAGATCGCACCGCATTCTTTGTCCCAGTGACAACTTGCGGACAGGAACATTTAAAAGAGGGCCAAGGTCTAGCGTGTTGGACAACTCGTCAAAAGTAGTGTGAAACTCATTGTCCGGCACACGGAATATTGACCTTAAAAGATCAAAAGACTCTCGCACAGGCAGATCCCACCATAGCTGCGTCCTTTGTCCAAACACAACGCCAATATTTTGAGAGTTCATCTTCCTGTTTTCGTAGGGAATAATACCCGCCACGGTTACCTGTCCCGATGTCGGAGTCAGAATGCCTGTGAGCATTTTAATAGTTGTCGATTTACCGGCGCCATTCTCTCCCACATAGCCTACGAATTCACCCGGCATTATGTCGAACGAAATGTCGTCCACAGCCCTTTTGATTGTGTGCTTGTTGGAAAACAGATTGTATATAGAGCCTAAAAAGCCACGCCTGCCTTCGGCTATTTTAAATTCACGCGTCAGGTTCTCTACGCGGATTAAAGGAATGTCTGACATCTCTTGCATTTTCAAAATAAAACCACTTATAAAATATTCATTCTAACAGAACGGCATATAAACCGCTTGCGGTCTACAATAACAGTTTCAGGAGTTATCGAAATATAAAGATCGGCCCAATTTCTTGCCACACCGCATTCCTGCAAGTAATATACAACATACGATAATTATAATATTCTACATTCCACCCAAGCAAGAATGGTTGCTCCCAAATGAATGACGAGAGACTTTGCAAGATCGCCCTTAACACGGTTCCGTTTATCGGCCCTGTCACTTTCCACAGGCTCATCGCCGCTTTCGGTTCCGTATCAGAAACCCTTCAGGAAAAAGCGGAAAACCTTTCGAGAGTGGAGAGGGTGTCTCGCAAAATGGCGGATCAGATATTACGGATGGATCCCATATCTGTAGCCCGGCGAGAAATAGAGCTAGCCCAAAAAATAGGCGCAGATATTTTTACTTTCGGTGAGGAGGGGTATCCTGAACCGCTTGTGAACATATATTCGCCGCCACCTGTGATCTATATGAGTGGGCAATGGAGTGAAAAAGATTCCACGTCAATAGCGGTGGTTGGCTCCAGAACTCCTACAGGATACGGTAGAAGCGTCGCTGAGAAATTGGTAAAAGACCTCACGGCAAAAGGTCTTACCATTGTATCAGGCTTGGCGAGAGGAATTGACGGCGTATCTCACAGGGCGGCTATCGCTGCAAATGGACGCACCATCGGCGTACTCGGGTGCGGCCTGAACGTGTATTATCCGGCGGAGCATAGGGAGCTTCAAAAGAAAATGGCGCAACATGGGGCGGTGATAAGCCAGTTCCCCATTACAATGGGGCCGGACAAAATGTTTTTCCCGATGAGAAACAGGGTGATAAGCGGTCTGTCACTGGGAATCCTGGTGATAGAGGCCGCAAAAAAGAGCGGAGCCCTTATCACAGCCTATGCCGCCCTGGAAGACAACCGCGAAGTGTTTGCGGTTCCAGGCCCGGTAAACTCGGCCAAAAGCGAAGGGACTAACCAGCTGATAAAAAAAGGTCACGCAAAACTGGTTCAAAACGTAGACGATATATTAGAAGAATTGCCGGAGCATATTAGGAAAACTTTATACGATAAGCAATCAGAGCTTCCCCTTGGGAGAGAAGACCCGCTGTCTAAAAATGAAATAAAAATTATGACTCTCGTCGACCATGAGGAAAAACATATAGACTTCCTGTCCGGGCAAAGTGGTTTGCCATCGAATAGCGTATCTGCTATACTCCTGGCCCTTGAGCTAAAAGGTAAAGTAAAACAACTAGCTGGAAAGCAATTTGTTAAAATTTAATTTAACCGGGGACGTGTAAACCAAATGGTAAAAGGTCTTGTTATAGTCGAATCTCCCGCCAAAGCCTCGACTTTAAAGCGGTACCTCGGGAAAAATATGACGGTTCTTGCGTCTGTCGGACACATTAAGAACCTCCCCAAATCGAAACTTGGTGTTGATATTGAAAACGGCTACAAACCGGAGTTCATAACCATTAAGGGCAAGGGAAAAATTCTTAAGGAGTTAAAGGCCGCCGCCAAAAAAGTCGACATCATATACCTGGCCCCTGACCCTGATCGGGAAGGTGAGGCTATCGCCGCGCATATCGCTGATGAAATCGGAAAGGGAAAACAAGTCTACCGGGTTCTATTCAACGAAATTACAAAAAAAGCGGTGCAGGAGGGGATTAAGAACTGTTCCGAAATTAATACAAACAGGGTAAACGCCCAGATGGCCCGGCGTGTTCTTGACCGGCTGGTGGGCTACAAGCTATCTCCCCTGCTTTGGGATAAGGTGCGCAAGGGTCTCTCCGCCGGAAGAGTGCAATCTGTGGCTCTTCGCATCGTCGTTGAGCGTGAAAAGGAAATTATCGCTTTCAAGCCGGTGGAATACTGGACTCTGGAAGGAATCGTAGAAGGGAAAACCCCTCCTCCCTTTGAGGTTAAGCTTCTTCACTATAAGGGTGAAAAAGCGGAAATAGAATCCGAAAAACAGGCTATAGAAGCGGCGACGGAAATAGAATCCGCTGACCTTGAGATCACAAAGGTAGAAAAAAAGGAACGAAGCCGAAACCCTATGGCGCCTTTCATAACCTCCACCCTTCAGCAGGAAGCGAGCAAAAGACTGCGGTATAACGCCAGAAGAACGATGTCTGTCGCTCAAAAGCTTTACGAAGGGCTTGAAATCGGCGATGAAGGCCAGACCGGGTTAATCACATATATGCGAACCGACTCTACGCGTGTAGCCGAAGAGGCCGTCACCGGGGCGAGAGATTTCATATTGAGAGAATACGGCAAAGACTATATGCCGGAAAAACCGAAAGAATACAAAAAAAGGAAAGGCGCTCAGGACGCGCATGAGGCCATCCGGCCGACATCGGTGGAAAAAACACCGGAATCGCTAAAAAAACATTTATCTAAAGAAGAGTTCCGCATATACGACCTTGTATGGAAACGTTTTGTTTCCAGCCAGATGACGCAAGCGAAGTTCGACGTTACCTCTGTAGATATAAAAGCGAACGATTACAACCTTCGCGCCTCAGGCTCCATCATGAAATTCGACGGGTTCCTCAAGGTTTTCGACCAGCGCGCCGAGGTGCACAAAGACGATACCAAGGGCGAAGCGATGAAAAAACTTCCGCACGACCTTGCCGTTGGCGACAAGCTGAAGTTTTTGGAGTTTAACAAAAACCAGCATTTCACTCAGCCTCCGCCTCGTTTTACAGAGGCTATGTTGATCCGGGAGCTTGAAGAGCGTGGTATCGGGCGGCCTTCCACATACGCCGGCATCGTATCCGTAATTCAGGCGCGGGAATATTGCTCCGCGGAGGAGCGCAGGCTTGTTCCCTCCGAATTGGGAATAGTTGTGACGGATCTTCTGGTCGAAAATTTCCCCGACATTCTAAACTCGGAATTCACCGCCCAGATGGAGCAGGAGCTGGACCAGGTGGAGGAAGGGAAAAAACTATGGACAGATGCGCTGGACGATTTCTACAAACCTTTTGAGGCCGACCTTGAAAAAGCCAAGGTGGAAATGCGCAACGTAAAAACAGAGGCGCAAAAAACAGACGAGACTTGCGAAAATTGCGGTAAGGAAATGGTCATAAAGTTTGGCCGGTTCGGCAAGTTTCTGGCCTGCGAAGGTTATCCGGAATGCAAAACCACACGCAGGATCGCCAAGGATGGAAGCATTGAATCGCCGACAGAACCGGTCCCTGACCAGCCGACGGAATTCAAATGCCCCAAATGCGGAAAAGATATGGTGCTTAAAACCGGCAGGTTTGGCGAGTTCATAGCGTGCGTCGATTATCCTGAATGTAAAACAACCAAACAGGTCGGCATAGGTATCAAATGCCCACAACCGGATTGCGACGGGGAGCTTACACGCAAACGCACAAAAAGAGGAAAGTTTTTCTACGGTTGTGACCAATATCCAAAATGCGACTTTGCCACATGGGCCGAGCCTGTGAAAGAGCCTTGCCCAAAATGCTCGTACACTTTCCTGACCAAAAAAGTGTTAAAGTCTGGCACGTTCCTTAAATGCGTGAACAAGGAATGTGATTTTCAGAAAGAAATCGAGGAAGACCCGGAGGATGAGCAGTCCGACGAATAGCAGTTGTCGGCGGAGGGTTGGCCGGCTCTGAGGCGGCATGGCAAATCGCCCGTCTGGGCGGCGGAAAGGTTCGTGTCGACCTTTTTGAAATGCGGCCGATTCGCAAAACAGACGTTCATATAACAGGCGACCTTGCCGAGCTTGTCTGCTCCAACTCTTTAAAATCTGAATCAACCGATACACCGACAGGCGCTCTTAAGGAAAACCTCGCAAAGCTCGACTCCCTCATCATAAAGCTTGCAAAGCAGGCGCGCGTTCCGGCGGGAAAAGCGCTGGCCGTGGACAGGGAAAAGCTTGCGGCCTCCGTAACCGAAGCGATAGAAGCGGAAGAGGATATCAACCTGGTACGTTCCGAGGTCACCGAAATTCCGGCTGGGTACGATTCAGTTATCATCGCGACAGGGCCTCTTACGTCAGACGACCTTGCGGCCACATTGCAAAATATCCTTGGAGCCGAAAGCCTTTATTTTTACGACGCCATAGCGCCGATAGTGGAAGCGGATTCCATCGACCCTGCGATCGCTTTTGTTCAAGACAGGTATGGAGAGAAAGGGATCGGCGACTATCTCAACCTTCCGATGTCCAAAGAAGAATATGAGACGTTTATAGACACGCTCCTTGCCGCGAAAACTGTGGAATTCCGTGAATTCGAAAAAAAGCATTATTTCGAGGGTTGCCTGCCGATAGAAGAGATCGCCCGCCGTGGACGGAACTCACTGGCTTTTGGCCCGTTAAAACCTGTCGGGCTTTTCGACCCTGCAACCGAAAGAAGACCCCATGCTGTCATTCAGCTTAGAAAAGAAAACATCGCGGGCGACGCTTATAACATGGTCGGGTTTCAGACCAAGCTTACCTATCCGGAACAGGAGCGCGTGTTTAGGACAATACCGGGAATGAAAAACGTGAATTTTTTAAGACACGGCTCGCTTCACCGGAATACGTATGTCAACTCGCCTGAAGTTTTAAACAGTGACCTTTCCCTCAAGTCCGCGCCGAATGTACGGCTGGCGGGGCAGATCACCGGAGTGGAAGGTTATGTGGAATCTATCGCCACAGGTCTTTTGGCGGGGATGTTCGCCGTTGCGGAAGTTTTGGGAGAATCTTTTGAGCCACCGCCGGCCACCACGACTATCGGCGCGCTTCTGGCCTACATCAAAGAGCAGGATCGTAAAACAGGATTTCAACCGACCAATATAAACTTTTCGCTTTTTCCACCGTTAGAGGAGAAAATAAAGAATCGGAAAGAACGGCGCCGCGCAACTTTGGATAGGGCGGAGCGTGATTTTGAAGAATGGGTAAAACCGGAAGTGTTCAAATGAAAAAATATTTTCTACAATGATAGTATTGTTTTTATATAAATTTGTTAAGCATTTTTTGTCATCCGGCATCAAGCGCTGGATCTCGCAGGATTGCTTATGAAGGCGACGGGATCCCGGCTCGTAGGCCGGGATGACATTTGTTGCTCGAAATAATATTTCAATACCATGACCGAAGCAAATATATTCAACATTCGTTCCGCTACAATGAGCGATGTGAACGCTATCGCCTACATACTGAACGAAGTCGGATGGTTCGACCATATAAACAAGGGAAGCGGGGAGGAAATCGAGCGCCTCATCACGGAGCATCTTAACCTTTGTTTGGTCGATAACAGCCATACTGTTCTTGTAGCGGAAAACGTTAGCGGCGCCGTTACAGGTTACATATCGGCCCACTGGGCTCCGTTTCTCTGTTTCACCGGCCCGGAAGGTTATATATCCGAAATTTTTGTACGTGAAGAGAGCAGAGCTGAGGGCTATGGGCTTGCGCTTGTGGAGGCTGTAAAGAAAGAAGCGAAAAAACGAGATTGTTCGCGACTTATGCTGTTAAACGGAAAGAACCGTCTCTCATACATAAAAAGGTTCTACCATAAAGCGGGGTTTACGGAACGGCCGCAGATAGCCAACTTCATAATACCGCTGGAATAAAATTATTTTGAAGAGCCAGACCTGCTTTTCAACACGGAGTCATGCTTGAAATTTTCGTCATCCTTTTCAGGGTAGTCGAGGTTGTAATGCAAACCGCGCGATTCCTTCCGCATCATAGCGCAATCGACGATAAGCTCCGCGCATAAAGCAAGGTTGCGAAGCTCCAGCAAGTCGGTATTAACGACGAAACCCCAGTAATACTCTTCAATCTCCTGTCGTATCAGGCGGATCCTGTTTTTCGCCCTGGCAAGACGTTTGTCTGTGCGCGCTATACCGACATAGTTCCACATAAGCCTGCGTATCTCGTCCCACATATGGGTAATCACAACCTGTTCGTCGGCGTCGACCGCTTCGCCTAGATCCCATGCGGGTATGCTTGCAACCTCACCGGAAAACTCTTTCACCAGTTCAATCGCGCTTTTTGCCGCCCGGTCGGAAAACACAACAGCCTCCAGCAATGAATTGCTCGCCAGCCGGTTGGCTCCATGAACGCCAGTGTGGGCCGTCTCTCCTGCGGCGAAAAGCCCTGGAATCGTCGTCTTCGCATCTATATCCGTCAGAGCTCCACCGCACATGTAATGAGCCGCCGGAACAACCGGGATCATCTCCTTTGTCGGGTCGAACCCATATTTTTTGCATGTCGAATAGATGTTCGGAAACCGTTTGGAAAACTTCGCGGGCTCTATCATGGTGGTATCCAGGTAAACACAGTCGTCGCCGCGTTTTTTCATTTCATGGTCGATGGCGCGGGCGACAACATCCCTTGGAGCAAGAGAGCCCATCTCATGATATTTTTCCATGAAAGTCGACCCGTCCTTAAACTTCAGTCTCGCCCCTTCACCGCGCACAGCTTCCGATATGAGGAATGATTTCGCCTCTGGATGATAGAGGCATGTGGGATGAAACTGCATGAACTCCATGTTCGCCACCTCCGCTCCGGCCCTGTATGCGATGGCGATTCCATCACCGGAGGCTATATCCGGATTTGAAGTGTAGAGGTAAACTTTCCCGGATCCACCCGTCGCAAGCAGTGTGGCTTTCGCCTCAAAAGAGATAATCTGCTCTTTTTCCCTTTCAATGACATAGGCTCCTATACAGGCGTCATCGTCCGATCCCGCCATTATCGTATCTGGAAACAGCTTTGCTTTTGTCATAAGGTCAACAGCCATATGGTTTTCAAATATCATGATATTCGGCGAAGCTTTTACAGACTGAATCAAGGCTGTTTCTATCTCGGCGCCGGTAAGATCATTGGCGTGGACTATCCTTCGCCTCGAATGACCGCCTTCACGCCCAAGGTCAAACATGGAGTCGTCGCCAACGGTAAAACGAGCGCCAAAATCCATAAGCTCACGAATCATTAGCGGCCCGCTCTCCACAAGTATGCGGACGGCGTTTTCATGACAAAGCCCTTGCCCGGTTCGTATCGTGTCCTGAATGTGCAGGTCGAAAGAATCGTTTTCCGCCACAACAGCGGCTATTCCACCCTGGGCGTAATTGGTGTTCGATTCGGCCAGTTCCTTTTTTGTCACAAGCGCAACTTTGCCATGGGCGGCGGCTTTCAAGGCAAAGGTAAGGCCAGCGACGCCGGAACCTATAACCAGAAAATCAGATTGAACTTTTCCCATGGGGCTGTTCCAAAAATATCCGTTTCTCCAGACTTTCCCGCCGCTTTATGTAGCCAGCAGGTATGATATCAGCCGTTTCAACCGAGCGGCATAGCGCTCCCCAGCCGTCGCAACATCTTGATGGCTCAACGGTTTCTTTCTTTTAGGAGAAACTGCGTTTGTTATGACAGCGATACCGGTAACAGGAACGCCGTATCGCGCAGCTTCCAAAGCCTCGGGAACCAAAGACATGCAAACCGCGTCTGCCCCTGTGGATTTTAGCCAATTTAATTCTGTGGGTGTTTCATAAACAGGCCCCCGCACAGCGGCGAGTACGCCGGACTGCGGACGCAAACGCGCCCTTCGGCAAATCCTGTCGGAAATTTCAAGCGTCTTTTTATCGTACACATTAGAGACATCGACAAATATCGAAGGCTCAGCCTGCGGGTCGAGACCGAAAAGCGGGTTATCCCCCATCAGGTTTATATGATCCTCAACAAACATTATATTCCCCTCCTTGAATGAAGGGTTGATTGCGCCGGCGGAAGTTGTGAGTATCAGACGCTCGACACCCATGGCAAGAAAAGTCCTCACAGCGTGAACCGTTTCTTTCATCGAGCCTGTTTCGTAATAGTGAGACCTTCCGGCGCTGAAAAGAACCGGCGTGCCTTCAAATGACCCAAAAGAAATATAGCCAGGATGACCGGAAGCTTTTGGAACGGCAAACCCTGGAATATCAGAGAATTCGATACGTTTTTCGTCTACCAGCTCAGCCACTTCAGAAAGCCCGGAGCCCAAAATCACAGCCACTTTCGGTTTTTTCGCGATTTTCCGCTTGAGAAACTTTACCGAGTCTTCAACCTCGCCCGGCATCGACCCGGCTATCTCCGGCTCGGTCGTCTCCACCCGCTCCCGGTTCCATAATCCCGCCCCCACAGAAGCAAGGTCCACAATGGCGGGCCCCGGCCCTGTATCTTTACCACTACTCCTCCGTCTCATTATTATGGGCTTGGAGGCCTTATCTTCAATCTTCACCCTGCGCAAGGTGCCATCGGGTTGTGAACGCAACTCATATTCTTCCGTCGGTTTTTTTGCTTTCGCTGGTCTGGCTTTACTTTTTGCGGTGGCTGTTTTCTTTTTTGCCGGTTTTTTAGCCGCCGTCGGTTTTTTAGCCGATGGTTTCGCCATAGAGGGTTTGGCGCTCTTTTTCTTTTTTGCGGCGGGGGCTTTTTTCTTTGAAGGAGCTGATTCCTCATCTGTTTTACGCCGCAACGCCGCCGATCGCACAGTCAACCTTTGAGCCTCTCTTTTGGCCCGTCTTGTGGCGATTCTCTCCGAAACTTCAGATTCCGGTAATTCTTTATCTGTCACTTTATGTTTATTGCCTTTCAGATACGTTCGCCTCTCCTTTATCTGGAGGAAGCTTTAAATTCATGATTATATTTGACCTCGATAGCTCCAGCGGGATCTCATCCCCATTTAGAAGGAGTTTCGTACCGGCCACATTGCCAATGCTAAGCGAATATTCCTTTTCAGCCCACCATGTCACTTCTTTTCCTTCACGCAAGATTATTTCCCGCGTAATCGCCCCGTCAACCACCACTTTGATCCATGAGTCTGACGAAGCGGAAAGAGTAAGGTTTAAAGGCCTTGACGTATCCTTTAGCTTATCACTTTCCGTTGTAACGCCATTATGCCGCGATACGGGCTCCACAGGTTCGACAGTCTCAACCTGTTCAACAGGGGCGGCCTCTTCAATAACGTTTTCACTATTTTCTATAACAACCACAGGCGCCACCTGTTCAACGTCTTCTGTTTCCTCCGTGGCGGCGCTATACTCATTTTGCTCCTGCTGTTCAGTTAGAATTTCAGCGGGCTCCACCTCTTGTTCCTGCGGCAAGACCTCCTGGGCCACTTCTATCACTTTGTTATTATACAACTTATAATTATTATAGAACGTTATAAGGGCGATTACGAAGAAAACAAGGGAAGCAAGTAATATCCGGGTCGTGTATTTCGATTTAGTGCGAAGCGGCATCGAGATAAGTTCGGGGCTATCATCTCTCATCTCCACATCGAGAGCGTTGTATCGCGCGACTATATCATCTCCGTCCAGGCCAAGCTCTTTGGCGTATGCGCGCAAAAACCCTTTGGCGAAAACCTTGCTGGGCAAAAGATCGAACCGGTCTTCCTCGATAGCGCGAATAAATTTGCTGTTAAAACGTGTGGCTTGAGCCACCTCATCTATGGCCAGCCCCTGCTTCAGCCTGCTTGCGGCCAAAAATCTACCTAATGTCTCAGACATTTTTTCATGCTTACATTATGAATACAGGATAACAAGCTGATATTGTATCGATAATCATTATGGGATGACTATAATACGCTAATACCTTTTTTTGTTAATAAAAGTGTACATATCAATTGAAAAAGCTAACTTGAAACAGGGAAAGCCTGTTTCCATGAAAGACATAGGCCTGGCGGCGTTATCCGGGCTTATGGTCGCATCTACATTCCCGGACTACGGATTGTGGCCTGTAAGCTTTGTCGCCCTTGCGCCATTTTTTATATCTATTCGCGGAAAAACGATTCTTGCAGGGTCCTGGCTCGGTTTTGTCATGGGAATTTTCTATTTCGGCCCCACCATATACTGGGTAAGCAACACTATGACCGAATATGCGCATATGCCTTCCATACCGGCGTTTGGCGCGACAGCGTTGATGGTCATGGCCGCCGCCCTTTTCACCTTTATGTTCGCCTATGTGATGATAAAGGTGGAACAGAGGTTTGGATGGGACATGGCGCTTTCCATCGCTCCTTTTCTCTGGGTCTCGCTGGAGCTTATACGGGGCCATCTGCCGATAATATCTTTTCCGTGGGCCAGGTTAGCCGATTCGTTTTACACTGTTCTCCCCTTTATACAGATAGCGGATATCACGGGCGAAGATGGAATAGGGTTCATCATTGTTCTCGTCAACGTCGCAGTGGTTAAAATTATAGACTGGAAAACCACTTACGACCCTTTCACTTCAAAACCGTTCCCTTTAAGGTGGGCGCTGTTATGCATAGCGGTTGTGACCATGACGCTGGCATATGGACAATGGCGGCTCCATTCATTCGCTTCGACTGGAGAAAAGAACGTAAAAGTGGCGCTGATACAGGGAAATATCGATCAGGGCAAGAAGTGGAAACGCGAGTATCGAAACCATCAGCTCAACATATATTTCACCCGGACCAGGGAGGCGGTCTCTAAAGGGGCGAGGATTGTTGTGTGGCCGGAGACTGCGGCGCCGTTTTATTTCGGGGCCGACCCGCAAAACGACAGACGGATCAAAAAACTGGTGGAGGAGATAGGAATCCCGATAATTTTCGGCGCGCCGGGTTACAGAAAAGAAAACAAAAGAATTATCTCCTACAACAGGGCCTGGGCGGTTCGTCCCGGAGGAACGGCCGAGAAATATGACAAAACCCACCTTGTGCCGTTCGGTGAATATATACCGCTCAAAAAGGCTTTCTTTTTTCTTGATAAGCTCGTGACCGCAATAGGGGACATGGAGCCTGGGCAAGGATTAAACCTTCTTGACACAAACGTTTTACAAGTGGGGCCGCAGATATGTTACGAGATAATCTTTCCGAAATACTCGCGTGTTCTTACCGAAAAGGGAGCGACGGCCATAGTGAACATTTCCAACGATTCCTGGTATGGCGACTCACCTGCGTCCCGCCAGAGCATGGCAATGGGCGTGTTCCGCGCAATAGAGAACAGAATACCCGTGTTGCGCGCGGCCCAATCCGGCATTACAGCGTTAATCGACCGAACAGGTAAGATCACCGAAGAGACAAAACTTTTTGTTGAAACCACACTTATGGGGGAAATTACGCCA
>CAYNDB010000001.1:0-19918 GCA_964395915.1 uncultured Nitrospinota bacterium | reverse complement strand
TGGAGTGTACCTTATACATTACTCTACAGACCTTGTGTTCGATGGCCTGAAAGGAATGTATACGGAGGACGACCCTCTGAACCCGTTAAACCTGTACGCCAAGACAAAAGCCGAATCTGAAAATGTGGTTCTGTCCGCGAATCCTTCAACTGCGGTGTTGCGCACCGCGATAGTGTATGGAAAAGGCTCCGGTAAACGCCAAAACTTTTCGGAGTATGCCATAGGTGAAATTCGCAACGGCAAAGGGTTAAAACTTTTCACGGATCAATACCGGTCATTTTTATATGTGGAGGACGAAACCTCCGCAATATCGGCTCTGATCGAAAGCTCCGTTACAGGCGTGTATCACGTATGCGGAGACGAGAGGAAAAGCCGATATGACTTTACGGTCGACATAATGCGCCGGCTCGACCTGCCGACTGATAAAATCGAAAGAATAAGTATGGACGATATCAAAGGCCACGCCCCCCGCCCGAAAGACTGCTCTCTCGACAATTCAAAAATAAAGCGAGATACCGGATGGCGACCCAGCTCCTTCGATGAGGCCATGCCGCGCTTCAAGCTATCCTTGTCGCTTTGAATCGAGATTCCGCTTTGTGCTATTATCCAGCGATCACCAAGGTTTAGACACTCTCGCCGCATCAGGAGGTTCTATATGAAAGTCATAGCGGATATTTCCATTGTGCCGATGGGGGCAGGCCCCTCAGTTTCGAAATACGTCAAAACCGCCCACAAGGTTCTGGTTGACGCAAATTTGAACGCCAGGCTTTGCCCGTATGGGACAGTAGTTGAGGGTGAATACGACGATGTTGCGCAAGCGATTAAACAGGCGATGCAGTCGGTGTTCGACGCCGGAATCCAAAGAGTGACGATGACGATAAAGATGGGCGCCCGCACAGACAAGGAGCAGACCGCTCAGGACAAGATCGACGCCGTGCTCAAAGATTAATAATGAGCGAACATTCACCACTTATAAAGTCTAAATACTGCCCCGAAAGGCTGGGCGAGGCCTCCCGCGTCACTGTAATAGGCGCTGTGGTAAACCTGGTTCTTGCGATGGCCAAGTTTGTAGCTGGGGTTTTAGGCTCTTCGGCGGCGATGATGGCGGACGCTGTCCACTCCCTTTCCGATCTTGCGACAGACGCCATCGTCTATATTTCCATGCGAATAGCCTCGCATGAGGCGGATGAGGATCATCCATACGGACACGGCAGGGCGGAGACTATCGGGTCGGCCATTCTCGGCATGGCTCTTCTTGCCGCCGGAATATTTATAATTTTCGAGGTTATAGACCACCTGCTGACAGGGGAGCTTGCGATACCGACGTGGCCGGCGATCGCCGGGGCTATCGTTTCGATAATATCCAAAGAAACGCTTTATTACTATACGCTCAAAGCCGGGGTGAGGCTCCAAAGCGACGCGCTTATAGCCAACGCGTGGCATCACAGGACAGACTCCATATCATCCGTCGCAGCACTTATCGGAATAGGTGGCGCGATGATGGGGTTTCCCATTCTCGATTCACTAGCGGCGATTGTGGTGGTGTTCATGATCGTAAAAGTGGGGGGAGAGATCACATGGAACGCTTTTCAAGACCTGATGGATAGAAGCGCGCCACCTGAGCGTCTGAAAGATTTTAAAAACGTCATCCTTTCCACCAAGGGCGTCAAGCGGTATCACGAGCTTCGCGCCCGCAAGGTCGGCGTAGACCTCTTTGTCGACGTGCATATACTAGTACAGCCGAACATATCAGTCTCCGAAGCGCACAACATCGCCGAGACCGTGCGCGCCAACCTGAAAGAGAAAGCCGGAGCGACCGACGCATTGGTTCATATAGACGCGGAAGAGGATATGGACTATCGGCTCATGCTGGTCGACAGGGAAAAGGTGGAGGCTAAACTAAACGAGGAGACCAAACGGATTGACGGGATAAAAGGGGTGTCGGACGTCACAATCCATTACCTGCGTGGGAAAATGCTGGTGGAGTTCATTGTGGATACCGATGACTCGTTGACAATGGGCGAAGCAAAAAAAAGGACGCGGGACCTTCGCCGGAGACTGCTTGAAGGCGACATGTTCCACGAGGTCGTGATAAATGGGCGCCTCACCGAAAAGCTATCGGAAGACAATTTTATCAACCAGAAAAACGCCCCTCCTAAACCATAATGAAAACGCCCGTTTCTGAAAAAATCGAAATGATGATGGAGCGCTCCTCCTGGATACGAAAGATGTTCGAGGAAGGGGGCCGCCTGAAAGCCGAGATAGGCGAAAACAATGTTTTCGATTTCACTTTGGGAAACCCTGTCGGCGAACCGCCGGAAAAAGTGGAGACGGAGCTTAAAAAGCTTATAAACGAACGTAAGCCGGGCGCACACCGCTATATGCCAAACGCAGGGTTTTACGAGACAAGATCGCAGATAGCAAAATATGTTTCCAACCGATCCGGGCGGAATCTCTCGGCCAATAATATAGTCATGACAACAGGAGCTGGTGGAGCGCTGAACGTAATCATCAAGGCATTGTGTGATCCCGCCGACGAAGTTATCATCGCGGCGCCATATTTCCCCGAATACCTTTTCTATGCGGATAACCATCAGGCGAAAATAAAGGTCGTGGAGACAGACGAAAAATTTCAACTCATGCCTGAGGAGATTGAAAGAGCCCTGGGAGCGAAAACAAGAATCGTATTGCTGAACTCTCCGAACAATCCAACAGGGGCCATATACCCGGAGAGCGCCCTAAAAGAGATTGGGGAAACACTCCAACGCGCGACGGAAAAATATGGAAGGCCGATATACCTTGTTATGGACGAGCCGTACCGCAAGCTTTGTTACGATCATGTAACCGCGCCGGACGTGTTCAACTGTTACCAAAGATCGATAGTGGCTACATCGCACTCCAAGGATTTAAACCTGCCGGGCGAGAGAATCGGATATATAGCAATTAGCCCTGACGTCGAGGAGCCGGACAAGGTTTTCGACGCTATGACTTTGGCGAACAGGATACTTGGGTTTGTAAACGCGCCCGCGCTCTTCCAGCGGCTTGCGGCCTCGATGCAGGACGTTATGCCGGATATGAGCGTGTATACGCAAAACCGCAATATCCTTTACAACGGATTGACGGGTGTGGGGTATGAAATCGTAAAACCGGACGGAGGTTTTTACCTTTTCCCGAAATCGCCGATAGAAGACGATGTCACGTTCGTGGAAATATTGAAAAAGCGTAATGTCCTTGTCGTCCCTGGCAAAGGGTTTGGTCGTGGCGGTCATTTCCGGATATCTTTCTGTTGCGAGCCGGACGTTTGTGAAAGGGCTCTGCCGGGGTTTGAAGAAGCGTTGGACGATTTGTAAGAATAACGGCGTCAATTCAATACCTCTTGCGACACCGCCCCGGATAAAGTAGCCTATCTTTCTTTGAAAACAAATAAATAACAGGATGGATGCGTGTCCAACATCATAGCGGTATACCCTGGCACATTCGACCCGGTAACGTATGGTCATATCGACCTTATACGCCGCGGCTCCGGTTTGTTCAGCGAGCTTATCGTGGCGGTGGCGCACAACCCTAAAAAAAACCCGATTTTCACACTGGACGAGCGGGTGGAGTATATCAATAACACCGTCGATGATCTCGATAACGTCACTGTAACGTCTTTTGAGTGTTTGCTGGTCGACTTTGCGAGGGACGCCGGGGCGAAAGTTATCATCAAAGGATTGAGGGCGGTTTCCGATTTTGATTACGAGCTGCAGATGGCGCTTATGAACAGAAGGCTTGCGGATGATATCGAGATGGTGTTCATGATGCCTAGCGAGGAGTTCTCGTTTATATCATCATCTTTGGTTAAGGAGATCGCGGCGTTGGGCGGCGACATAAAATCGTTGGCTCCCCCCGCTGTGGTGGAGGCGTTGATCGACCGTCTCTCTGGCGATAAGTCGAAAAAGTAATTTTAAAACCTTAAGCCTGACCACTATGTAAAATGTCCGCAAATAAAAAAAACCTCAAACTGGACAGGGTTGTTTTCTACGGCAGAACTCTCTCTGAATATAAAAACTTTTTCGACCTTGATCTCCCTGCGCTGGAAGGGAAAACCGTACTCGACTGTCCGGCCGGGGCGTCATCCTTTGTGGCCGAAGCTACAAAGCTGGGAATTCACGCTGTGGCTGTGGACCCGATGTATGGGCCAAACCTTAAAAATATGATCGACCAGGGAACAGCCGACATAGAACATGTTATAGATGGATTGTCCCATGTTAACCACTTGTTTAATTGGGACTATTATTCCTCACCCGAAAACCTGAGAAAGAAGCGGACGGAAGCGTTGAGTCTGTTTGCCGAGGATTATCCTATAGGGGTTATGGAAAACCGCTACTTCAGGGCGGAACTGCCGTATCTGCCGTATGATGACGCTGTTTTCGACCTTGTATTGAGCGGACATTTTCTTTTCACCTATGGCGACAGGTTCGATTACTCGTTTCACCTGGCTTCGGTTCGGGAAATGTTACGAGTCTGTTGCGGCGAGTTGAGAATATACCCATTGATGAGGCTCGACGCGAAACCTAGCGAATATATTAGCGATTTGCTTTCGGACTTGAAAAAAGAAGGCGTAAAGGCCAATATTTTACCTGTCCCGTTTGAGTTTCAAAAAGGCGCGGACAAAATGTTAACGTTATCGCGCGTATAACAACAGATATGTTTATGAGTTTTAATTGTGGAGATTCTTCACTTCGTTCAGAACGACAGCATTATGTCACCCTGAGCCTGTCGAAGGGTCTCATCAACTATTATTTTAAACCGAGACAGAATTAAAGGAATTTTCATGAAACTGGCTGACCGCGTATCGAAAATCAAGCCTTCCGCCACCCTTGAAATCACGGCGAAAGCAAAAGCGATGAAGGCCGAAGGAATAGACGTTGTAGGGTTTGGCGCGGGAGAGCCGGATTTCGACACTCCCGATTTTGTAAAAGAAGCGGCGATAGAAGCTCTGCGCGCGGGGAAAACCAAATATACCGTCGCCGCCGGGATGCCGGAGCTTCGAGACGCGCTGACCGAATATTACAAAAAAACTGAAGACCTCGACTATGTGAGGGAAGAAACCATTTTCTCCATTGGCGGCAAGCATTCCCTGTTCAATATTTTTCAGGCGATCCTCTCCGATGGGGACGAGGTTATCATCCCCACCCCATACTGGGTGTCGTACCCGGACCAGGTGGCGCTTTCCGGAGGAAAACCCGTGTTCCTTGAAACCAAAGAGAAAGACGGCTTCATGTTCAGCGCGGATGATATCGAAAAACTGGTGACAGATAAAACCTGCGCCATTGTCATAAACTCGCCATCTAACCCTACCGGCGCCGTGTATGACGAAGCGACGCTTAAGGGAGTGTGCGAAGTGGCCATCAAACACAAGCTTTATATCGTCTGGGACGAGATATACAAGGATGTCTATTACGGCGAAGGGCGGTTGCGCTCCTTGCCTTATTACAACCCGGACGTGAAGCCGTATACGTTGATATGCTCCGGGCTTTCCAAAAGCTTCTCCATGACAGGATGGCGGATCGGCTGGACCCTCGGCCCTAAAGACGTGATAAAGGCGATGAGCGTCGTGCAGAGCCAGTCTACCTCCAACCCGGTTACATTCGCCCAATACGGGGCGCTTGCGGCGTTGCAAAAAGGGCCGAAGCATTTGCCGGAGTGGCTGTCACAATTTAAAGTGAGAAGGGACAGGCTTCTTTCCGGCTTTAAGAGTATTCCTGGAATAGAGTGCCTCAATCCTATGGGCGCGTTTTACGTGTTCCCGAACATATCGGGCTGGTTCGGAAAAAAGTGGCAGGGCGGAGTTATAAATGATTCTTACGACGCCACAAAATTCCTGCTTGAGAAGGCAAGGGTGGCGGTGGTTCCGGGCGCGGCGTTCGGATCGCCGGAAAATATACGGATTTCATACGCGCTTTCCATGGAAGACATCGAGAAGGGTATTGATAGAATAGCGAAAGCTGTTGATGAACTGGAATAGTAAACCTGTTTGAAGGGAACGGATATGTTAAAAGAAGGCGTAAAGGCTCCAGCGTTCAGCCTGCTCGATCAGGACGGTAAAAAACGGGCGCTTAAAGATTTTGCTGGTAAAAGCGTCGTTCTGTTTTTCTACCCCAAAGCCAACACCGGCGGATGAACGACCGAAGCGACCGAGTTTCGGGACGCAATAGCGGATTTTAAAAAGAAAAAAACGGCGCTAGTTGGCATAAGCCGGGACAAACCGGAAGCGCAGAAAAAATGGGCGGACGCATATGACCTGCCGTTCCCGCTACTCTCCGACCCGGACCATAAGATCCACGAAAAATATGGCGCTTGGGGCGAAAAGAACATGTACGGAAAAAAGGTAATGGGCGTTATAAGGTCAACCGTTGTTATCGGACCGGATGATAAAGTCGCCAAGATTTACCCGAAGGTAAAAGCGAAAGGCCACGCCGCTAAAGTTCTGGAGGAGTTGTAGTGCTTGTGGCCCTATCTACGGATGGGGCCACAGATGAAACCAACTCGCTAAGTACGCATTGCCTCTACATCCTTAATTATTTCATCAACTTCTTTTACCGCTTTTTTTGCATCTGACATTTTAATATGTTTTTTCAATTGATTAAGACGGCCAGCCCTAGCATCAACTGTGCCTTCAATATCTTCTTCTTTGGTCACATATAAAGCGGTCGCCACTCTTTCCAGCTCAAATACTTTTTTCTGGCCTAACTTCCCTGAAATAAATTTTATCTGTTTGTCATATTTTTTATATGCTTCTGGAAAATGCTTTATAAGCAATTCACTCCTATCCCCCTTCTCCAAGCTTGGGCCATATGGGTTCTGAGGAATCAATTTAATAAAAGAGTCTGATATCATTGAGGACAGCTCATTGCTCAAATCAAATGAAAATGGTCCATGTTTATAGAGAATAAAATCAAAATCCAAAGGTACATTTAATAACTTCTTTAAAAAGTAAGCCGTTTTTTGTATATGGGTTTCACCACACCAGCTGTTATGTTCTCTCAGACTTTCGATCAAAGAAAGCAAGACCGTGCTGTTTTCTAGGTTTTTCATTATTCCTTCTCCTTTGTTTCATTAGAAGTGAGAATATCTTTCATATTTTCTTCAAGCCATTTTTCTACTTCATTTCTTTTTTCAGAAGCGATAAATACATATTTCAGGCTTGCGCTTATAGGTTTATCGAGAACTTTAGTGTTTTTGTAGAATGAAACTATTTTTTTATCGGTAGTCAAAACAGGAAAATCAATTTTTACATCCCTCTCTTTATATTCATCATATCGAACATTTTCTTCGCCATATTCGCTTTTTAATCTCTCAAACACTGTTTTAGCTGGGTTTAAATTGGGGTTTTCTTTTGTTTGATCATAATCTGCATCATAGATAAGTTTAAAATGATTTCTTTCAACAATTCTTTTAGCTGATATATGCCCCTTTTTATCTTTATTAATCGAAGTTTCCAGAATAGCGGTGTTTACTTCGTTGTCAGTGATCATTAAATGATCTTCCAAAACAGTTGAAAAACTCCCTCCGCCAAGCCATTCTGTTAAAAATTCTTTCAAATGAATATCATATATTCTTCTTACAGGGTGAAAGTAAACTTGCTTGAACATAAAATATCTTGCTAGCACCAGCGCTTCGGCGGAATGAATACCGCCACTTTCCACCCCAAGCTCTAGTTCTTCGGATTCCTGATTGGAAGGAAGAATACGAAGAGTGCTAACTAGCCGATGTATATCGAATTTTCCGTATGCGACACCTGCATGATATGAATCCCTTAAAAGGTAATCCATACGATCAACGCCAAAAGCTTTTCCCGTAATTATTTCAGATAAAATGGTCTCCCAATCATTAAAATTTTCATCAGGATATTTTTCGGGACCGACTGCAAGTTTTGCAATTAAAGTTGAATCATATTTCATTGGAGAATCCATACGTTTCCAAATTTCCTCCATTTCATCACCTTTAATAAAATCAACAGTAAGTTTTTCGTGATTATAATTTTCTGGAAGAAGCTTATCTTCTGCGGCGTGCGAAAAAGGTAAATGCCCAATATCATGACAAAGCGCAGCAATACGAATAACACTGCGCCAATTACTTAACTCATTATTATTTGGAATAATTTTCCTTGCAAAATTATGGACAATATTACTTGTAACTACATCAAATACTTTTCCAGCAAGTTCCATAACACCAATAGAATGTTCGAACCTTTTATGTGTGGCCCCTGGATAAACTAAGTACGTTAAAGCCAGTTGATGAATATGCCTTAACCGCTGAAATGGACGAGAATCGATGACTTTTCTTTCATCACTAGTGACTTGAATAAAATTATGAATAGGGTCACGAAACTCGTGGAATTCTTTCCCCATAATTTCCCATCAAAAAGAATGAATAATTTTACCAGGAGCGCTAATTCTTCGGAAGTTACTTTAACATAATTTTCGTGTTTTATTCGAGTTTTATTTTATTTAAATATAGTTGCTATGAAATAGATTGAAATATTTTATTTGAGAAAAGGCAAGGTTCCCCATCTCACCCGCACTTCCCTCCTCCCCAATCAAGGGGAATGAAGTTTATTTTGTTCCGGGCGGAGTGAAAATGGGGGTGTGTCCTTTTTTGTTGTAGAACAACGTGTATTTTGAATCAGCGTCCAGCATCCAGAACTCCAGCAGTTCCACCAGCTCTGTTTGGAAGCTTCCCTTGTGTGCGCTGTAGAGAAAAATCCCGTCGACTACCGGATCGGCGGCGGACGCCTCCAAAGACCCGGTTTTTGTCTGGTATATGGTGAAATACTCTTTACTGTCAATTTCAAGAAATCTCTCTTTAACGGTTCTCCATTCCCCTGTGAAATTAAGCTGTTCGGGCCATTCCACAGCATATGCCGCGCTCGAAAACCCGAACAAACCGATCATTACAGCGCAAATAATATTTTTCATCTTTAAAATATCCAATGTGAATATTGCCGATAGGGTAAACCGTCTCTTTTTATTTAGCAAGTGATTCGCGGGGCGGCGCGTACCGTACCCCTGGCTTCTTTCTCAAAGGTTGTGGGGCGCTGCGAGCGCTTGTGGGCTTTGTCGATAATAATAAGATGAGGTTATTCCGTCACCCAAACATCCGCGCCCGCGCAAGGTCAGGAAGCCAGGTGACAAGTTTCGGGAAAACGATGAGCGCTATAAGCGCGACAATCTGAATCACAACGAACGGGATTATGCCTCTGTACAAATGGCCTGTTGTTATCGTTTTTGGCGCAACGCCTTTTAGATAAAAAAGCGAGAATCCGAACGGCGGAGTCAAAAAGGAAGTCTGCAAATTCATCGCCACCAGTATGGCGAACCATATCGGGTCGAAACCAAGATCGGTCATGATCGGCGAGATAATAGGAATAACGATAAATGTTATTTCAATAAAATCGAGAAAAAAACCGAGGATAAACAACACGGCCATCACCATGAATAACGCCCCATGAGCTCCGAAAGGAGTGTCAGTCATGAACTCACGAATCAATTCGTCTCCTCCAAGCCCGCGGAACACAAGGCCGAAAGTGGTGGCGCCGATGAAAATGATAAAGATCATGCATGTCAATCGCGTTGTCGACCGCATCGCTTCGATGAGCGTTTTTAACGAAAATCTTTTGTTCGCTATGGTAAGAATCAAGGCGCCCACGCTTCCCATGGCGGCCGATTCCGTCGGGCTTGCGATACCCATGAATATTGAGCCTAGTACGGCGATGATAAGAGCGGCCGGAGGCAGAAGAACCTTGATAACACGTAAGGTCAAATCCTTCGGAGACATGGAGGCGCGTTCATCCGCCGGTATGGCGGGCGCGTATTCCGGCCTGATAAAAGCTATGAACATGATCCAGATTATATAGAGGGTGACGAGGGTAAGTCCGGGAACCACGGCGGCAAGGAAAAGGTCTCCCACAGATATGTTCATGATGTCACCCAACAGAACAAGGATGATGGATGGCGGTATTATCTGACCCAACGTGCCGGACGAGGAGATGACGCCTGTGGCAAGCTCCGGGCTGTAATTGCGCTTCAGCATCGTCGGCAAAGCTAGAAGACCCATTGTCACTACGGTCGCGCCGACAATGCCTGTTGAGGCGGCCAGCAACGCTCCCACTATAACAACAGACACCGCCATCCCGCCCCTCATTCTCCCGAAAAGTAGCGCCATAGTCTCCAGCAGGTCTTCGGCAAGCCCGGATCGTTCCAACAAAACACCCATAAACACGAAAAGCGGAACCGCCAGCAGGGTGAAGTTCGTCATTATTCCCCATACACGAAGCGGCAGAAGGTTGAAAAAGTCGAGACCGAACCCGACCAGCCCGAAATAGAGGGCTATACCGCCAAGTGTGAACGCAACCGGGTATCCAAGCAGTAAAGCGATAAAAAGGGCGCCCACCATGAATATCGGCAGGTATTCCTCCAGAAACATCGGCATTTCACCAAACATCACCTTTTATCCTCTTTTATCCGAGGTTTACCGATAATGGTAAAGACGCTGTTTATAGCCAGTGAAACACCTTGCAATCCCAGCAGTAAAAAGCCTACCGGTATCATCGACTTGAGAATATATCTGGCGGGAAGGCCCCCTGGGTCGCCAGAGCTTTCTCTTACCGCCCAGGAGCTTTCTATGAAGCCTGTGGATGTGTAGATCATCAAAACGCAAAACGGGAGCAGGAACAGAAGGGATCCGAAAAGGTCGATAGCCGCCTGGCCCCTTTTCCCCAAGCGGGCGTAAATGATATCCACCCGGACATGCGCATGATGTTTTAACGTGTAACCGGCTGAAAGAAGAAAAGTTATGGCGAATATATGCCATTCAAGCTCCTGTATCGCGACAGAGCCGGACTTGAAAAGATATCTTGCGGTGACATCCCATGCCGTTACAAAAGTTAAAACAAGCGTAAGCCATGAGACAGCTTTCCCTGTCCATTCGTTAAGGTTGTCGAAAAAAGATGCGCAGGCTCGAAAAAAGTTCATCTTTTATTTATCAAAAAACATTTGGAGTCAATCTTAGTCTTATGAAACAGGAATTTGTAACTTTAGCTGAACAGGTATAAATATAGCAACAATAAGCGCGGAAAAAGCTTCCATTGTTAGACCACAGGGCTGTCCGAATTATTAAGAAACGCTAGAGCCATGCTTTATAAGCGTTTCTGTTTTCATCTTGACCAGAAGGACGGTAATCCATAGAATGACCTTTTCCTATTAGACGAAAGTAAAATATTAATATGTCTTTTCCCATTGTTTGGAGTCAGTGCAAAGACGTTTTAAAAGAAAAACTTAATCCACACAATTACAGCTCGTGGATAGAGCCAATCGATTGCGTCTCTTTTGATGATAGACAACTTACTCTTGCCGTCCCTTCAAATTTCTTTATCGAATGGATAGAAGAACATTATAAGGAAAATATTCTCAACACGATCAGGGAACTTTCCGGCAAGGAAATATTTCTGAAGTTTGAAATATCTCAAAAACCCGCAGGAGCGTCGGCAAAACAAAAAAGAACCTCTTCGACCTTGAAAGCCAGGCAGGAAGTTGCGGAGCAGGCAAGGGCAAGGGCAAATCTTAATGAAAAATATACCTTTGATAATTTCGTTGTCGGTAAAAGTAACGAATTTTGTAACGCTTCGTGTAAAGCGGTCGCCGCTAAAATAGGCGAGGTATATAACCCTTTATTCATATACGGTGGTGTCGGGCTTGGTAAAACGCACCTGATGCAGGCTATAGGCAACGCTGTCATAGAAAAAAGACCTACGGCCAGCGTGCTTTATATAAGCTCGGAGAAGTTTGTCAACAACATGATAAACTCCTTGCAGCGCGGCGCAATGGTATCTTTCCGAAACAAATACCGGAACCTGGACATACTTCTTGTAGACGATATACAGTTTATAGGCGGGAAAGAAAGAACTCAGGAAGAGTTTTTCCATACGTTCAACACACTATTTGAAATGAAAAAACAAATAGTTATATCTTCCGATCGATTTCCTAAGGATATAGCCAATCTTGAAGAAAGGCTTCGGTCGCGTTTTGCGTGGGGATTGATCGCCGATATACAGCCTCCTGAGCTTGAGATAAAAATAGCCATTCTTCAAAAAATATCCAAACAGAACGGCGTGCGTCTTGACGAAGAGGTCTCCACCTATCTTGCGGAAAAAATAAAGTCCAATATCCGTGAGCTTGAAGGTTGTCTCGCCAGAGTCATGGCGTATGCGTCTTTGACTGGAAGAGTTATAAATATAGAAATGGTAAAAGAGACGTTGAAAGGTATTTATGACGACACTTCCCAGTCTGTCGACATGCGTCAGATACAAAAAACCGTCTGCGATTTCTACAAGATAAAACTAGTCGATATAAAATCGAAAAACCGCTCTAAAAACATAGCGTTACCTCGTCATGTGGCGTCGTACCTATGCAGAGAATACACCAGTACATCGCTTCCTGAGATAGGAAGAGCGTTTGGCGGACGCGACCACACGACGGTTATGCACTCTGTCAAGAAGATCAAGAAGGAAATTGAGATAAATACCAAGTTATACAATGAGATAAACGAAATAAAAAGATCTTTGGACCTGTAGAAGCCCTGTTGAAAACAGGTTAATTTAATAATAACAACTTAACTATAAAATGGTATATTCATAAATCTGTGGAAAGCATATTTGGTATGTGGAAAAAGATATTGCTTTAAACTACAATGGATTTACCTGGTTATACACAGATTTCTCCACTCCTATTATTACATTCTACTGAATATATAGATTAATTAAGAATATATAAGATTAGGCCGTATGGAAAAAAATAACGAAAAATATGAAGCTGGATCGATAAAAATCCTTGAGGGTCTTGAGGCTGTTCGTAAACGGCCCGCCATGTATATTGGCGACAATACTACGAAGGGACTTCATCATCTCGTGTTCGAGGTTGTGGACAATTCCATAGATGAATCCATGGCCGGATATTGTTCGGAAATAGATATTTCCATACATATAGACAACTCCATAACGATCACCGACAACGGGCGTGGTATCCCTGTCGAAATACATCCTGATAAAAAAATATCGGCTGTCGAGGTTGTTATGACGACTCTGCACGCCGGGGGTAAATTCGATAATAATTCATATAAAGTTTCCGGTGGGCTTCATGGTGTTGGTATATCGGTGGTAAACGCTCTTTCATCGACTCTGGACCTTGAAGTGAGAAGGAACGGTAAGGTTTTTGTTCAATCTTACAAGCGGGGAGCGCCTGACAATCCTTTAAAGGAAATTGGAGATGCAATTTCTACCGGCACAAAAATAACCTTTAAGCCTGACGATGATATTTTCGAAGAGACGACTTTTAATTTCGATATTTTATCGGAGCGCCTTCGTGAGCTTTCATATCTGAACAAAGGGATCAAAATAGTAATTGAGGATGAACGGTCGGACAAAAAGAAAGAGTTTCATTATGAAGGTGGAATTGTTTCTTTTATCGAATATATAAACAGGAATAAAAACCCGCTGTTTACACCTCCCATATACATATTACTGGAGAAGGGGAACCTGGTCATAGAGCTTGCGATGCTCTATAACGATGGTTACAAGGAAGATGTATTTACCTTTGCAAATAACATACATACCCGCGAAGGGGGCACTCATCTATCCGGTTTCCGTTCCGCGCTCACTCGCACTATAAACGCGTATGCTTCGGCTAACGGCCTGATAAAAGGCGATGTCAGTATCACGGGAGATGATGTCCGTGAAGGGTTGACAGCCGTATTGAGCGTTAAAATCCCCGATCCACAGTTTGAAGGGCAGACAAAAACAAAGCTCGGCAATTCAGATGTGCAAGGAATTGTCACGCAGGCTGTAAACGAATCTTTGTCCCAATACCTGGAGGAAAACCCGAGAAACGCAAAAGTAATTGTGGCCAAAGCGATGATGGCCTCGCAAGCCAGAGAGGCGGCTAAAAGAGCGCGGGAGCTAACGCGACGCAAAGGTGTTCTGGAAACTTCCATCCTTCCCGGAAAGCTTGCGGACTGTCAGGAGACAGACCCTGGGAAGTGTGAGATATACATCGTTGAGGGTGATTCCGCGGGAGGGTCGGCGAAACAAGGGCGCGACAGGCGATACCAGGCGATCCTTCCTCTTAAAGGAAAAATATTGAATGTGGAGAAAGCAAGGCTTGAAAAAATGCTTTCAAACCAGGAGATAAGGATTTTACTGACGGCTCTTGGCGGCGGCGTAGGCCACGGGGAGTTTGATGTCAGTAAAGTGCGATATCACAAAATCATAATTATGACGGACGCCGATGTGGACGGGTCTCATATCAGAACCCTTATTCTGACGTTGTTTTTTCGGCATATGGAAGAAATAATCAAGCGAGGATATCTTTACATCGCCCAGCCTCCGCTCTATAAGGCGCAAAGAGGAAAGTCCGAAAAATATTTAAAGGACGACAAGGAGCTAAACGAATTTCTTCTGGACACAGGCCTTTCCGGATCTGTTTTAAAGATTGTAGGAACCTCTGAAGAAGTGGAAGGCTCCACACTGGTAAATGTCGTAAACAGGATGATAGATCACCAGAAAATGTTGAATAACCTTGTGCGGCGCGGATATCCAAAAGCTGTTGTGGAGCCGATGCTGGATAAAAATATCGCTGGTAAAGAGTTTTTTCTGGAAAAAGAAAACCTTGCGAAACTTTTGGATGAGTTAAAAGACTTTGAGTATGCCGTGGAGATAGTCGCTGATGAAGAGCATGGGGGTTATGCCCTGGAATGGTTTGACAAACGCGCAGGCAAACGTCAAAAAATAAACTGGGACCTCGTAATATCGGTTGAATATCAACGATTGCACGCAATCAGGCGGCAACTGGATAATTATAACAAACCTCCTTTCATTCTCACCGATGAAAAAGGCGCCGAGATAACTTTGGAAAATTTCGAAACGCTTGTAACTCACATATTAAAGTCGAGCAAACAGGGGTTGAGCATCCAGAGGTACAAGGGGCTTGGTGAAATGAACCCGGATCAGTTGTGGGAGACGACGATGGACCCGGCCAGAAGGAACCTGACCCAGGTGAGGATAGACGACGCTGTGGAGGCGGATACTGTTTTTACACTTCTTATGGGCGACCAGGTCGAGCCGCGCAGGGAGTTTATTCAAAACCACGCATTGGAAGTTCGACAGCTTGACGTATGACTGGAATGGCATATAAAGAGCCGGGTTATTCCACCGGTGTCAGGTCGCTCTTATGTCTTTTATAAAAAACGTATTTCTTCTTGCCACGTTCCTGATTTTCTTTAGCGGTTATTCTTCCGCCCAGAGTGTTTTCAATATCATGAATGAAGACAATGACCTTCCCGAAGCTGAACAGGTTAATAGTGAAGATAATGATCTTCCCGAAACGGAACAAAAAGCGGAGCCTGTGCGAGTTTTTCTTGATCCGGGCCATGGCGGAAGTGATCTTGGCGCAATGGGAGAAAAGTTCATCCTGGAAAAAAACATTACTCTGAATATCGCCAAAGACATTAAAAGATCATTGGCGGAGGATGAACGGATTGAAGTTATAAGCTCACGTTTTGATGATACGGAGATATCCGTTATAGAACGTATAAACATGGCCAACAAAAGTGGAGCCGTTCTCTATCTTGGCATTCATGCGGATGGGGCGATTGTTCCAAGAAGGCATTCGGTAAAAGTATTTATTTCTAAAAGCAGAGAAGAGAACAAGAACGATGTTTCACCAGACGAATGGGCGGCGATAAATCAAAAGTATTTCGATGAAAGTAAAAGTTTGGCGGAGGAGGCGGTGGAAGAGTTTAATATCCTGAACCCTGCCCGTGGGATTGATATTGTTATGAGCGACAAGCTTCTGCTGGGAGGGCTTGCCATGCCGGCTATGATTGTTGAGCCGCTGGACCTGTCGAACCCTGAAGATGAGCTGGAGCTGGATGACCCTCGATATCTGAACAGTATAGCCAGCGCTCTTGGCAGGGCCATAACCGGTTTTCTGGAAAAATCTGGAGCTGTGAAAATCCGGAACGAGCTGGAATGAAAGATAATATTCCTCTTCGCAAAAAACGAAAACCCCGCAGCCTCTGGAGGTTTTTTGTAAACTGGAAGTTTATAGGCGTTCTTGCTCTTTTGGGCGTTACTCTTTGGTTTTCACCGAGCCCGGATATTGAGAAGCCGATATTAGTTACGCAGCGGATTTCAATGGATCCTGCGTCAGGCTTAAAGACAGAGACCGCGATATCTTTATTCGTGGCGGACAAAAACCATACCGGGCTTAGCAGGCTGGAAAAAATGATAGACACAGGTGAAACAGTGGAGGAGAAGATATATGGGGCGTTGAAGGCGCTGTTCGACGAAGAAGCCGCCTCTTCATCTCTTTTCCCTGAGGAGATGGTTGTACGGGAAGTGTTTGTGTACGATACCACGGCCGTGGTATCGCTTGACGGCGATTTCCGCAGAAAATTTAAAGGAGGGGTGTGGACAGAGTTGCTGGCGGTTTATAGCCTGGTCAATACCGTGTCGGAAAACTTCGGGGAAATAAATGGAATCAGGATACTGATTGATGATAAAGAGACTGATTTTTTTGTGGATCATGTAGATATCACACGGGCGTTTGAATCCGATTTCTCTTTTGTTCTGGAAGAAAAAGCCACTGAAGAGACGGAAGAAGTGGAAAATAATACTTGAGCGATAACAGACCAATCGGAGTCTTTGATTCCGGGATAGGCGGCCTTACCGTGTTACGGGAGATAAAACGGGCGCTTCCCTCAGAATCAGTCGTCTATCTGGGGGATACCGCCAGAGTGCCATACGGAGCGAAATCAAAAGAAACGATAGTTCGATATTCTTTAAACAACATGCGCTTCCTTCTGGATAAAGACGTTAAAATGGTTGTGGTGGCGTGCAATACGGCTTCAGCTTACGCCATTCCCGAGCTTGCCAATATTTCCGACACGCCCGTATTGGGCGTCGTGGAAGGTGGAGTAAAGTCCGCAGTGACGCAGAACGCCGGCAGAATCGGGGTTATCGGTACGGAAGCCACAATTCGCTCCGGAGCTTATAGCGAGGCGATCAATACTCTCGCTCCAGAGTCCCGGGTGACAAGCAAGGCGTGTCCGCTTTTCGTATCGCTTGTGGAAGAGGGATGGGTAGACAACGATATAGCGCGCGCCATCGCGCGGGAGTATCTTGGCGAATTTGTTGGAGCCATTGACACCCTTGTGCTTGGCTGCACACATTATCCTTTACTTAAAAACACTATTCGCGATACCTTGGGTCCGGAAGTTTCCCTCATAGACTCCGCAGAGAGGACGGCACAGCTTGTGTTGGAAAAACTTTCGGAGTTGGGAATCATGGCGGACACGGAAAGCAAAGGCTCCGTTATAATAGCGGTGACCGACTCACCCGAACGCAGCGTGGAGGTGGGGCAAAGGATGCTGGGTGATATCGTTGTCGAAAAATTTGAACTTGTGGATATAGTGGATATATAGGATATGAATGACAAAAGAAATGACGGCAGGATCGAAGACGCGCTTCGGCCGATTTCGATAGAAAGAAACATAAGCCTTCATGCGGAAGGTTCGGCATACATCAAGGTGGGACGGACGGAGGTTCTTTGCGCCGCTACGGTGGAGGAGAGGGTGCCGCCCTTTCTGAAAAACAGCGGCAAAGGATGGGTGACAGCGGAATACGCCATGCTGCCTCGCGCCACATCCGAGCGAGTGCGAAGAGAACGCAAAGGCGCGGGCGGCAGGACAATGGAGATCCAGCGGCTTATAGGAAGGTCGCTACGGGCGGTTGTGGACTTGCCCAGGCTGGGAGAGCGTTCCGTGACAATTGACTGCGACGTTATTCAGGCGGACGGCGGGACACGCACGGCGTCGATCACAGGAGCGTGTGTCGCGATGTACGACGCCATGAGCAAGCTTGTGGAAGACGAGATGATAGCGACCATGCCTATAAGGGAGCTTGTGGCCGCCACTTCGGTGGGCATGTTTGAAGGCGCCCCGATTCTCGACCTCAACTATGAAGAAGACAGCGCGGCGGAGGTCGACATGAACGTTGTGATGACAGAATCCGGCTTGCTGGTGGAAGTGCAGGGAACGGCGGAGGAGGAGCCATACAGCCGGGAGACGCTGAATACGTTAATGGACTTTGCCGATAAAGGATGTACAGAGATTTTTGCGCTTCAACGGGGAGTTCTGGGGCTTTCCAAAGAAGCGGGCGCCAAGGCTTAATATCGATTGGAGAGTGATGGAGCCACATGCCGCTATAATCATCCGTGGTGAGGAGTGTTATCTGCTGATACCGAAGGCAAGAGAGGCGATGGACAGGCTTGAAAGCGGCCAGATTTTGCGGGTGGTGACCGACGGCAGTGGAAGTGTTTTGGATTTTGATGTGTTTTGTAAATTCACAGGAGCCCGGATAATGTCCCACGCCCAGCAGGATGACGATCACATATTTTTAATAAAAAAAAGGCAATAATTGGTTTAACTTATTGTATTATTTGATACAATAGTTGAAAATGTATATTTTGCCAGGTAGAGGGCCTCAATGCAGGCTTGACTGCAAAGCTAGTTTCATAATAGATTAATCAATTGTTTTTAGAGCAATAAATGATCGGTGAAGGAGAAGGAACGTGAAGCGCACGTATCAACCGCACGGCATACGAAGGAAAAGGACGCATGGGTTCATGGCGCGAATGAAGACGCGCGGAGGACGACAGGTCCTGAAAAGGAGAAGGGCGAAAGGTCGCCAAAGGCTAGCAGTTTAACAAAGACCGGTGATTTCCGGTTCGGCAGAGAATACAGGCTACTTAAAAAAAGAGAATTCGATCAGGTTTTCAAAGAGGGAAAAAAGTTTCGCGGCGACAGGATGGAATTCATATACCTGTCGAACAAGCTTAAGAGATCGCGGCTAGGATTGGTAGTATCGAGGAAAGCTGGCAACGCGGCTGTCCGAAACGGAAAGAAAAGGGCATTGCGCGAAATTTTCCGGCTGCACAGATCAAGCTTGACGACTGATATTGACCTGATCATAAGAGCCTACCACGATTTTCAGCCGTTTACTTTTCGGGAAGCGCAGAAGGAGTTTTTAAGATTTGCCGCCCGATTGTAGTTTAAACGCCACGATTTTATGGGACCCCTTTTTGGTGACACTTGTTTTTTCCGGTACGTAACCTGATCCTGCCTTGCTAAAACGGTTGTCACTTGACCTGAGAATTTTATGAATATCGTGAAAAAATTACTTATAGCGGCTCTCAAGGGGTACCGTTTGTTTATTTCCCCTGTTTTACCCCCGTCGTGCGGATATTATCCGACCTGTTCTCAATACGCGGTTGAGGCGGTGGAGAAATACGGCGCGCTAAAAGGAATGTGGCTGGGGTCTAAAAGGTTGCTCCGCTGCACACCGTTTCACAAGGGGGGTCCGGATCCGGTTCCGTAGGCATGGATAGAAATTTACTGATCGCCCTCATGGCGGGCATGACGCTTTTAATAGCATATAACCTTTATTACGACTGGAGGTTTGGCGCGTATATTGAGCAGCAGCGCCAGCAAGCCGGGAAAAAGCCTGAACAACCACTTGACGACAAGACGGCCACTCCCGGGCTGAAACCTAAACCTGAAGTCGCCACGAGACTTGCGGGTGGCGTAAGTCCGGGGCCGATACCTGGACAGGAGGGGCCATCGTCTTTTCCAGTTCCTGGTAGCGGGAAAAAAGAGAAAGCGCAAACGCAAGAGGTTAGACAGGTTGAAGGCAAGCGGCTTATCAGCATAAAAAACGGTGTAACGGAGGTTGTCCTTTCAAACCTTGGCGCGGTATTGTCTGGTTACAGGCTGGATGAATATAAAGATACCGACGGCAGTCATATCGACCTTCATTTTAATT